>VGQX01000174.1 GCA_016882305.1 Cyanobacteria bacterium K_Offshore_surface_m2_239
TCGATGAAGATCACACCGCCGTGGTCGCGGCGCCGATCCACCCAGCCGCAGAGCTGGACGGCCTGGCCGACCTGGTCGGCCCGCAGATCGCCGCACCCGTGGCTGCGCATGGTTGAACCGCAAAACAATTGGGGATTTTCACACGGCAAGGACCTTGGCCAGGGGTTGGGGTACGCGGTTGGGGGGCGTGGTTGCCAGCCGCCGCGAGGGTTCAGGCGGGTTCGTCCTTGGCCCGGGTCATGACGATGGCGATGCGCCCTTGGCAGCCGGCAATCGGGGGGGACACCGTTCGGGGCGGGGGAAAACGCGCTGGGACTCCCCCTCGTCATGGGGGGAAGGGATCAACGTTGAGAGGTCTTGAAATCCCGGAAACTCTGCAGCAACTGGGCAAAGGTGCGGGGCCGATGGTTGGTGAAGCCGGCCTCATCCACAAAGACAAAATCGTAGGACACTTCGGTTTGCAGGGCGTTGAGATCGGCGATCCACTGGGCCAGGCGCCGCATTTTGTGGGGCACATCCACATCCACCAGGCCCTTGGTTTCCACGATCACCACTGAGCCGCTGTTGAGCTTGACGATGAAATCAGGGTAGTAATTGGAAACATCACCGTTGGCCTTGGCGACATCGAGCTTGAAGCCGATGGCGAGGTAGTTCTTGGCGAAGCTGTGCACATCAGGGCAGCTGTCGAGGAATTCGGCAAAGGCGAGTTCAAGGGCGCGATCACCGACGATGCGGTTGAAGACGCTGCGGCTGGGCAGAAGAAAGGGCTGGGGCTTCACCAGGAAGGGGCGTGTGGCGAGCAGGCTGAGCTGGCCGATGATCTGGGCGCCACCGCGATCGTGCACGGTGATGGCGTTGATGGCTTTTGTGAAGGTGTCGAAGATGGTGCGGCTGGCCGGTGGCTCGGCGAGGTTGCGGAGGGTGTTGGCCGCTTCCAGATCGATGGAGTGGCCGAAGAGATCATGCTGGATGAAGCGTTTGAGCTGGCCGTAGAGGGTGGCCTGGCTGCTGAAGAGTTTGGTGTGTTGGCAGAGGGTCTGGGCGAAGTAGCCGATCACGTTGCGGTAGTCCACCACCGTGGCGGGATCGAGCACGGTGGTGTGGCTGACCTCGCCGGTGCTGATGTCGCGGAAGACGATCTCGCGCAATTCATCGTCGGTGTAGCTGAGGTAGGGCAGCGGTTGAAAGGGGATGGCGCGGGGATCGAGGCCAGCGAGGGCATTGGGCTGCCGCACCACGCGGGGGCTGAGGATCGGCAGGGGGATGTCGAGGGCGTTGAGGTCTTTGCCGGGGGAGTCGCGGTCCACTTCGATGGCAAGGAGAGTGTTGCCGCCCCCGCCGGGGCCCATGGTGGTGCGTTCGAGGGTGACGCCTTCGGCCTGGATGGATTCCACGAACTCCATGAAGGCGTCGGTGCCGATCACGCTGAGGCCCTCCTCCAACCCACCCGTATACATCTTGCGCAGGCCGCGGCCGAGGGTTTGCTCGGGCAGGATGTTGCTTTTGGCGGAATAGGAGCGCAGCCCCACGATGGTGGTGACGTTGCGCACATCCCAGCCCTCCTTCAGCATCAACACCGAAACAATCGCTTTGTAGGGGCTTTCGGGCCTGTCGATGGCGTTGGCGAGGGCGCGCAGGCGATCCAGCTCTTCTTTGGCCTTGCCGGTGGCGGCCTCAGAGATGTCGCCATTCTGCTTGGTGTGAATCACGAGCACGGCGCCCTTGAGCTCGGCGTAGGTTTCGCTGAGGTAGGTGGCGACGTCATCGCAATTGCGGGTGTCGTCGGTCATCACAAAGAGGATGGCCTTCTTGCCGGCCTTGCGGTGTTCGGCGTAGGCCTTGCGCCACTCGATCACGCCAAGATCAAGGTAATCGGCGTATTTCTCGGTGTAAATCGCACTGGGGCGTTCCACCAGGCGCGCCCGGCTGGCTTGATCAGGCAGGCGCGGATGTTTCACCACGTTCTGGGCGATGGCTTCCACGAGCGGGTAATCGGCCACGGTCTGCACGAACACGGCGCCGTTGTTGTGGCGTGGCGTGGCGCTGACATCGAGTTGCAGGCTGAGGGCTGAGCCTTTCTGGAGGAGGCGGTTGTGGATGTCGGCGATGGATTGAAACCAGGCGAGGCCCGCATCGTGGATGTGATGGGCTTCATCGTTGAGCACCACGAGTTCATCGATGTCGCGCACGATCTGACCCAGATCGATCTTGGACTCCAGCGCGGAGCCCGTGGGGCGGTTGCCGAGGAAGTAGTCGCGGCTGTCGTCGTCGCCTGGGGAGGGGATGGCGTCGTTGCCGGCGTAGACGCGGTGGATGTTGGTGAGGAAGAGATTGCCCGTGGGTTGGCAGACGTGCACATCGTCCTGGAGGTGGACAGTGAGTTGGAAGTCGTCGCGCCAGGGGCGGCCGGCGGTGCCGTTGGGGGGCAGGACGGGATCGGTGAAGAAGATGCGCAGGCCGTCGAAATCGCGGGCAAGGCGATCGAGCACGATGATGTTGGGTGCGATCAGCAGGAAGTTACGGGCGAGGGGAGAGGCGGGTTCGTAGAGCTTGTGGAAGAAGCACCAGGCGATCACGAGGCTCAACACCTTGGTTTTGCCACTGCCGGTGGCCATCTTGATCACCAGGCGCAGCCAGGTTTCATCGAAGAAGTTGGCGGAGACTTCGCCACTGGAATCAAAGCGCAACAGGTCGAATTTGTCCTTGACGCCGGCCACCTCCAGCAGGTAGATGATGGTTTCGATCGCTTCACGCTGGGCGAAGAAATAGCGAAACTCTTCGAGGATGCCCTCGGCATTGGGCAGGAGATGGGGTTCGCCAAACCACCAGTGGAGCAGGGCCTGGCTGGTGGGGCTGGCACCGGCATAGCTGGCCTGGCGAAAGCGCTGCACGTGCTGGCGCAACTGGGTGACGAGGGGCGGTAGCAGGTGCTCGTTGCTGGAGCCATCGGGCCGGCGTGGATCGGGCAGCCAGCGTTGGGCTGGATTGAGCACCAGGTGGGGATCGCTGGGAAAGCCGGGGGGCAGGGCCATGGGGGATCAGAGCACCAGATCGAGGATGGTCATGGTGTCGTTGCCGAAGATGTCCACCACTTTCACGGCGATTTTGCGGCGGCCGGGCGTGAGTTCGTGGGGAATGGTGGTGAGTTCAAGGGAGCGATCGCGGCGGGTGCGAAAGCTTTGCCATTCGTTTTCGAAGATGTAGTCGCCGGTCCAGCGTTCTTCGTAAGCAGCGAGCGGCAGCTGGCCGGATTCAAGGCCGGGGATCATGTCCTGGGCGGTGGGTTCGAGGGGCACGCGAATGATTTCGCGTTTGCTTTCGTAGTTGAAGTCAACCGCCCAGTAATCGATCCAATCGGTCCAGTGCTGGGTGAGGGTGTCGTGGCTGATTTGGCCGCGGGCATTTTTGCTGAGCTTCACGATCTGGCCGTTGTCCACGATGATGCGGGAGCCGGCTTTCTTGCTGGCGGCGAGGGAGGCTTCGGCGAAGGCGATTGAATCCTGGGAGTAGAACACCGTGAAATCACTGAGCTGGATGGCCACGGTGTTGCCTTGGATCAGCGGTGTGGCTTCGATGTAGGCCACATCGTGGAACACCACCTGATGTTTCTCGACGGCGCGTTTGTCGAACACATCAGCGGGGATGTATTTGGGGGCGATATCGATGCCTTTGGCGCGGGCATCATCGAGCAAGTTAGGGAACAGGCCCATTTCAAATTCAAAGCCGAGCAGGTCGACGCGGCTAAGCCGTTGCTTGCGGCATTCGAGGATGAGTTCCTCCACAAACAGGCGTGAGATCGGCAGGTTCACCGGGCCGATGGCCACGAGGCGGCCGGCGCGTTTGCCCTGGAAGCAGGCGAAGCCGGAGACGGGTTCGGCCTGTTAGGCCTTGAGGATGAGGGCGAGGAAATCAGCTTCTTTCTGGCGCAGCTGCTGCTGTTGCTGTTCTTCGCGCAGGTTGGGATTGATGCCGATGTAGTGGGAGCGTTCGTAGCGGCCGAGGTTGAGGATTTCAAAAGCGCGGTAGTTTTTGCCTTCGGCCTTGAGCTGGCGCTGCACGCCGATCAGGCGCTTGCGGGTGGTGTGAATGGCGAACTTGCCGAGATCGGTGGCGATCCACTTGCGGCCCAGCTTTTCCGCCACGGCGGCGGTGGTGCCGGAACCGCAGAAGAAGTCGGCGATGAGGTCGCCTTCGTTGGAGGATGCGGTAATAATTTGATGAAGCAAGGATTCCGGTTTCTGAGTGTCGTATCCAGTATCTTCAGCAGCTTGAGAATTGACTGGATTTATTTTATTCCAGATCGAGCCACAGGGAACTCCTTTTCCTTCATCTAGAAATCGTCGTAATCTTGGCCGACCTCCCAATTTTTTTGGCAACTCAATCCTTCCATCTCGGAACAGTTGTTCCATTGTCTCATATTTGTATCGCCAGCCCGATACCGGTGGCTTGTGGCCACGCCACTCATACATCATGTTAGGTCGTGGATTGGGGCTGGTCAGGTTGTCGAGCATATAAGTCCTTCCGCTAGCAGGATCAGTTGCTGTATATTTAGACTGTAGATAGTGTTGGTCGTAGGGATCGTATTGTTCGTTCCAGATGTAAGCGTTTGTCTTGCATCTCCAGAGAATTGTGTCATGGGTTATCCCCCAGCGCTTGCTATCCCCATGAGCCGTTACCCTTTTCCAGTTGATTGTTGCAGAGGGACCTTTGTCACCAAGCAATTCCTTTAGAATGGCCTCAACAGCATAAGAGATAGCTGGCCCCATGTGTACATATATGCTACCTTTTGTATGCAAAAGATCGGTCATCAATGCCAACCTCTCATGTAGCATTGACAAAAATGAATCGGCTCCCCTCCCCCAGGTATCCCGATAAGCGATCTCCTCCAGGATGTTCGGCTTCTTGGTGAACGACTCGCCGCCGATCTCGATATCCATCGAAAAGTCTGCGCCCACATCAAAGGGCGGATCGATGTAGATCAACTTCAGGCCGCCTTGGGCTTCGATCTGCTCGCGCAGGGGGCCATTTTTGAGGGAGCTGAGGATCAGCTTGTTGTCGCCCCAGATCAATTTGTTCGTCCAGCCCTTGAGCTGGCGGCCGCGGCGGTCGGTGCTGAACAGATCCGTCTGCAGCTCCTCCATCGCCTCCGCCGGCTGCTCGGCGCGGGGTTCATCCACCTGCTCAATCGTTTGGAAGGGCAACACCACGTTGCAGACCGTGTTGGTCTTTCCGTTCCAGACCAGCTCCACCTGGCGCTTGTCTTCAAACAACAAGAAGCGATATTTCTCTGGCAACGGATGATCCGCCTCCAGATAGCGCATCACCTCCTGGCGTTCCTGGTCGCTGAGGCGAGGCATCCGGGGCGGTGGGGGCGGAGGGTAGCTTAGGAGCATTATGGGCCACGGCGCCTACAGCAGCTGCGGCTCCTCCAGCAACAGTGCCAGGGCTTCGTTTAGTTGCAGTCGGTTTCGGGTGGTGCCTGAGAGCAGGAATCGGCATTGAGCAACAAGGAATCGAGCTTGGATTCGAGCTCGGCGAGCCGCTTGTTCTCGTTCTGCAGCCGCTCGATATCGCTCTCGATCAGCCT
The DNA here is from genome assembly GCA_016882305.1 of Cyanobacteria bacterium K_Offshore_surface_m2_239. GTDB lineage: Bacteria > Cyanobacteriota > Cyanobacteriia > PCC-6307 > Cyanobiaceae > Cyanobium. Next base: position 5,588 of record VGQX01000174.1, read on the forward strand.
CATTCGCCTCTCGCTCTCGAGCACTCTGATCTGCGCGTCGATTATTGGATGCCAGTTTAACTTCGCCAAGAAGCGCCGCCACGGCGGCAAGGAGGAGAGGAATTCCGATTTGCTGATCAACCTTGAAGCGGAGGACTCCGAAGAAATCGACATGGCTGTAGGAGGTGAAAAAGGTGATCAAAATGACCAGTAGCCCCGCCGCCAGAGAGACCCAGCCCATCGGATCCAGCGGTGGCGAGACCTAACCCGAAGCTGTGGCTTGGGGCTCTGGCGTGAAAGGCATGAGTTTAGCCGGGCCTGCCGACGAACCTGTTCTTTATAGTATATGCGTACGACTCCCTGATGCCCGCTTCCGCTCAGCCTTCTGCTGCTTGGTGCTCAGCCTTCCGGCGCTGGCCGCGGCTCCTCCAGCAACAGTGCCAGGGCTTCGTTTAGTTGCAGTCGGTTTCGGGTGGTGCCTGAGAGGAGGAATCGGCATTGAGCAACAAGGAATCGAGTTTGGATTCGAGCTCGGCGAGCCGCTTGTTCTCGGTCTGCAGCCGCTCGATATCGCTCTCGATCAGCCTCATTCGCCTCTCGCTCTCTTTCTCTCGCCTCTTGCTCTCTTCCTCTCGCCTCTTGCTCTCTTGCGCTTGCCTGTCGCTCTCTAGCGCTTGCCTCTTCCATTCTTTCAATCGCCTCTTGCTCTCGAGCACTCTGATCTGCGCGTCGATTGTTGGATGCCAGTTTAACTTCGCCAAGAAGCGCCGCCACGGCGGCAAGGAGGAGAGGAATTCCGATTTGCTGATCAACCTTGAAGCGGAGGACTCCGAAGAAATCGACATGGCTGTAGGAGGTGAAAA
>VGQX01000175.1 GCA_016882305.1 Cyanobacteria bacterium K_Offshore_surface_m2_239
CCACTCCACGGTGACGCGGGCGGCCCGGGCCCATCAGCGGGGCCATCGCAGCGCCATCCTCTGGTTCACGGGGCTGAGTGGGGCGGGAAAAAGCACCCTGGCGAACGCCGTCAACTCGGCCCTGTTCGAGCAGGGACTGGCCTGTTATGTGCTCGATGGGGACAACATCCGCCATGGACTCTGTGCGGATCTGGGCTTTTCCGATGCCGACCGGATGGAGAACATCCGTCGCATCGGTGAGGTGGCGAAGTTGTTTCTGGATGCGGGCGTCGTGGTGCTCACCGCGTTTGTGTCTCCCTTCCGGGCCGACCGTGAGCGGGCCCGGGCCCTGGTGGATCCCGGAGACTTCATCGAGATTCACTGCGCCGCTGATCTGGAGGTGTGCGAAGAGCGGGACACCAAGGGGCTCTACGCCAAGGCCCGCGCCGGGCAGATCAAGGAGTTCACCGGAATCTCCAGCCCCTATGAGGCGCCGGAGCGGCCGGAGCTGCGGATCGACACCGGTCGGCTCGATCTGGAGTCGTGCGTGCAGCGCGTGTTGGCCCATCTGCAGGCGGTGGGGGTGCTCCCCGCCGCAGAGGAGGCCTGAGGGGATGGCCACGAAAGGGGGCTGGCAGGAGTTTTCTCGGCCCGAGAGCCTCTCCCGTCCGGCGGCCGCCGCGCCGGCCACCCCGAGGGCGCAGCAGCGGGTGCGGGTGCAGCGCACAAAAGCCGGCAAAGGGGGCAAGACCGTCACCCTGATCACCGGTCTGGAGGTGCCGAGGGAGGAGGCGCAGGGCTTGCTGAAGCAGCTCAAGGCCACCGCCGGCACAGGCGGTGCCCTCAAGGAGGGCGTGATCGAGCTGCAGGGGGATCAAGTGGCGGCGGCGCTGGCGGCGCTGGAGCGCGAGGGATTTCGGCCGAAGCAGGCGGGGGGCTGACCCGGTGCTTTCCCCATCCCTCCGGCGCGGGTCCCGCAGATGACGCCGACGGACCCGTTGGTGCAGCTCGGAGTGTTCGTCGCCTCCCTGGTGGCGAATCTGCTCTCGGCCCTGGCGGGCGGTGGCGCCGGACTGGTGCAGTTGCCGGTGTTGATCCTGCTCGGGCTGAGCTTCCCCTTGGCCCTCGCCACCCATAAGGTGGCCAGCGTGGCCCTGGGGGTGGGCGCCACCCTGCGGCACTGGCGCGAGGGGTCGTTGGAGCCGCGCCTGGCGGCGTTCATCCTGGCCTGCGGTCTGCCGGGGGTGGTGCTCGGGGCGCGGGTGGTGGTGGCGCTGCCGCCGCGCCTGTTCACGGTGTTGCTGGGGCTGCTGACGATCGGCTTGGGGGTGTATTCGCTGTTGCGACCCCAGCTCGGGGTGGCGGGCGCGGAGCCGCCGCCCCGTCGCGGGCGCTGGCTGATCGGCGGACTGGTGTTGTTCGCCATCGGCGTGCTCAACGGCTCGCTCACCTCAGGCACCGGCCTGTTCGTGACGCTCTGGCTGGTGCGCTGGTTCGGGCTGGATTACGGCCGCGCCGTGGCTTACACGCTGGTGTTGGTGGGGTTGTTCTGGAATGGGGCGGGAGCGTTCACCCTCGGCCGTGAGGGGCAGATCGCCTGGGGCTGGCTGCCGATGCTGCTGGCAGGTTCGATCGCGGGCGGCTATCTCGGCGCCCACCTGGCGATCGCCCGGGGCAGTCAGGTGGTGAAACGGGCGTTTGAAGGGTTGGCGCTGGTGATGGGGAGTTCGTTGCTGCTCAAAAGCCTCTGAAGGGGGGCGTTCCGGGCGGACGCCGCAGCGACCAGCCGAAGACCCGGGTGCCTTGGGCGTCTTGAAGGGTGACCTCCCCCTCCAGGTGGTCGAGCGTTGAAAGCGCTGGCCATCGCCGCTGACGCATTCGCCCAGAGGGACGTCTTGAAAGACGCGGAGTTCATAGGAGTTTTTGGGCATGTCTTCATTCCCTCGGTAGAGCCGCAGACCGCTGTGTTCGATCCGCACCGGCACGACGGGTTTCTGGATCTGGCAGCGGGTGCGGAGGCCGTTGTGAACGAGGTTCAGGGGGGATGTGAGGGTGATCAGGCGGCGCATCTCGAAGTCCAGCAGGCCAGCGCCGGGGAAGGCCTCGGGTTGGCGTTGCAGCTCCACCTCGGCCACGGCGGTGAAGTTGATGGTGCCGGTGGACTGCAGGCGCAGGGTGCCGACGTAGTCGGGGCTCCAGAACGTGGAGGAGCCCGCGAAGCGTCCCGTTTTTACCTTTTTCCTCTGCTTCTGCATCGGGATCTGCATCGGCATCAGCATGTCCATCTCCATCTCGATCAGTTCGTGAGCTCCCTGCTGGCGCTGCTCAATTCGCTGGCGGATTTTGCCATCTTTCTCAGCCTCTCCAGCGGACGGAGCCGTGCCGAACAGCGACTCATTGGCTTGCAGGCTGCCATCGCCTCCCAGATGGTGCTCAACGGACTGCGCACGGTGTTGCCGGTGCTGGCGGCGCATGGCGGCTCCTGAGGGGGGCTGCGGAATGGGGCGATCCGTGTCCCATCGCGGCATGGCTGTTGAGCCCTCGCACCTCTTGTCGCGGCGAAGGCCCCATTCGCGCAGGCGCTCCTGGCCTGCCTGACGGGAGGGAGCGACAGCCGTGGCGAGGCATTTCGGTGGAGGGCTGGATTGAAGACGCCCAGCCGCAAGCCGGTCCTAGCCTCAGAGTGCTGCTGATTTGCTCTTGACCCTGGTCCTGCCTGGCACCCAAGTGGAGGCTCGCGGCCTGGCCTGGGAGGTGGTCCAGACCGAGCCAGCCGGCGAGCAGCAGCGCTACCGGCTGCGCTGTCTGCAGGGAGACCTGCAGGGGATGGAGGTAGACCTCCTTCACCCGTTCGAGGCGATCCGGCCGATCACCACCGACTTCGACCCGCGTCGCGCAGGCCGGCTGCGGCAGTGGCAGCGGGAGAGGCGAGAGCGCTTCAGGCTGCGCTTTGAGACCGTTCGCAGCGCGGGGGAGCGGCAGGAGCGTCGCAGCGAGTTGGGGCTGGGAGTTGGTGCTGGGGGCCAATCCCCTTGATCACGTGTCCTTTCGCCTCTCCTCGGTGGACTTCGCCAAGCCAAGCAGGAGAAGGTGCTCTAGGAGCTGGAGCGCACCGTTTGGGATCTGGTGCTCCTCGATGAGGCATACCCCTGCGTGCGGCTGGGCAGCAGCGGCGACTGGGAGGACTCAAGTCGGTGGCGCCTGGCCGAGGTGCTGGCCTCGCGCTGTGATGGGCTCCTTCTGCTGACGGCCACCCCGCACGATGGCTTCGATCCCCACTTTGACTCGCTGGTGGAGCTGCTCGAACCGAGCCTGGAGGATGGCCGCAGTGGATTGAGGGCAGAGCGGTACCGCCAGCACGTGGTGCGGTGGCGGAAAAAACTCATCAAGGACCACGAAACCGGGGAGACGCTGTTTCGCACCCGGCAGGTGATCCCGCAGGCTGTGGTGTTTCACCCAGGACCTGGTGCCAGCTAGCGGATCAGGCCTGAAGGCGAGCGTCGCTGGCGGCGATGCGTTTTCACCCTTTACACTGTCATCATCTGGCCGCAAAATCAATTAATTTTCAAAGTAAAACCTGAGGTGTCAGCGCAGGCATACCGCATCGTTAGACGTCTGGTGTGATTCTGTGCAAGACTCTTGATTCCCTTAGTGAAACTTTCAGTCATCATTGTCGTGGATTGATTGGGTTTGCTGAACGGGTGATTATGCTCCAGATCAGTACCTGTCTGAGTTGCGTAGATTGCCAAGGAATAGATCAAGTCCGTGCAATTTCTATGGATATATGCAATAGCCTTTTATGAAAAGCAGAGAAATATGTATTCAATCACGGATTTCTTGGGGAGAATATCTTGAGTTTGTTCAGGGCACCTCGAAAAATTGCAATAGAGCTTGATTCAGCGTGTTCACTGGTTATAATCTGATGAAGCAATTGCGAGCAAGGCTTGGGCCAGAGAGGCTTTTGGGACGAGCAGCAAAGAGTCGCCAAGCTCCAGGACAAAAAGCCGGTGCTCAAACGGCTATCTCAATCGATCCCATGGGATTCATTTCAGACCCTGCTTGATAAGGGTTATACGCAAGAACGCAAGAGCAACGCAGGGCGCAACAAGATCGATCCACTGATCCTGTTCAAGATGCTTATTCTGCAACAGCTTTTCAACCTCAGCGATGAAGAGCTTGAATTTCAAGTCAATGATAGGCGTTCCTTTGAAGAGTTTGTGGGCCATGGCGTCATGGACAACATCCCGGATGCCACCACCATCGCCTTCTTCAGAGAGCGGCTTCGTAAAGCAGGCGTGATTGAGGAGCTGTTCGAGATGTTTGAGGCCTACCTCCGTTCCCAGGGCCTTGAGGCCCGCGGTGGCCAGATCATCGATGCAGCTCTTGTCCCGGTTCCGAAGCAACGCAATACTCGCGAGGAGAACAGGGAAATCAAAGCTGGAAGGCTGCCTGAGGGTTGGGATGAAAACCAGAACCTACTGCAGGAGAAGGACTTAGACGCGCGTTGGGTCAAAAAGAATGGCATCAGTCACTTAGGATATAAGAAAGTCTCTGTATCGATGTTGATCATTGTTTCATCCGTCGATACGCTGTGACACCTGCCAATATTCATGACAGCCAGATGCTTCCGCCTGCTTGATCCGGAAAATGAGCACGACTATGTATGGGCGGATTCAGCGTATTCAGGAGAATGCTTTGAGGAGCTCTTGAGTCTGGGTGGCTTCGAAAGCCTGATTCACGAAAAGGGTGCGCGCAATCATCCGCTGAGTGAAGCGGCCAAGGAGCTGAATCGCGTCAAACCTGCAATCAGGGCCTGCGTGGAGCATGTCTTTGGCGCCATGACCATGTCCATTGGTGGAAAGCTGACAAGAAAGATTGGGCTCGAAAGAACAGAAGCCCGGTGGGGCCTCAAGAATCTTGCTTTCAATTTTCTTCGGTATCTCCAATGCACCTCAAGCCTTGCTGAGGTTGCATGAGACGTGACGGGCAACTCACAATCTGCGTGTCGATCTGATAAAAAAGCTGCTCAAGGATTCTTGCAAGCCGCCTATGTGCGGCCTTTTTTTTGTGATCATATCTGCTCGGCGCAAATCCTGATTTTTCGAGGTGCCCTTCATTCACTTTGCAAGTCTACCCAATCTCTTGGTATAAAGCATGCATAATAGCATTTAAAGCAAAACACTACCACCTCCATTGTACTGTTTGCTGACCAATTAATCTCGTGTGTCATTTCGAGAGCCCATAAAAATAGATAAGCGTCAACCAGGGACGTTGGTCTATACTGGTTTTAATCAAGGAACTCAGTGGAGGCGGCAATGCCTTTTATCATTTTCTTTGTTATTTTTGGTTTCATCGCATTTTTCTTGATACTTGCCCTCTTGCCAAAGTCTCGCAAGCAACCTTATGAAAAGAAGGTCATAGAGAAAGCAAAATTATTATATCTTGATAAAGCTCTCAGCCCGATTGATCAGCTCCCTTCTCAACAGCAACAGGTGCAAATTGGCAAGAAACCTGGTTCAAACCTAAGCCGGCCACCCTATGAACCTCAACGTTCCGATCAGGAAATTGCTGAAATTCTTGCTAAAAGAGCTCGGCTCACTATTGAGCACCATAACTGCCAAAGCAATCTGCAAGAGGACAAGGATGCGTGGGAAGCATCCGACTTGGATTATGGTCAATACGAAGAGCCTGCAATCTTTGAGAAATCAGGAATTAGAGAATCAACAACAAAGCTAGAGATTGATTATGTTGATAGGAATGGCACCCGCACCACTAGGCAAATCAGGGTAAAAAGAGTTTCATTCAAGAACGACATGACTGATGCAGGTATTGATGCTTTTTGTTGCGAACGACAAGCGGGCAGAACATTTATCGCAAGCCGTATTGTAAGATGTGTTGATATTAAGACTGGAGAGCTGATAACAAATATTCCAGAATTCTTATTCAATGCTTATAATGAATCTACTTACGGCAAGCTTGAACGCATGCGGGAGGAGCATGGCGATGAACTTGCTGCCCTTATGTTTGTAAGTAAGGCTGATGGCAAGAGCACAAAGATAGAGAAGAGGATTATCGCCAGTTATCTTTTGCATGTGGCAGGAGATATTGATTTATCCGCTGATGACATTCTCCAAGATCTTAAGAATGAAGAATCTCTCAGTAAAACACAGTTTCATAGATGTGTAGGGCGATTAGCTCGTAGTAGCAGCTTAAGACGAGACGCATTTATAGATGCAGCAAGGGCTATAGTCAATACAACAAAAACACCCCGTGCATCAACAGTAGAGATTTTAGAATATATACAGAGAAAAATGAAATAATATCTTTGCAAATAAATTAAAGCGTGGTTAAATCGATCCAGTAATCGTATTGACTGAGAGTATTTTCATGTAATCCATGAGTGCGCCGAAAAAATTGAATGTAACGAACATAAGTTGCCCCTATGGGC
>VGQX01000176.1 GCA_016882305.1 Cyanobacteria bacterium K_Offshore_surface_m2_239
AGTTAGGTCATCGTGGCCGCAGCCGCCCAGCACGCGCCGCCCAGGCGCCACCTGTACTGGAGGCGACGGGCATCCACCAAGTGCTGGCCTGGGATATTACATTACCCTGGTGCCCGGCCCTGTTAAAGGTCAGTTTTATTATCTTTATATGGTGATAGATGTGTGGAGCCGCCGAATTCTAGGAGTGGAGGTGCACGAGCGAGAATGCGCGGAGCTGGCCAGGGATTTCTTTGACCGAATTTATCGCGATGAAGAAATCAACATAAAACCAGGCAGTATTCTACATTCGGACAATGGTGCGGCCATGCGCTCGTACACATTGGCTGCGAAGCTGAAGGAGCTTGGCATTGGTATGTCATTCTCGAGACCGCACGTCAGCAACGACAATGCCTACGCTGAATCACTGTTCCGCACCCTGAAATATCATCATAGCTATCCGCTGCGCCGATTCCGTAATCTGTTATCAGTCCGCGCCTGGGCCGATGGCTTTGTCGACTTGTACAACACAGAGCACCGTCATAGCGGCATCAAGTACGTCACTCCCAACCAGCGTCACTACGGCGAAGCGGATGCGATCTGCTCGATCCGCCAGGAGACCTACGAGCAGGCTCGACAACAGCATCCAGGCCGCTGGTCCAGGCCGCCTCGTGATTGGCGTCAGCCACAGATCGTGCAGCTGAATCATCCTCGGAGGCAGAAAGAAAAGCAATCTTAACAGAGAATTCTCAAAACCACTCCGGACTGTGGCGTGATTTAGATTGTTTGCCGCTACGGATGTGTCGAAGTTTGTGCTCGGGGTCATTGGCCGCCCAGCAATCAGAAATCCAGGCCCCAGGGGGGTGAGGTTGGTCCGCCCGCAAGTGGCGGACCGGCCTCACCCCCCGCCCGGGGGCCGGCCGCTCAGCCCTACGCAATAGCTCAGATGTCAATGCCTGTCTTTCCCAACGCTCGCAGCCCATAACCGGCTTTATGGAGTAGTATTCTGGAGCTGCTGCGAGCAGCACCCCGGCGGACATCTTTCCTGATAGGCACCGGACAGAAGCGAGTCCTGAGCACCAAACCGGAACTTGCGGCGGCGGGCCAGCGCTACTGGGACAGACTACTAATGAGCCTTGATTGAGCACCGTCAGGCCGCGGCCATCTATGGGGAGGCGTTCGTGTGGCCATCTACGGCTCCGAGGACCCGGACCCTCATAGCCACATGGCCTCCGCCATCTGCGGCCGGCAGATCACAAAGGCCGACAAGGCGGAGAGAGCCGTAGGGAAGACTGCCAACTTCTGCCCCCAGTACGGGGGCCTCGGCGGCTCCGGGATCAGCTTTCCCAGGCATTTGGCCGTGAGAGGTCTCCCTGGAGGAGGTTCGGGATGCCTGCTCTGGCTGGGAACGGACCTCTCCAGCCCTTGCAAAGTTTCGGGATGGGTCCCCCAGGGCGAGCCCTGGGAGGTGACCAGTCCCATGGGCCAGCGGATGGCAGGCCACCGTCTGAGGAAGGGGGAGCTTGGGCTGGTGTTCTCTGGAGCGGTCCCGGCCAGGCTCAAGTCCCAACGCGGGGTAGCGCCCCTTTGAGTGGTGCAACTCGGGAGGTCCTGTGACCCTCTCTGGAGGGTGAACAGGAGCAGTCAGAGGATGACTGCCTGGAAGCTGATTGAGCAGCTCCATCAATCCACTATGGGCCCTAATCGCTGTATGTGCAACTCAGCGATCGATGAGATCTGTGTGGATCGAGGGAGGGGCTTCTGCGGTTCAGCGAATACCTGCAGGAGTTGGCTGGTCTGGATCGGCATCAGGCAGCTCCAGCGGCTCCTCTGGCTCGGGGATCTTGGCCATGGTGGCCTCGGAGAAGAAGCGGCGGCGCTCCAGCTGCCACTCTTCCTGCTGCTCCAGCAGCTGGCTGCCCACCAGCCGGATGATGGCTGGGTCGTTGGGGAAGATGCCGACCACGTTGGTCCGGCGTTTGATCTCCTTGTTCAGGCGCTCGAGCGGGTTGGTGCTCCAGACCTTGCGCCAGTGCTCCTGGGGGAAGTGCAGGAACGCCAGCACGTCGTCGCGGCCGGCCTCCATCACAGGTACGGCACTGGGGAACTGCTTGCGCAACATCGCTGTCACCCGCTGCCAGTGGGCCCGCACCTGATCGGGCGCCTGGATCACGAACACGGCCTTCATGGCAGCCGCGACCATGTCCTGGCCAGCTTTGGGCACGTGGGACAACAGGTTGCGCAGGAAGTGCACCCGGCACCTCTGCCAGCTGCTGCCCTGGAACATCCTCTTGATCGCCGCCGTCAGACCCAGGTGGGCGTCTGAGATCACCAGCCGGGTGCCGTCCAGGCCACGCTCCTTGAGGGAACCGAGGAATTTTCGCCAGAAGCCCTCGGCTTCGCTGTCGCCCACGGCGATGCCCAGCACCTCCCTGTAGCCGAGGGCATTGATGCCGATCGCCACCACCACGGCCCGCGACACCACCTGCATGTTGTGGCCAAGGCGGCCGTGGAGGTAGGTGGCGTCCAGGTAAACGTAGGGGAAATGGGCATGGTCCAGGGGCCGACCCAGGAAGGCCTTCACCTGCTCATCGAGCCCCTGGCAGATGCGGCTGACCTCCGATTTGGAGATGCCGCTGGCCCCGCCCAGCGCTTCCACCAGGGCGTCGACCTTCCGGGTGGAGATGCCACCGGTGTAGGCCTCCATCACCACGGCGTAGAGGGCCTTGTCGACCCGGCGGCGGGGCTCGAGCCAGCTGGGGAAGAAGCTGCCCTGCCGCAGCCGGGGAATGGCTAGGGTGAGGTCGCTCACCTGAGTGGTGAGCAGCCGCTCCCGGTAGCCGTTGCGATGGGATGAGCGCTGATCGGGGCAGCGCTCATGGAGCTGGGCGCCGGTGAGGGCAGAAACCTCAGCTTCCAGCAGGTCCTGGAAGCCCCGACGGACGATCTCGGGGATCAGGGCGCCAGCGGTGGTGCCCTCCATGAGCTGAGCCAGCTTGGAGGCGCCACTATGGGTGAGGGTCATGGTCTGTGTTCGGTTTGGTGGTAGTTCTCCGAACAGGGTCACAGACCGGCCCACCCCTTTCCACAGCTGAGATCTGAGGGAGGCGAGCCGTCAGCCCCGGCTACGCCGGGGCTGCTCCTCCCGAGTTACACCACCTACTGGGACGCTGCTGGGAATCTCGTAGCGGCGCATCTGGGTGTTCCAGCGATCCAGCCAGGTGCCACTGGGGTCAAGCACCCGCAGCCGCCGGCGCCACTGGGGCCGCTTCTGCAGCAGCAGGCAGCAGAGGGTGAGGGCCTGGGGACCGGACCCGGCGACCACCACCACCAGCTCAGCCACGGGGGTCGCGGGCGACCCGCGGCAGCGGAGACAGGGGCCCCGGCGGGGAGGTCAGGCGGTGACGGGGAATGGTGGGATGGCACAAAATGACAACCATTCTCACACCTTTAGCTCCCCTTGTCGCGCCGGGCGGGGCGTCAGCCAGGGGCACAGGCGCGAATTCGGTGGCCGAGGCGACAGTTTCGGCTGGGATGCAGTGTCAAGAATGAAAATGACTTTCATTCTTGATTTCATGGGCAGCACCGGCAGCGTCAGCGCCTGGGAGGAAGCCCTCCTCGTGGCGATGATCCAGTACCCCGTCCCCGTGATCAAAGGCCCTGCGGACATCCAGACCCAGGTGGATCAGATCTGCAAGGCGGTCGCTTCCACCAAGGCCGGCTACCCCGATCTCGACTTGGTCGTGTTCCCGGAGTACTCCACCCAGGGACTGAACACCGCCATCTGGACCTACGACGAGATGCTGCTGCGCATCGACTCCCCCGAAATCGACCGCTTCCGCGAGGCCTGCCGGGATAACGACGTCTGGGGGGTCTTCTCGCTGATGGAGCAGAACGACGACCCCAGCCTGCCGCCGTTCAACACGGCCATCATCATCAATTCCCAGGGTGAGATTGCCCTGCACTACCGCAAACTGCAGCCCTGGGTGCCGATCGAACCCTGGTCGCCGGGCAACTACGGCATGCCGGTCTGCGAGGGCCCCAAGGGTTCCAGGCTGGCAGTCTGCATCTGCCATGACGGCATGTTCCCCGAACTGGCGCGGGAGGCCGCCTACAAGGGGGCCAATGTCTACATCCGCATCTCCGGCTATTCCACCCAGGTCAACGACCAGTGGATCTGGACCAACCGCACCAACGCCTGGCAGAACCTGATGTACACCATCTCGGTCAATCTGGCCGGGTATGACGGCGTCTTTTACTACTTCGGGGAAGGCACCGTCTGCAATTACGACGGCAACGTGCTGCAACAGGGCCACAGAAACCCGTGGGAGATCGTCACCGCCGAGCTGTTCCCCCGCCTGGTGGACAAGGCACGGGAGAACTGGGCTCTGGAGAACAACATCTTCAACCTGGGCTGCCGCGCCTATGTGGGGAAACCCGGTGGGGAGAAGGAGAACTACCTCACCTGGGTCAGGGATCTGGCCAACGGCTGCTACAAGCTCCCCTGGGACGAGAAGATCAGGATCCGGGACGGCTGGAAGTACTACCCGGAGGGGGTCAAGCTGGGGCCCATCAGCCAGGCCGGTCTGCCCGGCTGACGCGGCCCCGGTAGGCCGGGCGGGGGAGCCTCAGCCCCCTGCCGCCACCAGCCCCGAGTGTCGGATCAGGGCCTCCGGGCTGGGGGGCCGGCCCCGGAAGGTCTCGAACACCTCGCCGGGATGGCGGCTGCCGCCGAGGCTGAGCACCGTCTCACGGAAGCGGCGGCCGGTGGCCTGGATCGCCGCTTCGTTCTCCAGCCCCACCTCCTCGAAGGCGCTGAAGGCATCGGCGCTGAGCACCTCGGCCCACTTGTAGGAGTAGTAGCCGGCGGAATAGCCGCCGGCGAAGATGTGGCCGAAGGAGCAGAGGAAGGCGTCCTCCTCGATCGGCTCCAGCACCGTGGTGGTGACGGCGATCTCCCGGCGCAGCTGCTCCGGGGACCTGCCGCACTCCGGCGTCCACTGGCTGTGGAGCCGAAGGTCGGTGAGGGCGAAGTGCACCTGGCGCTGGGTGGCGGCACCGCCCATGAAGGTGCGGGCGGCCTGGAGCTTGGCGAACTCCGCCTCGGGGAGCGGTTCGCCGCTCTGCCAGTGGCGGGCCATCCCCATCAGGGTGGCGTGGTCGTAGCACCAGTTCTCCATGAACTGGCTGGGCAGTTCCACCGCATCCCACTCCACGTTGTTGATGCCGGCCGCCTGGGGACGGTCCACCGTGGTGAGCATGTGCTGGAGGCCATGGCCGAACTCGTGGAAGAGGGTCTCCACCTCCTCGAAGGTCATCAGGCTGGGGGTGTCCCCCACCGGAGGGCTCTGGTTGCAGACCAGATAGGCCACGGGCAGCACCGGCGCACCGGCTTCGTCCACCGAGCGCACCAGGCATTCATCCATCCAGGCGCCGCCGCGCTTGCTGCCGGGGCGGCTGTAGGGATCCAGGTAGAAGGCCGCCAGGGGCTCGCCGCTGCCGGCGTCATCGACGCGGAAGAAACGCACATCCGGATGCCAGACGGGCGCCTCGCCATCGGCCGGGCGGATGCGGAGGCCGAACAGGCGGTCGCAGAGGCCGAACAGCCCATCGAGCACCCGGGGCAGAGGGAACCAGGGGCGCAGGGCCTCGCTGTCGAGATCGAAGGCCTCCTGGCGCCGCACCTCCGCCCAGAAACTCACATCCCAGGGCTTGAGGTCCTCCGCCTCGGCCGCCCCCTCGCGGGCCGCACAGGCGCGCAACGCCTCCAGTTCCTGGAGGGACACCGGATAGGCGGCGGTGCGCAGGTCCTCCAGCAGGGCCTCCACGTCCGCCACCGAACCGGCCATCTTCGCGGCCAGGCTCACCTCGGCCCAGGACCCATAGCCTAGGCGCTGGGCCTGCTCCCGCCGCAGGGTGAGGATCCGCTCGATCGCCGGCCAGTTGCCGTCGGTCTTGCCCGAAGCCCGGCTCACGTGGGCCTTGTAGGCGATCTCCCGCAGATCGCGGCGACGGCTGTACTTCAGGAAGGGGCCGAAGCGGGGCATGTCGAGCCCCAGCAGCCAGGGGCCCTCGCTAGCTGTGGCCTCGCCATCGCCGGCGTCACGGGCGGCCTGGGCCAGCTGCTCCTTGAGGCTCTCGGGCAACCCCTCAACCTCGGCCGGATCGCTGAGCCGCAGGGTCCAGGCGTTGGTGGCATCGAGCACCCGGTTGCCGAAGGCGGTGGCCAGCTCCGCCAGCTCCTGGCTGGCGGCGTTGAAGGCCGCCTGGGCCTCGCCCTCCAGGCCCACGCCCCGCAGCTCCATGTCGCGCAGTTCCGCCGTCAGGATCCGCTCCTGGGTGGCATCGAGTCCGCCCTGGGCCTGGAGGCTGCGCAGCGCCTCGAACAGCACCCGGCTCTGGCCGGCCCGGTTGCCGAAGGCCACCACGGCCGCCT
>VGQX01000177.1 GCA_016882305.1 Cyanobacteria bacterium K_Offshore_surface_m2_239
TGGCCGGAGAGGGATCAAGCACGGGGGCCGGCGGGGTGGCCAGGGCCTCGGGGGCGGCTGGCGCGGTGGCGGGGCCGAGGGCGCGCAGGCGCTCCACCAGCAGCAGATTGCGTTCCTGGCTGAGGTTGCGCTGCAGGCCAGCCCATTGCTGCACCAGGAGCACGGCGCCGATGGCGCCCACCAGGCCGACCCCGGCCAGCATGGCCCCCAGCACGACCGTCAACTCGGAGAGGCTCCGTTTGGCTGGGGCGCCGGGAGTGGCGGCGGCGTGGGCCGAGGTGGCGGCGGCGCGGGCCGGAGAGGCGGCCGCGGGCGGCGGCGCCCCTGGCGGCAGGGGCCGGTGGGGGGAGGGCGCCGCGCGGGAGGCCTCCGGGTCGGGGGCGAGAGGCTCCAGATCAATCGCGGCGTCCGGGGCGAACACCCGATTCATCATTTGTTCCGCTTTCAACTCCCAATAGGCACGGGAGGTGGGCAGGCCTCGCGTGGGACGCGGAGGGCTCAAGGGAGTCTCAGGACGAACGTGGCGCAACCTTATCGGGATTGGTTGGTTTTCGGGAGGGCAGAGAGGACGGTCCCACAGAGCCCGCAGTGCTGGCGGCGGCCAGACGTTGGGACAACTCCAGCCACACCAGCAGGGCGGTCACATCCGCCGGGCTGACCCCCGGCACCCGACTGGCCTGCCCGAGGGTGCCGGGGCGAATGGCGCTGAGCTTTTCCCGCGCCTCCGCCGAGAGGGTGCCGATCCCGGCGTAGTCGATGTCGGCGGGCAGGAGGCGGTTGGTCTGGCGCTGAATCTGGCTGATCTGCTGTTGCTGGCGGGCCAGATAGCCGCTGTATTTGATATCGATCTCCGCCCCTTCCCGCACCTCCCGCGGCAGGGCGGGATCGGCCAGGCCATGGCGCAGCAGGTCGGCGCTGTGGACACCGGGCCGTCGCAGCAGCTCCGCCAGGGTGAGGGACCCTTTGATCGCGGCGCCGCTTTCGGCTTCCACCGCAGCGGCCACCGAATCGTTGGCCTTGAGCCGCACGGTTTCGAGACGCCGGGTTTCTGCGGTGATGGCCTCTTGCTTGGCGGTGTAAAGGCGCCAGCGGCGGTCATCAATCAGGCCCAGCTCCCGGCCGAGGGGCGTGAGGCGGCGGTCGGCGTTGTCGCCCCGCAGCACGAGGCGATACTCGCTGCGGCTGGTGAGCACGCGATAGGGCTCCCGCAGGTCTTTGGTGACGAGGTCGTCGATCATCGTGCCGATGTAGCTCCCCTCCCGCGGGAAGAGCACCGCCTCCTGGCCCCGCAGGCGCCGGGCGGCGTTGAGGCCGGCCACCAGGCCTTGGGCGGCGGCCTCCTCGTAGCCGGTGGTGCCGTTGAGCTGGCCGGCGCTGAAGAGCCCCGCCACCCGCTTGGTCTCCAGGCTGGGCCGCAGCTGGGTGGCCGGCAGCATGTCGTAGTCCACCGCGTAGGCGGGGCGGAGCATGACGCAGCGCTCCAGGCCCGGCAGGGTGCGCAGCAGCTGCAGCTGCAGGGGTTCGGGCAAGCCGGTGGAAAAGCCCTGCACATAGAGCTCGGGGGTGTCGCGCCCCTCCGGCTCCAGGAAGATCTGATGGCTGTCCTTGTCGGCGAAGCGCACGATCTTGTCCTCGATCGAGGGGCAGTAGCGGGGGCCCTTGCTGTCGATCACGCCGCCATAGATGGGGGTGAGGTGGAGGTGGTCGCGGATGAGCTGGTGGGTGGCAGCGGTGGTGCGGGTGAGGTGGCAGGCCATGGGTTCACCGCTCACCCAGGCGGCGGGATCAAAGGAGAAGAAGCGATCGTGGGCATCGCTGGGCTGCTCCTCCAGTTGATCCAGGGCGACGCTGCGCCGGTCCACCCGGGCCGGGGTGCCGGTCTTCAGGCGATCGAGGCGGAAACCCAGGGCGCGCAGGGCCTCGGAGAGGCCCTCGGCGGCCTGCTCCCCCGCGCGTCCGGCGGCCATCGACTGGTGTCCCACCCAGATGCGCCCGCCGAGGAAGGTGCCGGCGGTGAGGATGACGGCATCGGCGGCGTAGAGGCTGCCGAAATAGGTGCGCACACCGGTGATGCGCCCGTGCGGGCCGCTCGCGCCAGGGTCCTCCCGGGGATCCCCCTCCACCTCCAGGCCGGTCACCATCGCCTCCCGCAGGGCCAGATTGGGGGTGTGCTGCAGCAGTTGCAGCATCTGACGAGCGTAGAGGCGTTTGTCGGTCTGGGCGCGCAGGGCCCAGACGGCCGGGCCGCGGCTGGCGTTGAGCACCCGCTTCTGCAGGGCGGTGGCGTCCGCCAGCCGGCCGATCACGCCCCCGAGGGCATCCACCTCATGGACGAGCTGGCTCTTGGCCGGCCCCCCCACCGCCGGATTGCATGGCTGCCAGGCGATGCGATCGAGATTGAGGGTGAAGAGCGCGGTGTGGATGCCCAGGCGGGCGGCGGTGAGGGCCGCCTCGCAGCCGGCATGCCCCCCGCCGACGACGATCAGCTCGAACCGTTCGGTGGGGGCGGCGCCAGGGGTGGAGAAGGGGGAGGCCGGGGTGGAGAGGGGGGAGCCCGGGAAAGCGTCGACAGCCATGGACGAACGCTATCAACGATCCACGAAGCGGGCATCCTCCCGCCCTCTGAAGCGCCTACGTTGAGCCCCTGAAGCGCGGACGCTGTGGGTCGAGACGGGCGCCGTACCCGGGTCCGGGAACTGTTCCAGGGGGTGTTCAGGCGGCTGCTGCCTCTGGCTCTGACGCTCCTGGTCCTGATGCTCGCGCTGGAGCTGGATCCCGGCGTGGCCAGGGGAGCCGCCGCCGCGACGCCACCACAGGCGCCCTCCGCTCCCCCGGTGGTGGCGCCCGCCGTTGGCAGTGCGCCGAAGGCGGGGGATCCCCTGCCGAGCCAGGGCGCCTATCAGCTGGGCAAGGTGCGGATCCTGGGCGTGCCGGTGATCACCGTGGCCGCGCCGGTGCTCAGCGAGGCTGGCGGCGGGCCGGACGCGACCACGCGAGCAAAGGTCATTGAAGGCAATCTGGAGATGCTTTACCAGGGCCGAACGTTCTGCAGCGGCGGCGAAGCCCTGGCGGAATTCCTTGTGCATCGCTTCCTGGTGGACGATGGCGGCAAGGGGGAGAGCGCCTGCGGATTGGAGACGACCGCCCTCAACGGTCCGCCCGACGCCGTCTCTGTGGTGGTGGTGCCCGAAGAAGGAGGGATCCACCGGTTGGAAGCCCGGGTGGCCGGACGGGATCAGCCCCTTCCCCTGCTGACGGTCACCCCGGAGGATGCGCGCCTCAATGGGCTGGACAACGCGGACCTGGCGGCCCGTTGGCAGCGGATCCTGCAGCGGCGCCTGCGCCTGGCCCGCCAGCTGATGCGCCCAGAGGCCCTCTTGCGGCGCTGGGCCCATCTCGCCTTGGCGGAGGTGGGGTTGCTGGGCCTTCTGGCGCTCAACCTCTGGTGTTGGCGACGGATCCGGCGCCGGGCGGCCCTCTGGGAGGACCACTACCCCCTGGGCGGGCGGAGCTGGCGGCGCAACCTGGCGATTCAGGGGCTGCAGGGCTTCAGCTTCGTGCTCCTGATGGCCTTCACCGCCCTGCTGCTGACCATGGCCGGGGTGGCGATGCTGGCGGTGCCGGGCCAGGTTCCCACGGCCCTCGACCTGCTGCTCCAGCCCTGGGGCATCGCCGTGAAGCTGCTGCTGGTGGGGATGGTCAACCTGCTGGCGCAGGCCGTCCTCGGCCTGTGGCTGCGGCAGTGGGTGGGGCAGGCGAGCCTGCCTGCCCCCCTGCGCGATCGCCGCCACCAGCGATGTCGCAGCCTGCTGCATGTGCAGCGCCGCTTGGTGGGGCTGGCCTGCCTGCTGCTGGCGGTGGTGTGGATCCTGGCGGACATGCCGGGGGTCAAGGAGGTGTCCGACCGGGTGGTGTTGCTGGGCGGTGCCGTGCTGGGGAGCCTGGCGATCGTGTTTCAGGGGGTGTTGCGCGATTTTGTGGCCGGGCTGGCGATCCTGCTGGGCGATGCCTTCGCCCTGGGCGACAGCGTGGAGATTCGCGGCCTTCGGGGCGAGGTGACGGATCTGGGCCTTCTGGCCACGGAGCTGCGCTGCGCCGACCAGCGGGTGGCGTTGTTCCCCAACAGCGTCTGCGCGCAAGTGGTGAACCACACCAAGCTGCGCTCCGGCGTGGAGGTGGAGGTGATCCTTTCCCCGCGTTGCGGCGACTTGCGCCAGGCCCTGGCGGTGATGGACGAGGCGATCCAGGCTTTCGCGGCGGATCCGCTCTGGCGGCCGTCCCTGCTTCGGGCTCCGGAGCTGCTGGGCGTCACGGCGTCGGGCCCCTCGGGGATCACCCTGGCCGTGAGTGTGGAGACCGTGGCCGGCGCCCAGGGAGCGGCGGGGAGGGAGTTGCGACTGCTCCTGCTGGAGCGGTTGGCGGGCGCGGGACTGCCCCTGGCCGACCAGCCCTGAGGGGCGGGAGTGGCCCCTCCTTGCGCTGCGGGGGGATGATGGAACATCCGGCCCTCTCCCTCGCGCTTTGGCGCGGGCGTCAGCGGGCCTGTTCCGCCCCGGCGGCCCCTGGAGTGACCCGATGGTGAGTGTGCCCCTGGCTGGTGCCGCGACCCCAGCCCCTGGAGACAGCGGCTTCGCCCGCCGCGGCGCCCCCGGGCGGGAGGGGGGAGGGTCGCGCGGGGGAGAGTTCGAGGCGTTGCCGGAGTCGGTGCCCCCCCAGAACCTGGAGGCGGAGGAGGCGGTGCTTGGCGGGGTGCTGCTGGATCCCGATGCCATCGGCCGGGTGGCGGATGTGCTCCAGCCGGACGCTTTTTATCTCAGCGCCCACCGGGAGATCTATCGCACGGCCCTGATGCTGCACAGCCAGGGCAAGCCCACCGATTTGACGGCCATGGCGGCCTGGCTGGCGGACACGGGGTCGTTGGAGAAGGTGGGCGGCACGGCCCGCCTGCTGGAGCTGGTGGATCGCACCCTCTCCACGGCCTCGATCGATCAGGTGGCGCGGTTGGTGATGGACAAATACCTCCGCCGGCGCCTGATCCGCTCCGGCAATGAGGTGATCCAGCTGGGGTTCGACCAGAGCAAGCCGATGGAGCAGGTGCTCGACGAAGCGGAGCAAAAGATCTTTGCCATCAGTCAGGAGAAGCCCAGCCAGGGCCTCACCCCCACGGCCGAGATCCTGACGCGCACATTCGAGGAGATCGAAACCCGCTCCCTGGGCACGGCGCTGGCGGGCTTGCCGGTGAACTTCTACGACCTGGACGCCATGACCCAGGGGTTGCAGCGCAGTGATCTGCTGATCGTGGCGGGGCGGCCGGCGATGGGCAAGACCTCCATCGTGCTGAACATCGCCCGCAACGTGGCGCAGCTGCATGAGCTGCCGGTGTGTCTGTTCAGCCTGGAGATGAGCAAGGAGCAGCTCACTTATCGCTTGCTGTCGATGGAGGTGGGCATTGAGAGCGGCCGGCTGCGCACGGGGCGACTGCATCAGGAAGAGTGGCCGCTGCTGGGGCAGGGGATCAGCAACCTGAGCCGGCTGCCGATCTACATCGACGACAAGCCGAACGCGGGGGTGCTGGAGATGCGCTCGCTCTGCCGTCGCCTGATGGCGGAGACGGGAAAGGAGCTGGGATTGGTGGTGATTGATTATCTGCAGTTGATGGAGGGCGGCGGTTCCGACAACCGGGTGCAGGAGCTCTCCCGGATCACCCGCAGCCTGAAGGGCATGGCGCGGGAGTTGAACGTGCCAGTGATGGCGTTGTCGCAGCTGAGCCGCGGCGTGGAATCCCGCACCAACAAGCGGCCGATGTTGAGCGATCTGCGGGAATCGGGCTCGATCGAGCAGGATGCGGACCTGGTGATGATGATCTACCGGGATGAGTATTACAACCCGGAAACGCCCGATCGGGGGATCACGGAGGTGATCATCACCAAGCACCGCAACGGGCCGGTGGGCACCTGCAAGTTGTTGTTCGAGCCGCAGTTCACGCGCTTCCGCAATTTGGCGGCGCCCTGAAGGTCCCTGGGGAGGCCTTGGAATCGCTCCCGCCGCTGTTCAGCGGCCGTTCAGCGCCCCTCGAGCGCGGCATTGATCTTGTTGGTGTCGATGTGGCGCTGGAATGCTTCCAGGCCGGTGGTGACATCGCTGTCATTCATGATTTCCTGCATGGCGGTCATGCCCAAGATGGAGAACGCCGAGGCAAAGGCCGCGGGTGCGTGTTCAGGGGGCGGGACGGCTACAAGCGAATTTCAGCCCTGCTGAACCCCTGACGGCAGCTTGATTCCCGCTTGCATCTCAAGAAGAGACTGCCTGTCTTGGTCGCCCCTCTGGCCGGGAT
>VGQX01000178.1 GCA_016882305.1 Cyanobacteria bacterium K_Offshore_surface_m2_239
CTGATTCCACGCCGAAGCGCCGGAGCGCTGTTGGAGAGTGGCGGTCATGAGAACGAGAAAAGTGTCGAGAGCACAGGGCCGAAGCCCAATGCAGGGGACGGATGGATGGACGGAAAACCGTCAGGCCTCCGTCACGAAGCAATGTAACGCAGTGTTGCGGCGATTGTGAAGGAGCGTGCCGATCAGGGCTGGCGATGGCTCCTATAAGCCCAGCTGATGCTTCTTGGGCCGTCGGTGGAGCTCTGGCGGGGCGCCAGCGGGGGCTGGTCCGTTTTTCCCTCTTCGGAGCATGGCGTTCCCGGAGTGCCGTGTCCGCCTGCGGTCTCAGCCGACAGTCCAGGAGGTGGAACGAAACGCCGGGGCCGCGATTGCCATGGAGGAGATGGCGGCCGAACAGCGCTGAACCAAACTCTTCTCCGAGACGCCAACGCTGCTGGAACGCCTGGCCGGTGAGGCCCCCTCTATCCAACGTTCCAGACTGGAGGAGAGACCGGCAGCCGCAACCGCCGCCTGCTCATCCAGCTGGGCCTGGCCCTGCAGAGCATCAAGCCCACCCTGCGGATCTTTGCCAGCTGCACTGGCTTCCTCTTGCCCGATGGCTCCGTGCTCTGCCCCGATGCCGCCCATGTGTTGGAGGATCGCTGGCAGGCCCTCACTCCTGAGCAGCGCCGCAGCTTCCCGCCCCTCTGTCCCGATCTGGTGATCGAACTGGCCAGCGTCAGAGAGGCAAGCCCCAGCGACTCCGGCCCTCGCGGCGTCACCGCCCTGCTCCACAAGATGGAGCGCTACCAGGTCCAATGGCGTCCGCAGGTTGGTTTTGCCGCGCTGCCATTCGGCCCGATCAGAATCTGAAAGGGAGCGGCTGACGCACATAGCGCAACAACCGATCGTAGAGGGCTTTGATCAGGGAAATCATGGCTGGCCCTCCCGCTCGAAGTTGGCGCGAATCGCTGGTGCCGGAGTTGGGATGCTGCGGTAAGCCTGTTTAGAATGGTTGGGTTTCTCAGGGAAGCGGCGCTCCTGCACCTTGAGGCAGATCCAGGGGCGTTACTGCTGCAGGACCGCAGTGGCGCGTTCATCCACTGCATGGCGACAATGAAGTTGGCCAATTTGTGGGCTTGTCGCTATAGTATGATGCCTCAGGGCTGACCTGCAACTGACGCTGACGGTGCTCCCTCAGGGAGAGCCCGTTGGCATCCTTCCATTCGATCAGTCCATTAGCAGTGCGCGCCAGCAGCATCACGGCTGCCTGGGAGGGAGAGTTGAATTCGTAACTCTGGCTCAGGAGCAGGCCCTGTCCATCCGCCGTGAACACACCCTGCTCGCTCAGCTGCCGGCGGAAGGCAACCACGGATTCCGGGCTGGATTCCACAAAGGCGAGGCGTGCCCTGGCACCCTCCAGCACCGTGAAGCCACCGGGGGATTCGTAGCCCTGCCCTTCGGCATTGGGCCCCCGCAGCTGGAACAGAACCGGGGCTGATCCAGGCCCCGGCGTCGCTGTAGGGGGAACGGTTGCCGGAGGTGCCAGGGGCCGCTCAAAGACCCGCAGGCCGAGTACCGGGCAGCAGAGCAGCAGTTCGCGGAGGTAGCCCTCGGCCTCGGCCCGATCCACCTCCGAGAGCGAGATGGAACGGCCCTGCTGCTGGTTGTCGAGCTTGATGCGGCGGGCTTCTCTGGCGAGCTCCAGCAGGCGGGCCTCCAGATGCAGGCCGTGGGCTTTGTTGAGGTGGCTGTCCTTGTCGGTGAAGGCGAAGGCCACGGTCCAGAAATCGCGTGAGGCGGCGTGCTGCTCCAACCGACGGCCGAGGGGATCGGCTTCACCGATGTAGGCGAGTTCGCCGCTGCCATCCGGATCAGGCCCCGAGAGCACATACACGCCGGGGCGCTGTGGGCAACACTTCGATCGTCTGCTGGATGGTTGAGTCCTCGGCAACCGCCTGTTTCAATGCCTCACTAATGATCTCGAACTTTCGCTCGACAGCGGCAGTCGCCATCTCATTGGCTGCATAATCATCGAAGCTCATCCCCCTGTGTGAAGCGTTCAATCGCTTCCATCGCCTCGATGGCGTCAAGGAGACGCTTAGCAATCGAGCGTTTCACGAGCGAACGTAGAGCGTGGTGCGACTTTCATCAACAGCTTGCTTGAAATAAGGATTCTTGATCATCGCTTCCGTCAGCAGATCAACGGGTCGTTGCAGAAGGGCTTCGGCTCCTTCGGCAAAGTCAAGAAAGCGAGCTGCGTAATTACCCTCGCGGCGGTTATTGAATTCAGCAATCAGATCAATGTCGCTGCTCTTGGGATCAAACGTTCCTTTAGCCGCCGAACCGAACAGCTCCAACTTTTCTACGCCATAACGCTCGCATAGCTCCCGCAAGGGCTCCAGCTTCGCCTGCAGCAGCTCGGGTAGTGGCTGGGTGGTGGGTGGCATGCAGCCTCTTGGACTGTGGTTTCAGTGTACCGAGATCAGGCCGGAGCCGATTCAATCCTCAGCCGAGCCAGTCCCGGGCGAAGCTGCTCTGTGCGTGCTGCTTGCGTCGTGGTCACGACTCTGGGCAGAGGGGTACATGGCTTGCCCGTGTTGTATCCGCCATCCCGGGTAGCCTGCAGGCCTGCCCACGACCTCTCCCCGCAGGGCGGGGTTGCCCAGGCCCACCGGCACGGCCAAAGGACAAGGAGAGCCTTCCGCTCGGGCCTCCCCCTCGGGGTCGCGGCGCCCGCTGCGCCTCACAGCTCCCGAATCTTCATCGCCAGTGGCACCCCAGACTGGGCGTTGATCGTGACGCTCTTGTAGGTCCGTCTCAGCTTTTTGCTCCCCGCCGGCGCATTGGCGACAGCCTCCTCCTGGGGGAGTGCGAAGCCAACGGGCACCAGCCAGGCATCGGCCTCCGGCGCCAGCTCCACCTCTTCCAGCAGCACATCCTTGAGCGGCTTGCCGTCAACCATCTCCTTGATGAAACTGAGTGCTGCTTTCACCGCGTCCTTCACGCCCACGCGAAATGAACTGTCGGTCATGGCTGGTGCCCAGAGGGATGGAAAAAATCAACGAGAGCGCGTTGAGGCGAAAGCCGGCACGAGGCGTTGTGACAAAAAGCACAAGGGCGGTGATCAGAGGGATCACCCCACCGCCGCCGACCTGGAAAAAGCCGACAAACGCCTTAGCCTTTCCGCAGCGAGTCAAATCCCCTGTGCCCTTGAGTGCCGCGCGCAAAGGTCAGAGGCTCCGCATCCTCTCCCTCCCCAGCCATCCCGCCCTGCGCCAGCGGCTCCATTCGATGGGCATCGAGCCCGGCGCCGAGGTTGAGGTGCTGCGGCGGGGCTTCCCGGGCGGGCTGCTGCATGTGGCCTGCGGTCTGCTGGAGTTCATGCTGCGTGAGGATCAGGCGGCGGAGATGACCGTGGCCTTGATCCAGCCCCGAGCCGCCTCTTAGCCGACCCTCAGGGCAAGCCCAGCAGCCGGTGCCCCCCCTGGTAGACCACCAGGGCAAGGGTCCAGGCCAGCCCCAGCGACCAGGCCAGGGAGGTTAAGGCGAACACCCGACTCCGCGATTCCTTGAGCTGGGCGGCGATCGTGCCCAGGCAGGGCGTGTAGAGCAGCACAAAGGTCATGAAGCTCAGGGCCTGCAGCGGGGTGATCGCCGTGCGCACGCTTTCGCCCAGATCGGCCTCGGAGGTGCGATAGATCACGGCCAGGGCCCCCAGCAGGATCTCCTTGGCGATGAACCCGAAGAACAACGACACGCTCAGCTCCGGATTCAAGCCGATCGGACCCAGTAGGGGATGGAGAACAGCGCCGATGCCGGCCGCCAGGGTGGGTCGCCCCGCCTCCAGGGCGCCAGGGGGGAGATGGGTGAGAATCCAGATCGCCGTCGCCCCGACGATGATGAACACCCGTGTGGTGACAAAGAAGTTCATCATCGAGGTCCAGCCTCGGCGCAGCACGGTGCGCAGACTGGGAGCGCGATAGGGGGGCAGCTCCAACACAAACGCCTCCCGGCTCGGGTAGACCCGCTTGAACAGCAGCCCCGTGATCACCGCCGCCGCGAAACTGAGCAGATAAAAACAGAACAACACCAACCCTGGCGCCCACCACGGTCGCGGGAAGAACACCCCCACCAGAAATACAAACACCGTCAGCCGCGCCTGGCAGAGGGCGAACGGAATGCAGAGCATGGCCAGCAGGCGCATGCCCCGATCCCGGATCACCCGCGTGCCCATGATCGAGGGCACATTGCAGCCAAACCCCATCACTTGCAACACAAAGGAGCGGCCATCCAACCCCAACCAGCGCATGAAGCCATCCATCAGGAAGGCCGCCCGGGGCAGATAGCCCGAATCCTCAATCACGCCCATCAACACATAAAACAAAAAGATCAGCGGCATGAAGGTCGCCACCGTGCCCACCCCCAGCCACACGCCCTCGATCAGAAAACTCTTCAGCGGCGCCGGGGCTCCGAGCCCGGCCAGCCCTGGCTCCAACCCGCGGGCTTGCACCCAATCCAGGCCCCTCCCGAGAAGATCCTGCAGGGGGGCGGAGAGGGCATAGAGCAGCTGGAACACCACCAACACCAGCGCCAGAAAGATCGTCACGCCCACCAACGGGTGGAGCAACACCCGGTCCACCGCGCGGGAACGGTGGTTCAACACCCCCTCGGGCTGGCGCACGAAACGCGCCACCAGCTCCCGCCGCAGCGCTTCGTGATCGCCTGGATCGCCGCGACCATCGGAATCGCCGTGATCGCCAAGAGCGGCAGCCATGCCGAGAACGGGGGCCGCCTCGGACCCCGCAGCGGCCCTCAGGCCGTCCCCCAGCCAGTGCAGCTGCCCCAGCAGCTCCCTGATCCCCTGCCGCCGTTTGGCGCTCACCGGCAGGACAGGCAGTCCCAGGGCGTCGGTGAGCCCCTGGTGGTTGATGACCAGGCCAAACCGCTCCGCCTCATCGCTCATGTTCAACGCCGCCACCATCGGCAGCCCCAGGGAGCGCAGCTGCAGCAGCAACCGCAGCTGGCTGGTGATCTGGCTGGCGTTGAGCACGAGCAGGATCAGATCCGGCGGGGTGTGGCGCAGAAACCGCTGCACCACGGCCTCGTCCTCACTGCTGCCGGAGAGGTCGTGGATGCCTGGGAGATCCACCAGCTCGTAAGGCCGGCCCTCACCAGCGGCGGGTAGCACTCCCCGTTCCAGTTCCACCGTCAAGCCGGGCCAGTTGGCGATTTGCGCGCGTCCCCCGGTCAGGGCATTGAACAAGGTGGATTTGCCGGTGTTTGGCAGGCCCAGCAACGCCACCTGCAGCGGTGCGATCGCCGCGTGCTGGCGCCGTTTGGCGCCTCCGTCATGGCAGGAGGGCCTCACATCCGCAATCCGCATGAAACCATTCTGGACAATACAACCGACCGAAACCAGGAAGCGTCAAAAATCTGCCGCCAGTCCGTGTCCAGCACTCCGTTGACGATGACCTCGCGCGACACGAAAAGTTCCACCAGGATCAGGATGAAAAGGATGTCCGCCGTGATGGCATGAAACTGGGACGTGGTGAGCAGGGAGTAGAAAGTTGCCTTCAATTGCAAGGCCATCACGCAGAACAATCCCAGGCACAGAGAAATGGCAATCAGCTCCTGCACAGCTTCCAATTGGGCTGCGAACAGCTCGTCAGTCTGTGATTGATTGCTCTTGCTGATTGCAAGCATTGCTCAGGCTGTTGATCGACTCCGCCAGGTGGTGCGCCCAAGGTCGTTCCCGGGGCTGTGCTGCGGACGCCCCCCCTGGCACGCTTCTGGTGAGAATAAGCCTGCTGGACAGGGTGGAGGCCCCCAGTCAATGGACGAGGAAACGGGTCCCGAAGCGTTGGTGCTCCCGGCGGGGGTTCATCTCCTCTGCGCCTGCGGACGCTCGCGCCACGGCTGGTTTTGCGATGGCGCCCATCTCGGTACCGGACGCATCGCCTACGAGCTGCGGCTCGATCAGGAGCAGACGGTGTGGCTCTGTCGCTGCGGCCGCTCCCGCCGCCAGCCTCTCTGCGATGGCCAGCACGCCAAGGAAACATCCGGATCGGCCGGGGGGGAACGCCCCTGGTGGCGCCGCTGGTTTTCAGGGGCAGTCGCGCCCCTTTGGACCGCCGCACCCCATCGGACCTCGCCCCCTTGGACCGGGAGCCTCAGGGGGCGCTTTCGGTCGCCGCCTCACCGGACCCCGCACCGTTGCCGATCACGACCCGCAGCAGGATCGGCGCCAGAAACGTGGTGCCGATCACCATCAGCAGGATCGCCGCCTCCAGCGCGGGCGTGAGGATGCGGGCCTGGCTGCCCAACCCGAGAAAGATCAG
>VGQX01000179.1 GCA_016882305.1 Cyanobacteria bacterium K_Offshore_surface_m2_239
GCTGAAGAAAAGGGAATCCGTCAGCACGAGGGCGCAAAGGCCGGCCTCAAAGAAACTGAGGGAGCCGAAGAACCGCGGCCAGCCCCAGTCCATCTCCAGATAGGCGATCGAATAGATCTGCACCAGCACATGCAGGCCGGTGATCACCGTCATCGCGATCAACGCCGGCTCGGTGATCAGGCCGTCGAAGCCGATGCGCAGTCCCGCGGTGTCCAGCCAGGTCCAGCCGAAGGTCAGCGGCCGGTAGATGGCGGACGATCCGGCCGTGGAGTTGGAATGCAGGGCCAGCAGGGCCAGGGCGGAGTGGCCGAAGGCCACGGTCACCATGAACAGGTTCAGGTAGCCGCAGGGGCGCGGGCCCGTGCGTGAAATCAGCCCGGGCGACCACAGCAGCGAGAGCAGGGAGGCCAGAAGCGGGTACAACGGCACCAGCCAGGCGGTCTGGGCGAGGAGGAGGGTCATGGAGGCAGGGATGGACTGGCCCTGTGGCTCATTTGGCGGGCCAGGCTAAGGGCGTTTTGTCAGGGCTGGGTCCCTTCCTTCACAAGGATCTGCCAATGTCTGGCACAAGCCGCTCTGATCGATGGCGCCCCCGCCCCGGTGGACCGCGTGAATGGCTCGCCATGAGCGCAAGGCCTCGGCCACTGGTGCCAGAGTTGTGCTTTGGCGACCCTGTCGTGGCCTGTCGTCGCTGTGGCTGCCGGATGGTGACCAAGGTGGGACACGCCCGCCCGATGTTGATCTGCACGGATTGCGGTCTGCCCGTGGATCAGCGGCAAACCTCCGTCATGGCCCGTCAGCGCCTCTGGGGGGCGCTCACTTTGGTGGCCACGTTTTTGATCAGCGGCTCGATGCTCTTGCTGGCCACGATCTACGACACCCGCACGGCCGGCTCCCTGGAGGGGTCCCTTGACCAGGCTGAGGAGCGTTCCGGGGAGGAGGGGCGCAAGGAGGAGGAGGGGAGGCTGCTGGAACCGAGCGGGTTGGTGAAGCTTCCGGTGGCCGTGAACGCGGCAACGCCCGCATCAACGGCGCAGCCAGAGACGACTTCGCCGCAGCAGCAGAAACAGCAAGCCGAAGCCAGCGAGGGCCAGCCCTGAACGGATCACCAGCTCGCTGAAGGGCTCCATCCAACGCAGCACCCTGCCGTAGTTCTCCCCCAGCGTCTTGCCCGCCAGGGCCAGGGCAGTCACGAGAATGCTGCTGCCGGCGGTGGTCCAGGCCAGAAACCCCGGCTGGGGCATCAGCTCGATGCCGGCCGGCACCGAGATCAGGGTGCGCACCCCGGGCACCAGTCGACCCCAGAACACCACCGCCGCGCCGTGGCGCTGGAACCAGCGGCGACTCTCCCGCAGCCCGGCGGGGGTCACGCCCAGCCAGCGGCCATGGCGACCGACGAGATGCTCCAGCCGCTCCTCATTGATCAGTCGCCCGATCCCATACCAGAACCAGGCCCCGAGAACGGTGCCCAAGAGGCCGGAGAGGATCACCGGCAGGAGTTGCAGCTGACCTTTGTGGGCCAGAAATCCCCCCAGGGGCATGATCAATTCGGCCGGGATCGGCGGCACCAGATTCTCAAGAAACATCCCGAGGGTGATCAGGACGTAACCAAGAAGGGGATGGCGATCAGCGCCAGCCTGAATCAATCGCGGCAGGGCTTCCACCGCAGTCTTCAACAGGCTGATCCCCTCTTCAGGCATGGGACTGGGTGCGCCGCCGCCAGAGACGCCACACCTTTTCCAGCTCCAGATACAGGAACAGCAGCAGGCTGAAGCCGATGCAGATCGAGAGATTTTGTCCGGAGAGAGGCTCGGTGCCGAAGAAGCCTGCCAGGGGCGGCACGTAGAGCAGCGCGAACTGCAAGGCGGTGGTGAGCAACACCGCCCAGATCAGCCAGGGGTTCGAGAAGGGCGCCACCTGGATCAAGGGACGATCGCTGCGGGCGGCCAGGGCATGACCCATCTGCGCCAGACAGAGCGTGGTGAACACCATGGTGCGCCACGGGCCGTCGGGGCCATAGGCCCGATAGGCCCACACCATCAGCACGATGGTGATGATCGCGAAAACGATGCCGACGCGCAGGATGTAAGAGCCGATGCCGCGGGCGAAGATCGATTCACCCGGCTGGGCCGGCGGACGGCGCATGATGTCCTTCTCTCCGGGTTCGAGGGCAAGAGCCAGGGCGGGCACGCCATCGGTCACCAGGTTCATCCAGAGGATCTGGAGAGGCGTCATCGGCACGCCGAACAGGCCGACGAGGGGAGCGGCGGCGATGGTGAGCAGCTCGCCGACATTGCTGCCGAGGATGTATTTCACAAAACGGCGGATGTTGGCGTACACCAACCGCCCCTCCTCGACGGCGTTGACGATCGTGGCGAAGTTGTCATCCAGCAGCACCATGTCGGCGGCTTCCTTGCTCACTTCCGTGCCCGTGATGCCCATTGCCACGCCGATGTGCGCCTGTTTCAGGGCCGGGGCGTCGTTGACGCCATCGCCGGTCATCGCCACCACCTGGCCGTTGGCCTGCAGGGCCTTGACGATCCGCAACTTCTGTTCGGGCGGCACCCGCGCGTAAACGCTGCACTGCTTCACCACGCCGCGCAGGTGGGCGTCGTCAAACGTTTCCAGGTCTCTCCCCAACACCACCTCCGCGCCATCGTCCACCAAGCCGATGCCGGTGCCGATGGCCTTCGCGGTGAGGGGATGGTCGCCGGTGATCATCAGCGGGCGAATGCCCGCCTCCCGGCAACGGCTCACCGCCAAGGGCACCTCGGGCCGGGCGGGGTCGAGCTGGGCCATCAGCCCCAGCAGCACTTGCTCCTGCAACTCCAGCTCGGGGCTGGGGTGGTGGGGGGCGCAGGCGAAGGCGAGCACCCGCAAGCCGCGGGCCGCCAAATCCTTGGCCTGCTCCAGCCACCAGCGCCGCTCGTTCGCTTGCAGCGCCACCACGCCGGAGCCGTCGATCCAGCGGCTGCAGGTGGCGATGATCACCTCCGGGGCCCCTTTGCTGATCAGGAGCGTGCGGGAACCGGCGGCGTGGGCCCCCAGGGGCGCTTGCAGCTGGCCATCGCCATCCCGCACCCACACCGCCATCAGCTGCCGCTCGGAGCTGAAGGGAATCTCCGCCTCGCGCTGGTTGTGGCTGCGCAGGGCAAAGCCGTCAATGCCCGCCTTGGCGGCCACCACCAGCAGGGCGCCCTCGGTGGGGTCCCCGAGGATTTCAAAGCGACCATCGGCCTCCTTGGTGAGTTCCGCGTCGCTGCAGAGCACGCCGGCTTTGAGCAAAAGGTCGCGGCAGCCCGCCGGCAGGCCCGCCTGGCCGCCAGCGGGGGGGGACAGGGGGCGGGCGGTGAAAGTGCCCGTTGGGTCGTAGCCATGGCCGGAGACGGTCACGGCTTCCGTGCCGCAACGCAACTCCTGCACCACCTGCCGGTTCTGGGTGAGGGTGCCGGTCTTGTCGGAGCAGATCACCGTGACCGATCCGAGGGCTTCCACCGCCGGCAGGCGACGGATCAGGGCCGCGCGCTGCACCATCCGCTGGGTGCCGATGGCCAGGGTGACGGTGATCACCGCCGGCAGACCCTCCGGCACGATCGCCACAGCCATCGACAAGGCCACCTCCAGGAGGTTGAGGAGCTGCTGTCCAAGAAGCCAGCCCCCCAGCACCACCACGGCCACCAAGGCGAGGGCGGAGCCGACGAGCACGTTGGCGAGGCCATCGAGCCGCTCTTGGAGCGGGGTGGTCTCGCCGCCGGCCGTGTTGATCAGGGCGGCGATCTGGCCGAGCTCGGTGCCCATTCCCGTGGAGGTCACCACGGCGGTGCCGCGCCCCCGCGCCACCTCCGTGCCCTGGAAGAGGCAGTTCTGTCGCTCCAGCACAGGGGTGGAATCCTCCAGCACCAGCTCGGCCCGCTTGCTCACCACCTCCGCCTCGCCGGTGAGCGCCGCTTCCCGCAGGCCAAGCTCCACGCTTTCCAGCAGGCGCGCGTCAGCGGGCACCCGATCGCCGGCCTCCACCCGCATCAAATCGCCCGGCACCAGCTGCTCGCTCGGGATGCGCCGCCAGTCCCCATCCCGCAGCACCGTCACCAGGGGCTGGGCCATCTCCCGCAGAGCGAGCAGCGCCTTTTGGGCGCGGGCTTCCTGCAGGTAGCCCAGCAGGGCGTTGAGGCCGACGATCAGTACGATCGCAATCGCGTCCTTGGGAAAACGCTTTTCAATGAAGGACACCCCGGCCGACACCGCCGCCACCGCCAGCAGCATGATCAGCATCACGTTGCTGAGCTGATCCCAGAGGATGCGGAGGTTGCTGCGGCCGGGGGCCAGCTCCAGGCGGTTGAGGCCGAAGCGAGCGAGCCGCTCAGCGCTCTGTGCCTCGCTCAGCCCCTGATCGGTGGCATCGAGACGCTCAAGACAGTCCCGAGGGGAAAGGGCATGCCAGAGCTGCCGGGCGGATGACAGGGTCACTCAGGGGGGGGTGATTGGGCAGGAAGTTAGCCACCCGCGGGTCAGGCCGACGCGGAAGGGTGGGTCATCCGGTTGAGAAGCTGATCGTAGGTTTTCGAGCAGACGGGCCCTGTTGATGGCGCGCTTCCACTCCCTGATCACCCTGCGCCAATGGCTGATCGGCGAGCCGCTGCCCACCAGCGCCCACCATGAGGAGCGCTACGGCAACGCCGAGGCCCTGGCGATCCTCAGTTCCGATGCCCTCTCCTCCGTGGCCTACGCCACCCAGGAGATCGTGCTGATGCTCGGCATGGCCGGGGCGGCGGCCCTGAACCACACCCTGCCGATCACGGGGCTGATCGTGGGCCTGATGGTGATCGTCGGC
This sequence comes from Cyanobacteria bacterium K_Offshore_surface_m2_239, assembly GCA_016882305.1. Taxonomy (GTDB): domain Bacteria; phylum Cyanobacteriota; class Cyanobacteriia; order PCC-6307; family Cyanobiaceae; genus Cyanobium. The sequence continues at coordinate 4,832 of VGQX01000179.1, forward strand.
ACGAGCTATCGGCAAACGATTCGGGCCTATCCCCACGGGGGCGGCTCCTACCGGGTGTCGGAGGAGAACCTGGGGGCGATCCCCGGCCTGGTGGCGGGCGCCTCCCTCTCCATCGACTACGTGCTCACGGTGGCGGTGAGCGTGGCGGCGGGGATCGCCGCCCTCACCTCTTATTTGCCGGCGCTGGAGGCCGATCGGGTGCCGCTGTGCCTGGTGGCGGTGGTGCTGGTGATGGTTGCCAACCTGCGAGGGGTGAGCTCCAGCGCCCGGGTGCTGAGCGCTCCCACCTATTTCTTCATGGGGATGGTGTTCCTTCTGCTGGTGGGGGGCGCGGTGAAAGCGGGCCTGGGGCAGCTGCCCACCACCTCCCTGGCGGAGCAGGAGCGGTTGTTGCGTGAGGCCCATGGCTCTGGCCTGATGGTGATGGGGCCGATGCTGCTGCTGCGGGCCTTCAGCTCCGGCTGCGCCGCCCTGACGGGCATCGAGGCGATCAGCGACAGCGTGGCCGCCTTCAAGCCCGTGGAGTGGCGCAATGCCCGGCGGGTTTTGGTGGTGATGGTGACGATGCTGGCGGTGATGTTCAGCGGCATCAGCGCCCTGGCCCACCAGACCGGCGTGGTGTACGTGGACAACGGCCCCACCCTGCTCTATCAGCTGGGGGGACGGATCTTTGGCGATGGCCCGCTGCTGGCGCTGTTGCAGCTCGCCACCCTGCTGATTCTGTTGTTGGCGGCCAACACGGCCTATGCCGACTTTCCACGCCTGGCCGCCTTTTTGGCGCGGGATGGCTACCTGCCCCGTCAGCTGGCCTCCCTGGGGGATCGGCTGGTGTTCAGCAATGGCATCTACGCCTTGAGTGGTTTCGCGGCCCTGTTGCTGATCGTCTTTCAGGGCAGCGTCAGCCGCTTGATCCCCCTCTACGCGGTGGGGGTGTTTCTCAGCTTCACCCTCTCTCAGTCCGGGATGGTGGTGCACTGGTGGAGGAGTCGGGAGCGGAGCTGGCGAACGAAGGCTCTGGTGAACGGGGTGGGGGCGGTGATCACTGCGGTGGTGACAGGGGTGTTGCTGGTGAGCAAATTCACCCACGGGGCCTGGTTGGTGGTGCTCGCGATTCCGATCCTCGTGGCGCTCTTTTTGCGGATTCGCACCCACTACAACCACGTCGCCCGACGGCTATGGCTGGCGAAGGATGTGCGCCTGAAACTGCCACCGCCCCCCGCCAGCGGCGGCACGCCCACGGTGGTGCTGGTGGGTCAGCTGCACCGGGGCACGTTCGAGGCGATCCGTTTCGCCCGCACCATCGCCAGCGACCTTGTGGCGGTGTACGTGGATTTGGGCACCGGCAACGCGGCCGAGTTCGAGAAGAACTGGCGGCGGCAAGTTCCGGAGGTGCGGCTGGAGGTGCTCCCCTCGCCCTATCGCTCCCTCGTGGATCCGGTGGTGGGGTTCGTCCAGCGTTTCGAGGAGGAGTAC
>VGQX01000180.1 GCA_016882305.1 Cyanobacteria bacterium K_Offshore_surface_m2_239
AGCGCAACGCATCGCCTTCGCGGGGCGCCAGGCCCTGGCTCGGGCGTGACGTGTTTCTTCACGCGCGCTGCGGGTGGGGGGCTGGCGCGAGGGGGGAAAGGCATTCGGGGTAGGTTGGTCTGGCGCGCGTTGAGCTGCTAACCGGATTGGGCCATCCTGCGGCCACTGGCTCCGTCCCGGCTGCTTCCGTCAAGAAGCCAGCGGGCCTCGGGGGCTGGTCTCGCCCCCCCTTTCACTGGTCCCGGGCCAGCGCGGTTCTTCCGCCCCGGAGCTTCGCCGCCGATCGCTCCTCAGCGGAGCCTCGCCGGAAGCGCTCGACGCGCTTGCTGTGCCGCAGGGTGGTGGGGCTCGGCCTGCTGGGCATGGGGCTGCTGGGCCTGTCGGGTTGCGGCTCCTTGGCGGGATTCGACGGGCAGACCCTCAGCGTGATGGTGGTGACCCAGCGCCGGCTGGATTGGCTCCGCCGCGATTCCTTGCGCCAGCAGCTCTGGCAGCCGCTTCTGGATGAATACAGCAGCGTGCGCCCCAACGTGCGCGTCAATCTCACCACCGTTGACGAGAACCAACTGGAGGAGGAGCTGCGGTTGCGCACCTCCCGAGGGCTGGGTCCGGATCTGCTGCTGGTGCGGGCGCCGATGGCCAACACCCTGCTCAAGGCGGGCCTGATCGCGCCCGTGCCCGACACCGCCGCGATGACGCGCGCCACGGACGCGATCGACGGGCGCTACATCGAGCGCGTGCGCCAGGGCTCCCGGCTGGCGGGCCTGCCCTTGCATGAGGCGGTCACGCTGGCCTGCTACAACCGGCAACAGATGCCAACCCCGCCACGCACCACGGAAGAGCTGATGGCCATGGCCGCCGCTGGGAACACGATCGGCCTGTCCGTGGATCCCTACGGCATCTGGTGGACGGCGGGGACGCGGGGAGCTGACCGCCCTGTCACTTCCATCATCACGGGGACGGTGCCGTCCGCGTCGCGCACTCGGGAGCAGGAGCGGGAGGGAGCCTTGATCACCGACTGGCTGGTGTGGTTGCGCCAGATCGCGCAGCAGAGCAAGGTGGACATCGCCAATGGGCCGGAGGAGCTGTTCGATGGCCTGGTGGCGTCGCGGTTGGACTGGATTCCCTGCTTCAGCCTCACCCTGCCCCCTCTGCGCAAAGCCATGGGACCGCGGCTGGGGGTCAGCGCCCTTCCCCGGGGGCCTGGAGGACCGCCCAGCCCCTTTTCCATCCTCCAGGTCTGGTCGTTCGGGTTGGATTCCAGCCCCCGTCAGCGGCAGAACGCCGCCGCCCTGGCCCAACTCAGCGACGACCCCCTTCTGCAACGTCGCTTTGTGCTGGACACGCAGGAGGTGTTGCCCGTGAACCGCTCCGTGCCGACCCCTGTGGCCAGCTCCGGCGTGCTGGCCGCCTTGGCGGAGGCCGAGCAGCAATTCCAGAGCGGCTCCCCTCTGCTGACGCGAGCCTTCACCGCCGAACATCTCCAGGCGGTGAGCCATCGCATCGAATACGTGCTGCAGCAGGTGATGGTGGGGGTGTTCACGCCTCAGCAGGGTGTCGTCCTGCTCCAGCGCATCGGACAGAGAACCCCATGAACCTCCTGTTGGAACAGGTGTTGGGCTGGGTGGGATTCTTCAGTCGCCCGATCGTCTTGGAGCAGCTGTTGATCGCCGGGGTGGCGGTGGGGCTGCTGAGTGTTGTGAGCCAGCGCCTGCCGTCGGGGACTCCACCGCGGCTCTGGCCGCCTTTCAAGCCCCTGCCGCTGGTTGTGGCGGCGCTCTTGCTCTCCGTCCTCGTCGCCGCAGCCACGGGAAGGCGTTACGGCCTGCTGCTGCTGGCCTGGCAGATCCTGACGGCGTTCTGGGGGCTGCGCGGGCTGGAGCGCCTGCTGCTCAATCGCTGGTTGCCACCGGAGACCGTTCACTCCCTCGTGAGTCGCCTCCTGCGCCCCGCCTTCGCCTTGATCATCGCGCTGGTGTTGCTGGACGCGGTGGCGTCCCCCCGGGATCTGGCATCCGTTTCGCTGGGAACCTGGTTCGGCAGTGAGATTCAGCTGGGCACGCTGAGCCTGGTGATCGTGGTGCTCTACTTCGTTGTGGCGGCTTCGATCCATCCCGCCACGGCGATCGGCTGGATCGCCAAACGCACCCTGGGCATCAGCGAGGGCAGCCGCAAAGCCATGGTCACCCTGCTGCGGTATGGCTTCATCAGCCTGGGCTTGGTGTGGGGCGTGGCCCGCCTGGGCATCAATCAGGCGGGGTTGCTGGCGGTGGCGGGGGGCCTGTCGGTGGGATTGGGTTTCGGCGTGAAGGAGGTGTTCTCCAACTTCATCAGTGGTCTTTGGTTGTTGGTGGAGGGATCGGTGCGGCCCGGGGAGGTGTTGATTCATGACGGCGAAGCGTGCGAGGTGCGACGGCTGGATCTGCGGGCCGCCACCTTGCTGCGGGCCAGTGACAACGCCGAGCTGGTGGTGCCGAACCAGAATTTCTTCACCGCGACCACCACCACCTACACCCGCAGCGATCGCACCCGCCGCTGTGGCTTTGAGGTGTCGGCCCCCAGCTCCTGGACGCCGGATCGCATGATCGCCCTGCTGCAGGAGTTGGCCGCCGCCCATCCCCGCGTGCTGAAGCAGCCGCCCCCCCGGGCCTCGCTGTTGAGCTTCAGCCCCAGCTCCCACAGCTATCGGCTCTCCTTTTCCATCACCGATCCTCTGCGGGCGGGCTCGATCACCTCCGAGGTGAAACTCGCCCTTTGGCGCCGCTTTGACGCGGAGGGTCTGCTGACGCCGCCTTCCGGGGAGGGGGGCAGCTCGGCGCAGGGATGAACGTCCGCAGAGAGGCCGCTGGGTTTGGTGATCCCTCGACGAGCGTCATCAACCTTGTGCGTTCGTCGCGAGACGTTCGCCAGAATGCCGTGGTCTTCTACTGATTACTCCAGGAATCATTCCGGAAAACGTCAGCCTCAGTTAGGGTTGATCCATCCCAATAGACACTCTGGTCTGCATCGGGATAGGCCAATTCCACATGGGCAAAGATGGCCGCGCATTTCTGCTGGTAGAGCTCTGGGGTGTAGGCGCGTGGGAGGCCCAGGTCCAGAGCGTCTTCGATCAAGAGTTTCAGCTGGGCCCTGGCGGCTTCCTTCTGCTGCCAGTTGAGCACCAGCAGGTCTTTCACCCGCTGCACCAACTCCTTGGCGGATTGCTTCACCTTGGTGCGCTCGCTCTCACTGAGCTCGGGGGCCGGTTGAAGAAGAATGTCAAACACAGCCAGCTCCTCTTCGCTGAGATTTTCACGAATGTGGCGTTTCTGCTCTTGGCTGAGGTCCTGGCTAAGGCGCAACAGCTCCCTGTAGGTGTCCTCCACACTGCGGCTACCAGAGTTGTACGCGGCAATGAGGGCTTCAAATTTTTCCCGGTAGTTGGCGCGGGTGGGGTTCAGTTGCACCATGCGGGCCAGGTGGGCAGCGATCAGGGCCTTGAGTTCCTCCAGTTCCGTTTTTTTGTGTTTCTTTTGCTGGAACGTTTTGGCCAGCGTCTGAAAGTCGATCTGCGAGAGGTCAATGGAGGGAGGGCCCTGCTGAGGAATCGTGATCCCAGTGATGGAGCGATCGAGCACCTGGGTGATCTGCCCCATCACTTCGGAAAGATCCGGTGGGTTGGGGTATAGCTTTTGGCGAATCGAAGCAGCGATGGTGGCCAAAGCTCCCACAGACGCTGCAAACTCCAAGGCCGCTGGATCTGGCTTCACGGCGGAGTGGAGGATCTGCACCAGCCGCTGGTGTTGTTGAAACGTCTGCAACACCTTTTCAGGAGCAATCAACGCCTCCACAGCATCGGCAATCGCCAGCAGGGGCTCCATTTTCCCGGCAGCGGTGAGGGCATGGATCGCGGGGATGTCAACCCCATGCTCTGCGCAGAAGGCAACGGCCTTCCCCAACTCCGTGCGGAGCCGGCTTACCAGAACGGATTTGTCCTGAATCGGCCTGGCGCTGCCCGTGCGGCCGGCATAGAGCGCCAAGGCTTTTTCAAGGGAGGCGAACACATTGGCGTAATCCACGATCAAGCCGCTGTGCTTGCCGGGGTAGACCCGGTTGGCCCTGGCAATCGTTTGCATCAGGGTTCTTGAACCGTTCATCCAGGGGGGGATCGGAGGTGTTGAGGCGTTGGCGGTGGGGTTCGATGTTGAGGCCCAGGGCTGCCATATCAGCGATTTCGTTCTGTGCGGCCGACACGATCACCGCCATCTCGGTGGTGGTGAGGATGTGCAGGCGCTGGTTGAGTTCGGCATCCTCATCGGGCCGCTGGGCCACAAGCTGGCGCACGCGCTCCGTTTCCTCCTGCCAGTGGCGCTGCACCTTGTCGTACATGCGCAGGGCCGTGGCTTTGTCGATGGAGATCACGATGCCCTCCCCCATGAAACCTCGCCCCAAAAAGTGGTGCAAGATGTCGCGGGCAACGGTCTCCAGCCGATCGTCCCTGGTGATGATGTGGTATTGCCGGCCAAGCTCCCGTTCGAGTTTCTTCTCCTCCTCGTCATCGAGGGCGGCCGCTTCAATGACGGCATAGAGGTCGTCATTGAGATCAGGATTCACCAGCTCCAGCTCTGGTGTGCGGTTGGAATAGAAGAGGGGCACGGTGGCGCCATCCTCCACCGCCTGCTGGAAGTCGTAGATCGACACGTAGTCGCCGAACACCTCCTTGGTGCGCTCTTCTCCTTCGAGGAGGGGGGTGCCTGTGAAGGCGGTGAACAGCGCTTTGGGCAGGGCGGTGCGCATGTTGAGGGCGAGACTGTCGTATTGGCTGCGGTGGGCCTCATCGGTGATCACCACCACGTCGGCGCGATCGCAGAGCAACTGGGGGGTACGGAATTTCTGGATCAGAGCGAACACATAGCGGTGATTGCCACGCAGCAGTTCGGCCAGCTGAGCGCCACTGGTAGATTTCTCACATGAATAGTCAAGCGATTAACGTCTGCAACGTCGCTCAGGCTCTTCACCTCCCACCCCTCCGGAATCTCCCCCAGCGGCGAGTCCACAAACCTGCAGCCCTCATGGCCGGGGAAGCGGAAGTGGACGAACCACTCGCGGTAGAGCCGGCGGGCCATCTCCTCCAGGATCTTGATGCGCCGCTGGCTGTTCTCGATCAGGTCGTCGTAGGCGGAGAGGATGCCGGCGATGCGGTGTTGGATGGGGAGGGGGGGAAGAGGTATCTCCTGTTGCTCGATCAACGAAGGACTAATATTGGGCTGAGCCGCTCCGTAGGCATGAGCGGCAAACTGTGCTTTTAGCTCAGGATGTCGTAGGCAGTAAAAAAGAAAGTCGGCATCAAGGGATTCCGGGTCCTTGATGCGGAACTTACCCACCCGCTGATTCAGCAGCATGCGCCCTTCGCTACGAACTCAGGCAACCTCCCCTATGTATCCAGTCATTGAAATCAATATATCGCCAGGCTTGAGTTCAAACTCAGAAGCGGCTCGCGCGATGGAGTCGCTGACGAACGAACAACCATCAAGACTTACGAAACCATCTTTTACATTGGCGATCTTGACGACCCGGTCCCAGTATCAGTCCAGTCTTTGCTCTTAAAAGCGAAGCCAGACCGAACGGAAGCAACTGAGCCAATAGGTGCATACTCCATGCTCAAACCTTAAGAATTCTCGCCACATTCGCGGCAAGTGGCAGCGAGACATCATCCATGACCGCGGCCGTTGTCATGGAGCAAAAAACATTCATGAATCAAGCCCTCCAAACTCATCCATCCCCTTCAAGGCATTCTTCTCTTCCGAAGCCAGCCGTCGCTTCACCTTCTTCTCATCCTCTACCGCCGGTAGGGCCTCAGGCCGAATGCCCCGTTGCAGCAGCGTGTCACGCACAGCCTGGTTGTTGGTGATGTGTTCGTTGGAGATTGCCGCTTCACTCTGCATGCCATGCTCACGGGCATTGAAGATCGTGATCTCAGCGGCAAAGTCCTTGGCTTTGAGAATAATGGTTGGCGCAAAGTCAGCCAGAGGCCGGTTGGTCGGCACCTTCCATTGGGCTTTCATCGCACAGGTGCTCTTGCCGAAAAGGGTCTCTTCGGCCGCAATCTGATGATTCATCATGGTTGGGGTTTCAGGCTACAATTTAATGAGGACTTGCTGCCAGGCTCACCCAAAGATGTTTCCGCAATCATGTCTGACTCCCAGGCCTGGACTGCGAGTATCAGATCGA
>VGQX01000181.1 GCA_016882305.1 Cyanobacteria bacterium K_Offshore_surface_m2_239
TGGGCCTGGGAAGTCCCTGAGCCGCCCCCTCGGCCGCCCCGCGCTCCGAGCCGTCTTCATGGCCCCGCGCCTCGCTTGGCTGTGGCACCTGGCTCTTCCGGCCGTTCTGTTGCTGCCAGCAGCAGGAACCGCCGAACCGTCCCCCCCCGGACCCTGCTCCAGCCCTCGGGACGGCGAAGATCTGGCCGTCTCCCCGGTGCTGCTTCCGCCACCCGCCGTCCCCCTCAGCGGATCCCCTTCGCCATCGTCCTCGCCGTCCGCTTCCCCTTCTCCCGCCCCTGACTACCGCCATCGCTTGCGCACCACCCCCCTCGGGTGGCCCATCCAGGCCGTCTGGTGCGTCTGGGTGCAACCGGTGGAGCCGGGCGAGGCCTCCAACCCCGTCGCCGCGCGCTGGCGGGAGGCCGTCCACAGCGCTTTGGCGGAATGGCGAACCTTGCTTCCCATCGCCATCGCGCCCAGCCCCGAGAGGGCGCAGGTGACGATCTGGAGGCGGCGTCCGCCCCTCGGTGTTGACGCCGCCGGCCGACCCCGCGCCAGTCACGGCCGCGCCATCCTCTCCCTGCGGGGAGCGCGCGGAACTCCGGCCAGTGGCGTCGAACCACGCGTCACCGTGCTCATCAGCCCCGACCAGCGCCCGCAAGCCCTTCAGGCCACAGCCCTCCATGAGCTCGGCCATGCCTTCGGGCTCTGGGGCCACAGCGACCAGCCCGCGGACGCCATGGCGGAAGCTCCGGGGCCTCAACCCGTCCTGCGGCTGAGTCCGCGGGATCGGGCCACGGTGCGCTGGCTCTACTCCCAGCCATCCCCTCTGCGCTCAGACCCCTGAGGGCAGGTGATGGTGGTGGTAGGGCACGTAACCCGGGCCGTAGACCAGGGCCAGTTGGCTGGGGCTCAAGGCGTGATCCGGCGTGCCGCAGCAGCGCAACTGGCGATTCAGGCAGAGCACGCGATCACAGCTCCGCCGCACCATGTCGAGATCATGGGAGACCTGAAGAATCGTCCAGCCCTCACTGCGGCGCAGCTCGTCGATGAGCCGATGAAAGGCCTCGCTGGCCCGGGCGTCCAGTCCTGTCTGCGCCTCATCCAGCAGCAACAAGCGGCGCGGGCGCACCACGCAGAAGGCGAGAAGCACCCGCTTGAGCTGGCCGCCGGAGAGCTCGGTGAGCAGCTGGGCGCCCAGGCCCTCGGCGCCGGTCTTGGCCAAGGCCCGCTCGACGGCCTCGCGGCGCGCGGCCCTACCCCGCCAGGGCAGACGGGGACCTGGCGGATCCCATCCCAGCGCCACGAACTCCCGCACGCTCAGAGGCATGGCGTCCCGCAGATGGAGGCTCTGGGGGAGGTAGGCGATCTGCTGGCGGATTGCGGCCGGCAGCTGACCCCGCGGTCCCAGGCGATGCCCCAGCAGCCGCACCTCGCCACCGCTGCGGGGAACAACCCCCAGCAGGGCCATCACCAGGGTGCTCTTGCCCGCCCCATTCGGTCCCACCAGGGCGGTGTCTGTGCACGGTGGCAGCGTGAAGCTCACATCTTCCACCACCGGGACGCCGCGCCGACACACGGTGAGATGGCTGACTTCGAGAATCATTTCCACCATGGTTCCAGCTTAATCAGCCACCCCTCGCGCAGGCTCCATAAGCTTGACCCCTGTGTCGTCATCCCACCATCCGCCATGACTGTGCTGGCCGTTTCCGGGGCCTCCGGCAAGACCGGGTGGCGCGTCGCCCATGAAGCCATGGCCCGCGGCTGGACCGTTCGCGCCCTGCTGCGACCGGGCTCCATCGCACCCGAGGGGTTGGCCGGTGCCGAGCTCGTGCGGCTGGAGCTGGGTGACGCCGCGGCCTTGCGGCAGGCCCTCACGGGGTGTGACGCCCTGGTGATCGCCACCGGAGCCCGGCCCTCCGTGGATCTGCTGGGCCCGATGAAGGTGGATGCCCTCGCCATTCGCGCCCAGATCAACGCCTGTCAGGCGGTGGGCCTGGAACGGGTGGTGCTGGTGAGCTCCCTCTGCAGCGGCCGTTGGCTCCATCCGCTCAACCTCTTCGGCTTGATCCTGGTCTGGAAACGGGTGGGGGAGCGCTGGCTGGAGGAGAGTGGCCTGAAATGGACCGTGGTGCGACCGGGCGGACTGCGCGAGGCCGAGGAGAGCGTCGAGCGCGAGGGGGTGGTCTTCAGCGGACCGGACAGCCAGGACAGCCAGAGCATCCCCCGTCGCCTGGTGGCCCGCGTCTGCCTCGAAGCCCTGGAAACGCCAGCGGCGGAGGGGCGCATCATCGAGATCACCTCCCGACCGGACCAGCCTGCGGGAAGCCTCGACCAGTGGCTGGCGGCCCATCCCCAACCGGCTTGAGGCGAGGGGCGACTGCGAGAGGCTGGCACAGGCAACGGGAGGACAGCGAAAGGAGAGGTCGGCGAAAGGGGAAGATGGAGACACCGACAAGCCTCTCCGGCGGATGCTCTCCAGCGACGTTCCCACCTACACGATCCGCGTTGAACACGATGGCGCGCACCACACCTTCTCCGCCCGGGCCGACCAGACGGTGCTGTCCGCCGCTGCGGCGGCGGGTGTTCCCCTGCCGAGCTCCTGCTGCTCCGGGGTGTGCACCACCTGCGCGGCGCGGCTCCTGCGGGGCAATGTCCATCAACCCGACGCGATGGGCGTGAAGGCCGAGCTGCGGGATGCGGGCTACGCCCTGCTCTGCGTCGCGTTTCCCCGCAGTGATCTGGAGGTGCTGGCCGGCCAGGAGGACGCCCTCTACGAGGCCCAGTTCGGGCAATACCAGAAATGACGCCGCCGCTGGAGCATCTGGAACTGGTGCTGGACGCCGCCCCCGGCCCCCTGCTCCCCCAGGTGCGCCGGCTGCTGGCGGAGCGCCTCGGACCGGACGCCGAGGCGCTGCGTTGGGCCATCACCGGCCTCTCCTCCGCCTCGACCCCCGGGCCAACCCGCCTGACCCTGGAGGCGGTGGTGCTGCGTTCACCGCTGTGAGCACCGCCGGCGAGGGGCTGCCCCCTCTGCCCACCCTGATGGTCGTGCCCACAGGGGTGGGTTGCCGCGTCGGCGGGTTCGCTGGCGATGCCCTTCCCGCCGCCCGTCTACTGGCCGGCGCCAGCGGCTGCCTGATCACCCATCCCAATGTGCTCAACGCCGCAGCCCTCTACTGGAGCGACCCGCGCCTGCATTACGTGGAGGGATGGGCTCTCAATCGCTTCGCCGCCGGGGACCTGGCCTTGGCGCCCGTCCGCCGCCAACGGGTGGGGCTTGTGCTGGATGCGGCGGTGGAGGAGCCCCTGCGCCTGCGCCATCTGCAGGTGGCCCAGGCCTGCGGGGCCAGCCTTGGACTGCCGATCGGACCGGTGGTGACGACGGAGAAGCCCCTGGGGGTGACCCTGGCCCGGGGGTCCAGCGGGGCCAGCTGGGGCACCATCCAGGCGGTCGACGCGCTGCTGCGGGCCGGCGAGCGGGCCGTGGCCGGGGGCGCGACCGCCGTGGCGGTGGTGGCCCGCTTCCCCGATGATCCCGATCCCGGGGCGCTGGAGGCCTACCGCCATGGTGAGGGGGTGGATGGACTGGCCGGCGCTGAAGCCGTCATCTCCCATCTGCTCAGCCGCCATCTGGGCGTGCCCTGCGCCCACGCTCCAGCCCTCGCGCCCTTGCCGCCCGATCCCCGCGTGGATGCCCGCGCAGTCGCCGAGGAGCTGGGTCACACCTTCCTCCCCTGTGTGCTGGTCGGGCTCAGCCGCGCCCCGGATCTCGTGCCCGTGCCCCTGGCCCCGAACGGCGGCGGCAGAGTGCTCTGGCGCGCCGACCAGCTGGGAGCCGTGGTGGCTCCCGCGGGCGCCCTGGGGGGAGAGGCGGTGCTGGCCTGCGCCGAGCGGGGGACGCCATTGATCGGCGTCACGGGCAATCCCTGCCTGCTCCAGGTGGATGGGGCCGCGCTGGGGCTGCCGGTGATCGCGGCGAGCAGCTACGCGGAAGCCGCCGGACTGGTGCTGGCGCTCCGGGAGGGCCTGGCGTTGGAGACTCCCGCCCTCCGCGCCGCGCCGCTGGCCTGACGACTCAGCGCAGGCAAGCCATCGGATGGCGGGGAGCCATCCCCAGAGCCTTCGCCACACCGGGATGGCAGATGGCGCCATCCACGGTGTTCAGACCGGAGAGCAGCTCCGGACGGTCGGTGACCGCCTCGGTGAGGCCTCGCCCCGCCATGACCAGGATGTAAGGCAGGGTGACGCTGACCAGGGCCTCGGTGGAGGTGAAGGGCACCGCTCCAGGCATGTTGCCCACCGCGTAGTGCTGCACCCCGTGGATGGTGACCACTGGATGGGTGTGGGTGGTTTCCCGGCTTGTGGCGATGCAGCCCCCCTGATCGATGGCCACGTCCACGATCACCGAGCCCGGCCGCATGCGTTGCACCCAGGTCTCGTCCACCAGGGTGGGCGCCCGGCCGCCGGGCAACAGCACCGCGCCGATCAGCAAATCGGCCTCCGGCACCAGCCGCTCGATCAGGCCGCGGCTGCTCACCAGGGTGACCAGGCGACCGCGGCGATCGCTTTCCAGCTGGCGCAGCCGCTGGGGGGAGCGATCGAGCAGAAACACCTCCGCATCCATGGCCGCCGCCAAGCGAGCGGCGTTCCAGCCCACGGTGCCGGCGCCCAGCACCAGCACCCGCGCCGGGCGCACGCCCGTGCAGCCACCGATCAACACGCCCCGGCCCCCCTGAGGCTTCTCCAGCAGCCGTGCCCCCACCTGGGCCGCGAGGCGGCCGGCCACCTCGCTCATCGGCGCCAGCAGGGGGAGGCTGCCGTCCTCGAGCTGCACCGTCTCATAGGCCACGCCCGTGGTTCCCGCCTCCAGCAAGGCGCGCCCCACCTCGGTGTAGGCGGCCAGGTGCAGATAGGTGAAGAGCACCAGATCGCGGCGGAGGAAACGGAATTCCTCCCGTTGCGGCTCCTTCACCTTCACCACCAGATGGGCGGCCCAAGCCTCCTCGCGGTCCACCAGTCGCGCTCCCGCCTGCCGATAGGCCGCATCACTGATGCCGGCCCCCAGCCCCGCGCCCTCCTGCACGCGCACCTCCATGCCCTGGGCGACCAGTTCACGCACCCCATCCGGGGTCAGGGCCACGCGCTGCTCGTCAGCTTTGATTTCGGTGGGCACACCGATTGTGGCCATGGGGGCCGCCAGGTCAAGTAGAGCCATGGGCGGACTGCGTTCCGATGGATGGATCCACTGTGGAGCTTGAGGTTGCACCGCGCCAAGCAACCGCCGTGAAACGTCAACACCCGCGCCCGCCAGGGCCGCGCCCTTCGCTGGACCTCTGGTCTCGATGAAGGGTCTCTGGTCCCGATGAGGAATGACCCGATGTGGAATGAACTGTGCAGCGCGCCAGGCGCCGAAGGCCAATTTCAGGGGAGACTGAACCCAACCCAATCAGCCTGCGTGCTCAACCTCTCCCGCCTGTCGCCGGGCGACCTGCTCCCCCTGCTTCTGATGGCCCATTTTCTCTGTGATTTCGGGCTGCAGAGCGACCGCATGGCCCGAGAGAAATGTCCAGGCGGCGACTCCACCCTGCCCTGGGGCTGGTGGTTGACGGCCCATGCGGCGATCCATGGCCTGGCGGTGGCTCTGCTCACCGGCGTCCCTGGCCTTGGCTTGGCCGAGATGGCTGTTCACGCCTGGATCGACCACGCAAAGTGCGCCGGCCGCATCAGCCTGCGCGTCGATCAGCTGCTCCACATGATGTGCAAGGGGTTGTGGGTGCTCATCCTCGCTGCAGGGTGATGGCGTTCGATCATGGCGTTGCCGCTGACCCCCATGACGCCCCTCTGCCCCCCCCAGACCGCCGATCTGACGCGCCAGCTGCAAGCCTGGCTGGCGGAGGATCTCGGCCGGGGTGATCTCACACGGCCCGCGCTGCCGCCGCGCGAGGGGAGAGCGGAGTGGATCGCCCGGCGGGATGGGGTCTTCTGTGGTGGCCTCCTGGTGGAGCCACTCTTTCGCCTGCTCGACCCGACGGCGCGCGTGGAGGGCCTGGTGGCGGATGGCGAACGGGTGCGGGAGGGGCAGCGATTGCTCACCTTGGTGGGCCAGGCGTCGGCCCTGGTGGCGGGGGAGCGCACGGCCCTCAACCTGGCCATGCGCTTGTCCGGGGTGGCCACCGCCACCGCAGCCCTGGTCGCGGAG
>VGQX01000182.1 GCA_016882305.1 Cyanobacteria bacterium K_Offshore_surface_m2_239
CCCTGTCTTCACTGTCTTCACTGTCTTCACTGTCTTCACTGTCAACCAGGTCTCCCAGGTCTTCCAGGTCTTCGAGAATGTCGGCTCCGCCCTTCGGGCTCGCTGGCTGGTTCTGCCGGGACAGATTCAACCAGGCGCTGCCGTCCGTGGGCGCTCCCTCATAGGTTTCGTGCCAATGATCCAGACACCACTCCCACACATTCCCATGCATGTCTTGCAGACCCCAGGCATTGGCCGGGAACATCCCCACCGGCGTGGTCTGCTTCCTGTGCTCACCCTCGGGGCCATTGTCATAGCGATAGCTGCCCTTGTAGTTGGCGAGCGCCGGTGTGATCGTGGCGCCAAAGTGAAACGGCGTGCTGCTGCCCGCCCGGCACGCATACTCCCACTGGGCTTCACTGGGCAGCGTGTAATAGCGACCTGTGCGTTGGCTCAGTCGATTGCAGAATTCCCTCGCCTCCAGCCAGCTCACGTTCTCCACTGGACGCTGGTCGCTGCTGGCTTCACCCGGCAGGAAGGCAAAAGCTTCATCGCCGTAACTCCGGGCCTTTGCATGGGCTGGAGGCTGAAAGAACGCTGGCTCCGGATCCAACTCCCGCCCCCAGCGTTCGCCGGGGCGCTCCCGCCAACCCGCCACCTCCCGCCACTGCCCCTGGGTGATCGGCGTCTGGCTGATGAAAAAGCTCCGCAGCGTCACCTGATGTTGGGGACCTTCGTTGTCCGCTCGCTGGGGCTCCCGCGGGGGAGAACCCAAAGTGAGGGTGCCCTCGGGAATTTCCACAAGGGTGAGGCGCGGCGAGGGATGAGCCGAGGCCTCGCCGCCATCCCCGAGCGTTTGCTGGAAACACCAAGCGGTTCCCTCGCGGGACCTGATCCGCAGATCACGAGCGGGTTCCCCGTCAGCGGGACGGCCACCCGCTGACGCTGAGGCTGTGGCTGAGGCGGAAAGCTCGGCCGTCTTGAAGCGGAGAGGCGCGAGCGGCAGCTCCTCCAGCCGGGCGGTGCGCGTCGCCAGCCGCTCCAGCGGCGGCGCCTCCACCAGCCGAACAGTGTCGAACATCTCCTCCACGAAGGCCACCGCTGGCGGCCAGAGGGGGGGCGGCAGGGCGCCGGTGCCGAGGCGCAGCTCGCGGGCGAGCTCGCGAAACGGCCGCCCCGGCAACCGATCGAGCATGGCGGCGGTGACATTGGCGAAGTGGGCCAGTCCGGCGGCCTCCTTTGGCAGCGACGCGCGGGGGTCGGTGAGGAGGGTTTGAAAGCTGTCGCGATGGCCCTGCTGATTCCAATGGCGCTCCAGCAGCTCAGTGATCGCCTGGATCACCCGCACCCGGCGGCGGGGCTCAAGCCGCGCCTCCAGCAGCTCCCGCACGGCGGGCACCAGCTCCACTTGCACCCGGTCGGGGTCCTGTTCCTCCTCCCCATCGCAACGGCGCACCAGCCCGCTCACCAGCACCTCGGCCAGGGGCAGCGGCGCGAGCTGATCCGGCAGTTCGCTGGCCAGCAGCAGGCGCAACACCGGCAGGGTGAGCAGCGGCGCGGCGGCCAGCTGCCGCATCAGCCGCTGGGCCTCCGGGCTGGCCTGCTGGCAGAAGGCCAGCCAGAGCGCATCCGCCTCGGCGGGGCTGAGCGCGGCCTCGGGCCGAGCGGGCTGGGAGGGCTGGGAGGGCTTGGAGGGCTGCGAGGGCTGGGCCGGCTCTGGCGCTGGCTCTGGAGATGGCTCTGGCGATGGCGGGCGCGGATCCCCGAGGGGCAACACGGTGCCACCGCAGCGGGCCAGGCGGTCACCCATCACCAGCGCCGCCCAGGGGGCCAGCTCCCGCGGATCCAGCGACACCACCGGCAGCTTCAGCCCTGCGGGCGGCGGCAACGGGGACGCGTCGAGCCGCCGGCGGGGTTCAAGGCTCGCCAGGGGCACCGCCTCATAGCCGCTGTTGGCCCCCAACATCGTGCTGTTGCTCAGGGTCACCGCCACGCCGCGGCGCAGGGCGGTGCGCGCCTGGTAGCGCGTCGGCAGGGTGTGCACCACGGCCACGGGCTGCTCCCGCGCCAGCTCCTCCAGCCACCGCGCCATCGAGCCATCCCACCAGTGGCGACCAGCGGTGTCGCTGAGCACGAGGTGGAGGGTCGGGCCAGTGGACCCCTGACGATCCCGGTGAAACGGGCTGCCAGCCCCCGGCCCCGGCCCCGGCCCCGGCTCCGGCTCCAGCGCCACGCGATGCAGCTCCACCCGCGCCAAGGCCTGGCTGCCCACCAGCAGCTGCCGCAGCTCCCGCGCCAAGGGCCACCACACCGCCATCGCCACACCGGCATCCAGCCAGAGGCGCAGCTCCACCGCCGGCAGCTTGCGCGGGGCAAACACCGGCCAGGCCCGTCCCAGATGGGCGCTGCGCTCGGCGCTGCGCTCCTCGTCGAGCAGGCGCCAGCGGGGGTGGGGTTGCTTTTGCAGCAGGGGTCGCAGGGCCAGCAGCAAGGGCAAGGGGCGTTGCAGCAGGGGCCTCTGACTCAGCAGCAGGGGCACCGCGCCGGTGCGCCGCCGCAGCTGCTCGCGCACGTCGCCATCGGTGGGCAAGAGGGCCGGATCGAGCAGCCGCGCCGCCGCCTCGGTGGGCTCGGCGGCGGGATCGGGATCGGGTTCGGGCGGAAACACCCGGGGCGTGTGCGGGTCGGGGGGCGCCGGAGCCGGGGGCAGGGGCGACGCCGGACGGTGGCGGGCCTCGAGCCCGAAGGTGTCGAGGCGATCGCGATCCAGCGGCTCGGCGGGCTCCGTGGCGGACAGGCCACCGACAGGCACAAACCGAAACGGCAGCTGGCGGCCCGTGAAGCTGTTGTTGAGCCAGAGCCAATCGGCAAAGCCGCGCGCGTCGCCGGGCTCGCCGCCCTGCTCCACCCACCAGTCGAGCAGCTCCAGCGGGGCCCGGGGGCTGGGATCAGCCACCGTCGCTGAGCCGCTTGAAGAGAATGTCCTCCAGCGTCTTCATCTGCCTCTCGCCTGGCCGCGTTGACGCGGGGCCGCACAGCAGGTGAAGGGCATTGAGCAGCTGGTCGGTGGCGCGATCGACCCGACCCTCCTGCCCCAGGAAGCGATCGATCCGCTCCAGTGCCTGCTGTTCATCCAGGCGGTTGGCCTCCTCCTCCGAGGCGAAGTGCTGGCGGGCCACATCCAGGAGGGTTTCGCGCTGGCTGGGGGAGGGCATGTCCACCCGAATGCAGCGGCGGTGGAAGGCGGGCGGGAAGTCGCGCTCCCGGTTGGAGGTCATCACCACGATAGGAAAGGCGTGGCACTGCACCCGGCCCGCCTGGATGGGGGCGCGGCAACCGGGGTCGTCGGTGTCGACTTCGGTGTCGGCCTTGGCGTCGGCCCGGGCGTCGGGATCGTCGACGGGCTTCTCGCCCGCAGCGCGCGCTTCGCGGCGCAGCTGCGGGATCTCATACGACCCCTCCTCGAACAGATGCAGCAGCTCATTGGGCAACTGCAGATCCGACTTGTCGAGCTCATCGATCAGCAACACCCGCGGCGCCGCAAAGGGCAGAAAGGCGGTGCCAAGGGGTCCGAGGGTGATGAAATCAGCCGCCGATTCCGTGCTGCCCCGCTGGGAGTCGCGCAGGCGATCCAGCGCCTCGTAGCGATACAGCCCGTCCCGCACCTCGCTGCGGGGGGTGATCGGCCAGCACAACACCCGCCCGAGGTTCAGCTCCCGGGCGATGGCATAGGCCAGGCTGGTTTTGCCGCAGCCGGGGGTGCCGGTGATCAGCAGCGGCCGGCGCAGCAGGATGGCGGCGTTCACCGCCAGGCGCACGGCCTCGGCCTCGTCGGTGAGACCACCATCGCCCTTGCGGGGCAGACGAAACACGGCGCCGCGCTTGCGTTGCTTCTCCTCCAGGGCGGGCACCGCATAGGGCGGCGGGACGCCGGGATCGAAGCGCCGCCAGGGCGGTGGTTCGGGCAGGTCCACTTTGGGGGTGGCTGGTTCCTGCGCGGCCGGCTGGGCAGCGGCTGGCTGGTCAGCGACCGGCGGCTGGGCATTGGTGAAGACACCCCAGGGGGGCTCGGCGGGAATCGGGCTGGATTCGCTGGTCATCGGTTCAGATGCTGTGGAGGTCGGCAAGGTCAGCCGGGGCAGCGGGGGCCCGCTCGGGATGGTCAAAAAGGAAGGCGAGGTCGTGCACCAAGGGGTCGGCGAGCGCTCTCCGCGAGCGGGGCAGGGCTTCCAGGCCCCTGCAGTCGCCAGCGACCGGGTCGCCCGTCTTGTCGCCGGCCAGGGGGTGTCCGTAAATTTTGAGATGATTCTGAAATTCCAGGAGCGTGCGCACGGGCCGGCCCGGGAGGGGCCAAAGCGCAACCGGAGCCATGGTCAGCAACATGCTTTCCAACCAATCAAGACGCATGTCAAGGTCGTTTTCCAAGGGGTGAAGTCGCTTGATTCCCACAACCGAGCTGTCCGTTTCAGCACTTCTGAGCATTGCGGGGGAGCAGACATCCGAGCCCGCCAGCCAACGTCCCTTGCCCGTGGCCAGGCGTTGGAATTTTGCCTTGAGATCCGTGCGCCCCGCTTCGTAAAGGGGATGTTCTTGCCGCTCCCATGAACGCAACACAAAGGGAACCAGCTCCTGAAGATGAACCAGCGGGGGTTTTGTCTTGCGGCGGTCGAGAAGTTGCAGTTCACTCCAATGAAAATCCAGCCATTCCACAGGCACAAACAGTTCCAGGATGCAGCGCGATCCGAAGGGTTGCCGCCGCAACCAATCCACAACCTCCTGCAACAGATCCACCACGCTGCTTTGGGTGAGTCCCGTGGCGGCGGCGGATGGGGGAGTGGGTTCTGTGGAGCGCCTCAGCTTGGGCCCGGTGTTTGAACCGATCGTGCACGGTTCATAGTGGCTGTTGGCCGGGTCTTTGAGTGCGATTCGCCAACTGTAGAGGGCTTCGCCACCCTCGCCACTGGCCCCCTGGGCCCGCTGCAGGGTGAGGGCGAGAAAATAAAGCTCCGGATCAGGGTCCACCTCCGGCTCAGGGAGATCCTCGTGATCAGGATTCTGCGGCTCAGTTGCCCGCTCCTCGCTGGAGGGCGCCAGCCGCGAGGGGGTGATTTGGCCGGCCAGGCCTTTCTCCTTCAATCGCTGTCGCACCAGCGCGCGAATGGCTTGAAAGCCCTTCTCCCGAATGGCCTCGGCGCCACGGGGCATGGCGCGAATGCGCAGGGCGCGGAGGAGATCCGGCAACTTGCTGCGCAATTCCGCTAATTGATCCACCCCTTTCCACGACTCAGGGGATCCCGTGCGGTCCGGGTCGGCGAGCTCCATCAGCTCCTGCTCTTGCTTCAGCCGGGCCACCCAATGCTTCACCAGTTCCATGGGATCTCGGAGGTCGTCCAGCGCGTCCTCAAGAACCAGCGCCAGCACATCAGACCCAAACTCCTCAGGATCAAAATTGCGGCGCCGGAAGGCCTGCAACAACTCCTGCACCATGCACCAATCGGAGCGCAACGACTTATGGCTGATCACGGCCAGAATCAGCCCTCCACGAGCAATCTCGCCAGCAAACTCAACAATCGAATCGCCAGTTTTCACCAGTTTCTTATCACGCCCCACCACAAGCTGATCCTCCTGATCCAGCGCCTGGCAGAGCTCATCCACAATGGCTTCCCGATCGTCGGCCGGGCTGAGCTCCGCCTCCTGCCCAACGGGTGCGCGGCTCCGCCAGGCATAGGAGACATACACCAGCGGCGACACCAGCGGCGACAACAAATCGGCGGGCACAGCGGCTCGTCAGCGCATGAGGGAATTCAACTCAGCGTAGAGCGTTGCGGCGGCCCCGCCGCTGGTGTGACAGATGGTGGCACTCAAAGGAAGGGAGCCGATGCGCCCCCTCGCCCTCGCTTCAGCCCTTCACCGTGCCTCCACCGCCCCCCGACCCAGCCTCGGACTCAGCTTCGGCCCCGGAGCCAGCCTCGGCATCGGCATCGGCATCGAAGTCAGCCGCCGCGCCTGCCGATGACAGCGAAACGGCGCCGCTTCCGCCAGAATCCCTGTTGACGCAACTCACCTGGCTGAGCCTCGATCGACTTGGCCTGCTTCAGGCCATCGGCGGCCTGTTCCTTGGCTTGATCGCCCTGCTCTCCTCCTATGACCACGTCCTCCTCGCCGGCCGCTCCTTCCCCCTCCCGCAGCAGTGGGGAATCCCTT
>VGQX01000183.1 GCA_016882305.1 Cyanobacteria bacterium K_Offshore_surface_m2_239
GCTGAAGCCTAGGTATCCAGGACTGTTTGCCACCGTTGCTGTTCCTAAGGCAGAAGAGCTTGTTGCTACTCCCTACCGACACGGAGGGAAGCAGAGTGCCGAAGGGTTCTTCCTCACAGGCATGACGCTGGCTATGCAGCGAATTGCCAAGCAATCGCACCCTGGCTTTCCCGTCACGATCTACTACGCCTTTAAGCAATCGGAAACAAAGTCTTCAAATGGCACAGCCAGCACGGGTTGGGAGACCTTCCTTGCCGCCGTGATCAAAGCAGGCCTTGCCCTTGCTGGCACCTGGCCTATCAGAACGGAACTAGCCAACCGCATGCGAGGCGCGGAATCCAATGCCCTCGCCACCAGCGTCGTGCTCGTCTGCCAGCGGCGTTTGGCGTCGGCTCTCACACTAAGCCGGAACGACTTCCGTCGCCAGCTCCGACAGGAGATGCCCAAGGCGCTGAAGGAGCTGGAACGCGCGAACATCGCCCCCGTCGATCTGGCCCAGGCGGCAATCGGCCCAGGCATGGCGATCTTCAGCAGCGCCAAGGCCGTGCTCAACCCTGACGACAGCCCGATGAGCGTTCGGGAAGCCTTGATCGAGATCAACGCAGCCCTCGACGATTACCTCTCCCAAGACGAAGGGGAGCTGGATGCCGACAGCCGCTTTGCCCTCACCTTCTTCGAGAGCTTCGGGTATACCGAGCGAGATTTCGGCGATGCGGAAGGCTTGGCCAAGGCCCGCAATCTGTCGGTGGATGGCGTGGCCAGGGCTGGCATCCTGCGCTCCGTGGGCGGCAAGGTACAGCTGCTTCAGCGCTTAGACTTGCCAGAGGATTGGGATCCCGCCAAAGACAAGCGCCTTTGCGTCTGGGAGGCCACTCAGCAGCTGATTAAACGCCTAGAGGCCAAAGGGGAAGAGGAAGCTGCGTCCCTACTGCTTCAGCTTAAGAACCTGCCCGGTCATGGCGACCTCGCCGCCAACTGCCGGGCCCTGGCCTATCGCCTCTACAACCACTGCGAGAAGACCAAACAGGCAGAGGAAGCCCGCTCCTACAACGGCCTTGTGATCGCCTGGCCGGAACTGGAGCGGCAGGCTTTCGCTGCCTCGTCGGCTGCGCTGGAACCCCAGCAGCTCAC
Source organism: Cyanobacteria bacterium K_Offshore_surface_m2_239 (assembly GCA_016882305.1). Classification (GTDB taxonomy): domain Bacteria; phylum Cyanobacteriota; class Cyanobacteriia; order PCC-6307; family Cyanobiaceae; genus Cyanobium. The sequence goes on from VGQX01000183.1 coordinate 1,132, forward strand.
GTTCACCTGACCAGCTCACCGCAGTCCTTATCCTTTCAAGTGTCATGACCCCTCCCATGCATCGACTCAAGCTCATCGTGGAACGCCATCAAGACGGCTATCTGGCCTACCCCCTCGGGATTGAGGGGATCGTGGTGGGCCAGGGGGACAGCTATGAGGAAGCGGTCGCCGATCTGCGCTCGGCCATCGCTTTTCACGTTGAGACATTCGGTGCAGGGGTTCTCGAACAGGCAGATCCTGTGCAGGAGGTCTTTGTCGCCGAAGCTGTGGTGCCGGCCTGATGCCCAAGTTCCCTGTGGATGCACCCCGCGTCCGGGTGATCAGAGCTCTGGCGATGATGGGATTCGTGTTGGTGCGAGAGGGCAACCACATCGCCCTGGCTCGCAACAATCCCGATGGCAGTCGCACCCCGCTCACCCTGCCCAATCACCGGCTGATCAAGGGCTCCACGCTGCGGCTGATCCTGCGGCAGGCTGAAATCAACCGTGATGCTTTTCTCGCTGCCTACGAGCAGTCCTGATTCATCCCGTCCGCTGATCCGATCCCCCCATGGCCATCTCCAATCGCGACCGTCTCGGCAAGGCCCTCAATCAGCTGCGCGATGGCCTGGAGCCTTACATCTCACGCCAGCTTGATAACACCATCGGCCCCGGATGGCAGGACCGCCTGCCCCCCCAGGCCAACAACCTCCAGGACATCTCCGTGCTGCTGGTGCTGTTCATGGAACACTGGCAGACCGTCTTCAAGAAGACTCTGAGTCAGTCGGATCGGGCCTATGTGAGCGAGCTCAAGGAGGCCCGCAACAAGTGGGCCCACTCCGAGCCGCTGTCATCCGACGACGTCGACCGCTACCTCGACACCGCCGTTCGTCTCTGCCGCAACATCAACGCCAGCGAGCAGGCTGATGCGATTCGCGCCATGCGCGAGGAGCTGCAGCAGCAGGTGTTCAATGAGCGGGCCCGCAACCGCACCCGCTACCAGGCCTCGATCGCCAACGAGATCCAACCCGGGCTCATCCCCTGGCGGGAGGTCATCACCCCCCACCCGGATGTGATCAACGGGCGCTATCAGCAGGCCGAGTTCGCCGCCGATCTCGATCTGGTGCATCGCGGCATCGGCAGCCCCGAGTACACCGATCCGATCGAGTTCTTCCGCCGAACCTTCATCACCGAGGGCCTCAAGGATCTGCTGCGCATCGCCCTGCAGCGCTTCAACGGCGTCAGCGGCGAGCCGGTGATCGAGCTGCAGACCAACTTCGGTGGCGGAAAGACCCACTCGATGTTGAGCACCTACCACCTTGGCTCCTCGGATGCCTCCGGTCAGCCCATTCCGCTCGCCGACCTGCCGGGGCTGGATCAGCTCTGCAGCGAGCTCGACATCCACAGCGTCCCTCGCGTGTCCCGCGCCGTGCTGGTGGGCACCGCCTTCAACCCCTCCAAGATCGACCGCAAGCCTGACGGCACTGAAGTGCACACCCTCTGGGGGGAACTGGCCTGGCAACTGGGCGGCGCCCGAACCTACGCCCAAATCGCCGAGAGCGATCGCAGTCAAGTGCCACCCGGTGCCCGCGCCCTGGCGGCTCTGTTCGAGGCCCAGGGCCCTTGCCTGATCCTCCTGGATGAGTGGGTGGCCTATGCCCGCAACCTCGTCAGCCCGCGCGAGAGCCTGCCAGCGGGCACCTTTGACGCTCAGCTCTCCTTTGCGCAGCAGCTCACCGAGGCCACCAAACAGGTGGGCAATGCCCTGCTGTTGATCTCTGTGCCCCAGAGCCGCAACGAGATCGGTGGCAGCGACGGCGAAGCCGCCTGCGATGGCCTCAAAAATGTCGTCACTCGCCTCGCCTACCAATGGCGGCCGGCCACCGGCACCGAGAGCTTCGAGATCGTGCGCCGGCGTCTGTTTGAGCCGATCACCACCCGCGATGGCGGCGCCAACCGCGATGCCGTGGTGCGGGCCTTCACCGAGCAGTACGCCGCCAACAAGGCCGACTTCCCCTCTGAGGTGCGCGAGAGCGGCTATCGCGATCTGCTCACCTCCGCCTACCCGATCCACCCGGAGCTGTTCAGCCGCCTCTACGAGGAGTGGAGCACCCTTGATCGCTTCCAGCGCACCCGTGGCGTGCTGCGGCTGCTCGCCCTCACGATCGAGGGCCTCTGGAACGGCAACAGCCGCGACTTGTTGATCATGCCCAGCTCGATGCCGATCGATGACAACGACGTGCGCAACGAGCTGGTGCGCTTCCTCGACAACCAATGGGAGCCGATCATCGCCACCGACGTCGACGGTGCCCAGTCGGTACCCACCCAGCTGGACCGGGAGAACCCGAACTTCGGCCGCGTCAGCGCCTGCAAGCGAGTGGCCCGCAGCCTCTACATGGGTACCGCCCCCGGTGCCAACCGTGAACGCAAGGGCATCAACGACCAGCGGGTGAAGCTGGCCTGCGTCATGCCTGGCGAGCCAATTGCCGTCTTCGGGGATGCTTTGCGGCGCTTGGGCGACCGCGGCCGCTACATCCAGCAGGACGGGGACCGCTATTGGATCGACACCAGCCCCAACCTCAACCGCACCGCTGAGGACTACCGCGAGAGCTACCTGCGCCAGAGGGAGGAGCTGCAAGCGGAGGCCAACCAGTTACTGAGTAAGGAGGCCAGCCGGCGGGGCCTGTTCGATGGTGTTCATGCCGCCCAGATCGACACAAGCGGCATTCCTGATGAACCCTCAACCCGGCTGGTTTTGCTGGCGGCGCAGTACAGCCACAAACCCCCTCGCAAGGACAGCCCCAATCCGCCTCCGCCATCTCCGGCGCTGCAATGGGCGGCTCGATGCCTTCAAAGCAAGGGGAACAGCCCACGCCAGTACGCGAACACCTTGGTGTTCCTGGCGCCGGACAAGGACAATCTGGAGAACCTGTTCCAGGCTTTGGCCGATCGGCGCGCTTGGCAGAGGGTGATCGACGAGAAGCTGTTGCTCAACCTCACCGTCAATCAGGAGAATCAGGCTGCCGGCAAGATTCAGGAGGCTACGACGGCAATCACGGTCCGCATCCCCGAAACCTGGTGCCACCTTCTGCTGCCTTACCAGAGTGAGCCCGGCCCTCACGGGCCAGCATGGGATGAGCGCCGACTCAGTGGTGGAAAGGGTTCCCTGGCGGAACGGGCTGGTGAGAAGTGCTCCCAGGAGGACCTCCTCGCCGAACAGCTGGGCGCCCGGACCATCCGCGACAAGCTCAACGCCTTCCTCTGGCGCGAGCGACCCCACGTGGAGGTGCGCGAGCTGGTGGACTGGTGCCGCAAGTATTTATTCTTACCCCGGATCAGCTCTGATCAGGTGATTCTCAACGCCCTGATCAACCCTCAGGCCGTATTGAGTTGCGAAAGCACCTTCCATCTCGCTGACGGCTTCCAAGCAGGGTCAACCGAAGACACTCCCGGTCGTTATCTCGGCCTCAGGCACCAAGCCAGTTCAAGCGATAACACCCTCAGTCTCAACAGCCTGATCGTCAAGGATGAGGTGGCCCTTGCACAGATCGAGGCGGATCGCGCCAGGTCCATGTATCCCCTGATTCCAGGTCAAGGTCGCGGTGAAGATAGCGGCACACAGAAGCCCCTGACAACGGAAGGAAGGGGGCCATCGGGACCTGGCGGGGTTGCCGATCCGCATCCGGTCCCACTGCCCGATCCACCCAAGCGCCAGCTCCCGACGCGCTATGTGGCCACGGTGAATCTTGATCCCACCCGTGCCAGCTTGCAGATGAGCGCCTACATGGAGGAGGTGATCAGTCACCTCCAGGCACTGCCAGGCGCCCGGATCACGCTCACCCTGGAGGTGCAAGCCACCGCCGAAGACGGAATCGATGAAGCCACAGCCCGCATCCTCCTTGAAAACTCATCGGCGTTGAAGGTGGACAATCCCGGCTTGTACTGACCCTTCCTCACCCAAACCCCTTCCCCCCACCCCTTGTCTTCGGCGGCAGCAACGAAATCTCAATCACCACCCCCTGCTCCACCGGAAACCCCTCCGCCAGGAGGTGTTGGTCACTGGAGAAGAGGGTGAGGGGAGGGTCGAGATCGAGGGCTTCCAGGACGACCATCACCAGCTCCTGGCCAGGGCCGAGGCCATCGGGGTGGCGTCAACGAACAGCACATAGGGGGCCTCACCATCGGGGCCGGGCAGGTTGTCTTGGGTGGTGATGAGGAGATCAGCCATGGTGGTGAGGAGGGAATCATCTCAGTTTGGAGGATTCCAGCCGGCGGGTTGAGGCGAATGTGACGAAGGCAGTGGGTCCAGCAGTCAAGCCGTGACCAGGGAAGTTGGAACAGCGAAAAGCCCCAGCTCCCGCCAGGGCTCACCCATCTCAACCCTGTAGTAACCGCCAACAGCTCAGGGAAGGCTCAGTGCTACAGCGGTTCCCAGCCCACCACAGCCCTCACCCCTTCTGCCCCCTGACCTCCCAAAACGCGGCCCCATGGCGCCAGGAGGCGTGTCCAGTGGCCTGCTCATAGGTCTGCCGGGCTTTGAGCTGGGCTTCCAGTTCTGCCCAGAGCTCGCTGTAGGACCACATCTTGTTGCCCTGGCGGCGATTGAGGAGCACCCCCTGCCCGAATTGGTAGCACCACCCTTCCGCAGAGGGCGCCAGCAGGTGGAGGAGATCGCCGCGCAGGTGCGCCAGGCGCAGGGTTTCATGGAGGGCCTTCTGCTCCGCGTTGAGCTGCTCCAGGAGACGCTTCACCTCCAGGAGGCGGTGGGTGAGGTGGCCGATGGCGACGGGTGAGAAGCGCTCGTCATCGGGGCCGAGGGGTTCACCGGGGCCGGGTTTGGGGGTGATACCAGCTTCCGCGAGGAGGGCGAGGGCTTCTGGGGTGCCGGGGGCGGGTTCGAGGCCCAGCTCCCGCATCAAGGCGGCGGCCTCCGTCTCGTGAGCCACAACGGCTCCAGGCTCAACGGGACGTGCCTCAGGAGCGGTTGGCTCCGCAGGGAAGGCCTGAGCGGCGGCGGCCCCAGGAACCAATGCGCTGGGCT
>VGQX01000184.1 GCA_016882305.1 Cyanobacteria bacterium K_Offshore_surface_m2_239
GGTGGTGAAGGTGAGCGCCAGGGCCCCGGGCGCTGCGGCAAGGCTGAGGGCGGTGGCGGCACTGGCCAGCAGCGCGGTGCGAAAGCTCATCATGAGTCTATATCGAAACAGCGTGGGTTCTACCCCTCCCAAGCGTCAAGCAACGGTGTGCTGCTGGCTGGCTGGCTGGCTGCAGGGATGGTGTTCGGGATCGTGGCGGGATGGGCTCGGGGCGGATGGGGATGCCGGGGGCTGCTGCGTTTCGCCAGACTTGATGACCCATCAAGCTTCGCGACGCAGGCCGGCAGATCGATGGCGCCCTGGAAGGAGCCACCACCACCCTCGAACTGCGGCCGGAGTGCAACCGCTCTGATGACGGCTGACGATTCTCCATGGCCGCCGAATGGACCCTGCAGGACGCCAAGAACCGTTTCAGCGCCGTGGTGGAGGCGGCGCTGGCCGGAGAGCACCAGAGGGTCACCCGCCGAGGCCAATGGGTGGGTGTGGTGCTTTCGGCCGCCGAATACGGCTGCGTCGCCTCGATCAGGCCAGTGCCCCCTCGGTGCCGCAGCTGCTGCTGGCGCTGCCGCAGGACGACCAACCGTTCGAGCGGATCGGGCTGACGCCCCGGGAGTTTCCGTGCACCTGATCGACACGATGGTGCTCTCAGAGCTGCGGCGCCGCCAGCGCGATCCCGGCGCGGTGGCCTGGAGCTCCCGGCAGCGGCAGGAGGAGCTCTGGCTCAGCGTGGTGAGCATCGGCGAAATCGAACGCGGCCTCGCCCGCCAGCGCACCACGGATGGGGTTGCCACCTTGGAGTTGAAAGCGCTTCAATCCGTGGTGGAGCGGTTCGCAGCGGAGCGGAGGTCTGTGCGCACGAAATCATCACCCTTGAACAGCAGGGGTTCGTCAAGAAAGCAAGCCAAGGCGTAGGAGAAGCAAGCACCAAGATTGAGGCCAGTGCGATGTCGCCCCTTGCCGTAGCGCGCAAAGGCTGCGCGGGCGATTTCCGCCTGCTCCTGATTGAAACTCACGATCTCCACCTGGGCTGTGCGCAGAAAGAGATCAAGATCGGACTGACCCTCGGCACCGAAACGGGCCTAAACCACGATCGAGAGTTCCACAAGTGTGGCAGCAGAGAGTGAACAACTCCTGGCAGCCACGATCAAGGCATTGAATGGTCTGCGCTCAGGTTCGTCCTGAAGAATGGCGAGAATAGCGGAGGAATCGATCACCATCAGCAGGGCAACCCGTTGACGTCGTATCCGCAGATCTCCTCAGCGCTGCGCTCATCAAGAATCGGCCGTGTCGCACAGCGCAAGGCAATCCGATCGAGACGCTCGAGCCGGCTGTCCTGCTGTTCGGCCTGCGCCTGCCCTTGGAGCCGAAGGCGATCGAGGCGCTCCCCTTGAGCGCCTGAATCACCGCATCGGTCTTGGTTTCACCCGTGAGGATCGCCACCTCGGCAGCCAGCTGGTTGGCCTCTTTGCTGCGGATGTTGAGCAGCACGGCCCCAGGCGTGTAGACAATCCCTATCCAAGGTAGACGGCAAAGGCTGCCGTTGGTCCCCTTCCCATGGGCAGGGTCTCCCGGGAATGGCTTTGAACCCCGACATCACCGCCAGCCCAAGTGGGACGCCGCATCCGATCACCCCAGGTGATCGCCCTCCGCCAGCCATCCGCCGATGGATTTAAGCTAGCCAGAGCAGCTAGTCGATTCTCCATGGCCGCCGAATGGACCCTGCAAGATGCCAAGAACCGCTTCAGTGCCGTAGTGGAGGCGGCCCTGGCCGGTGAGCCCCAGAAGGTCACCCGCCGCGGCCAGTGGGTGGGCGTGGTGCTGTCGGCCGCTGAATACGAGCGGCTGCGCCGCCTCGATCAGGCCAGTGCCCCCTCGCTGCCGGAGCTGCTGCTGGCCCTGCCGCAGGACGACGAACCGTTCGAGCGGATCGGGCTGACGCCGCGGGAGTTTGCGTGTACCTAATCGACACGATGGTGCTCTCGGAGCTGCGCCGCCGCACGCGCGATCCCGGCGTGGTGGGCTGGATCTCCCGGCAGCGGCAAGAGGATCTCTGGCTCAGCGTGGTGAGCATCGGCGAAATCGAACGCGGCATCGCCCGCCAGCGCACCACGGATCCGGCCTTTGCCGCAGATCTGGCGGCCTGGCTCGATCGGCTGCTGCTCCTGCACAGCGAGCGTCTGCTGGTTGTGGATCTGCGTGTCGCCCGCCGCTGGGGCCAGCTCGGCCGCCCTTGGCCATGACAGCGCCGATCTGCTGATCGCCGCCACCGCCTTGGAGCACGGCCTCACGGTGGTGACCCGACACCTCCGCCATTTCGTCCCCACGGGGGTCGCCACCCTCAATCCATGGCACGAGGGGGATTGAGGAATCAGGCAGCAAGGCATCGGCAGATCTGGGTTGGTGGACCCAAGCCGATCAGGGAGCGCGGGCGAGCCGATACGATTAAGCGCCATGGCCGCCCCATCGCGAGAACCCCGGGCAAGCTGCGCAGCATCACCGTGGGGTGATCGCCACTCTGGAGTTGAAAGCGTTTCAATCCGTGGTGGAGCGGTTCGCAGCGGAGCGGAGGTCTGTGTGCACAAAATCATCACCATTGAACAGCAGGGGCTCGTCAAGAAATCGGGCCAGGGCACAGGAGGAGCAAGCACCAAGATGGAGACCAGCGCGATGACGTCCCTTGCCGTAGCGGGCAAAGGCTGTATGGGCGAGTTGCGCCTGCTCCGGAGTGAAGCTCACGATCTCCACCTGGGCTGTGCGCAGAAAGAGATCAAGATCGGCCTGGCCCTCAGCGCCAAAACGGGCCTGAACCACGATCGAGAGTTCCACGAGCGTGGCGGCAGAGAACAGCGGAGGCATCGATCACCATCAGCAAGGCAACCCATTGGCGTTGTATCCACAGATCTCCTCAGCGCTGCGCGGATCGAGAATCGGCCTGGCAGCACAGCGCAAGGCCATCCGATCGAGCCGATCGAGCTGGCTGTCCTGCTGCTCGTCCTGCGCCTGCCGTTGGTGCAGCAGGCGATGCAGCCGCTCCCTGAGGGACTGAATCACCGCAGTGGTCTTGGTTTCACCCGTGAGGATCGCCACCTCTGCGGCCAGCTGATTGGCCTCCTCGCTGCGGATGTTGAGCGGCATGATCCAGACGTGTAGACAATCTCTGTCCAGTGCAGACAGCAAAGGCTGGCGTTGATCCTAGGGCTCATGGAGCTGGCTCCAGGCAGCGGCTCCAGATCAATCACCAACCCCGGAAACTCCGCTCCGCCATCCAGCCGAGTGGCGGCCTCGATCTGCGGGCCCTGCCCACCCCCATCCAGCACGCGGGACGGGGAAGAGTCCAGGCAGAACGGATGCGGCTGGGTCACCAGGGAAACTGGCACCCCACCCCCCTCTGAGATTGCTGATCACATGAATTGCCGCAGTTCTCAATCATCAACAGACGAGACCAATGGTAAGCAAGTTTCTCAAGCGGCTGCTGCCGGTTTCCGCGCTTACCCTTGCTGCCACTGCAGCATTGGATGCCGGCGGCGCCCAAGCCATCCTGGTCTTCGAGTTCTTAGAGCAGGGTTCTGATGTTCGACTGGATGTATCGGGCTCGCTGACAGGGCTGCCAACTCCAGCAGCCACCAGCATATTTTTTGGGGCATTTGTGAGACCATCATCCCCTTTTATTCTCTCAACTGATTATGTCCCGACGGCCAATTTGTATTCCATTACAGACCCCACTTCGATTGGCACATCCACTGCTACACCAACATTAAGCAGTTATTCAGGAGCAATTCTTTCTTTTCTTGCAGACCCATTTGGGACGAAGCCGCTTAAAGATAAAGGTCTTTATCTTCCCAATACTTATAGTCCAGGCAATTCCATCACGGGTTCAGGTTTGTTCTTGGGGCAGAGCTTCAGCTCTTTAGGCCTGAATTCGACCACCCCTGGTGCACTCCTTGGCAGTTGGGACATCGGCACCGACAAGATCGAGGCTCGCATCGCCGTCCCCGGCCCGCTGCCCCTGTTCGGTGTCGCTGCCGCCTTCGCCCACAGTCGCCGTCTGCGCGCGCGCCTGCGCGTCGGTTCCGCGCCCCAGGCCTGAAGTTTCTCGACCTCCTTGCCGGAATGCTTGCGGCGCACCACAGCGCGAAAAAAGGCTGCTGCCGATCGAAATCAAGGCCACGGCCTTGCTACGGCTGGCAGTGTTCGTCCAGCTGCAATCCTTCCGCGCCATAGACGGCAGCCAGGCCCGCGCCGACCTGCTGCTGCCTACTGGCACGAGCCAGGAGTGGCTCACGGCCGATGTGCTGGCGGTGCCGTTGTGGCGGGTGCTCTCACCGGGCTGGCCATCGGGAAAGCTGCTGGGGTGTTGAGTCCGCTGGGTGGGCTTGCGCCAACAGCCTCACTCCGCCCAGATCGGCTCGAGATCAAGCGTCAAGCCAGGAAACTCAGGTGCTCCCTCCAGCCGGGTGGCCGCCTCGATCCGGCGGCCCTGCTCACCCCCCTCCAGCGGCCCCCACACCTCCACCGCCCGCTCCTGCGGAATCAGCAGCCAGCCGAGGCGGGCGCCGTTGCGCTGATAGTCGGCCATCTTCTGGCGCAGGGCGGCCAGGCCGCAGGGGCCCTCGTCACTGGGGCTGTCCAGTTCGACCACGAGATCTGGGCAGAGCGGGGCAAAGCTGCGGCGCTGCGCCGTGCTGAGAGCCCGCCAGCGCTCCATGTGCACCAGGGAGGCATCGGGGCTGCGAACCGAGTCGTCCGGCAGGCGAAAGCCACCGGAGCTACAAAACAGCTTGAGGGGCAGACCACTGGCCTGAACCGCCTGGCCAAGAGCGATGAGTAGGGAGCTGTTGCGGCCGCTTGTCTCACTGCCGGTGGGGGTCATGGGAATCAAGGAGCCATCGGCGGCCAGCTCAAGCACCGCATCCGGGTTGGCAAGACACAGCCGCTCGAACTGCTCCGGCGTCAGCCGCAGGCTGGCTGAAAGTGCCATGGGCAGGGTGAGGGAGCTAAAGGGCTGCTCGGTGCCGAGGAGGTCAGGCCCCGACGGCGAACCGTTCGGAACATCCTTGAGGGTCGGCGGGGCAACCATGGACCGTTTGACCACTGACGTTATGGCGTAAGGCTAGGAGCCGTTTCTGGCGCTCGCCGCCATGGCGTGGCCCTCAGCCTGCCTCGCCATCTCCATCTACTGGGCGGCAGCCGATCCGATCGTTGCCCTCAGGCGGGCTGCAACGCCGAAGGGATCGGCAACAGGGTTTCGATCGCGCTGCTGTCACTGATCTCGGAATAGTGCTCCAGCGTCACCCCCACCGGCCGGCCTTGGGCGTCGAAATCGACGATCAAGTTGTCGTTGATGGCCTGCGAGCTGCTGCTGTCGCGCTCGGCCAGGGCGATGTAAAGGGTGTCTGTATCCGGGAAATAGCGGATCTTCATCGCGTCGGGGGAGGAGCGGGGGGCTGAGGGGTCTGGGATCGGATCACGGCCCTGAGGAAACCGCGGTCAAAGAAGGCGTTGTGGACCGTTTCTCTGTCCTCAAGCGTAATCACTCTGAGCGCACGGTTCTGGGCTTCCGGCACCAGCCCCCACAGGGCAAAGCGGCCATCGGGCTGGCGGCGCTCCTCCAGTGGATCGGCCAGCACGCGCTGGATCCAGGCTTCCTTGATGCCGGGATGCTTGCGGCACACCACATCGCGAAAATAGGACGTCGTTTTCATAGGCCCAGCATCGTGCAGGGGTGATGCCCTCCTGCACGCTTCCTTTTCCCGCGGACTGCCGGAGAGCTTCCTGCCGGGTTTCCCCTGGCGCACCACCCCCGGCGAGGAGGTGGATGGGGTGATCGAGGCGGGGGCAAGCTGCTGCCGATCGAAGTGAAAAGGCCCCGGCCTTGCCACGGCGGGCAGTGTTCGTCCAGCTGCAATCCTTCCGCGCCATAGACGGCAGCCAGGCCCGCGCCGGCCTGCTGCTGCCTACTGGCACGAGCCAGGAGTGGCTCACCCCTGATGTGCTGGCGGTGCCGTTGTGGCGGGTGCTCTCACCGGGCTGGCCATCGGGAAAGCTGCTGGGGTGTTGAGTCCGCTGGGTGGGCTTGCGCCAACGGCCTCACTCTGCCCAGATCG
>VGQX01000185.1 GCA_016882305.1 Cyanobacteria bacterium K_Offshore_surface_m2_239
GGTACTTAGCAGCAGTGACAATCGATTAGCCCTTATGCTTGTTGGCTGTATTATGCATGTCTTCGCGGATACTTACGCTCATCAGGACTTTGCTGGCATTACATCAACTAAACTCAATGGCATTAAGAATCATATCGACAAGGATCCCGGATCATTTACAATATATGGCACATGGGATGAGTTTACCTGGACGCCTGATGAAGCTACGATGCGTCCGATTAGGTGGCCAAAAGACCTGCTCTCAAATGATTGGCTGAACATCTATCCGCCGCAGTCCCGTTTTCGGGATAGAGCTAGCAATCTAGTTAACGACACGGTTAATCTTGGGCATGCTTCCTTAGGACATATGCCCGATTGCTCATGCATAGCCTACGATTATCATCCTGAGTGGTCTAATAATTCTATCCTTCGCAATAATCCACAAGTATATATGGATGCTTTTGTTGATATGGTTAGGGCTCTTTACTGCATTAAGAATGGTAAGAAATTTAGCTGGAGTCAGGAGGAGACTCTAAAGATGCAGAATGATCTGAAAAGGAGTACTTTTCTCCCGTCCTTGAAGCAACTCATATGCCCTGATTTAAAAACAGATGTCGAAATACAGCTGTATGATCAAGGTCTTCGCATCCCTGCATCTTCATGGTTCACCAAATCTGAACAGCGCTGGGCCGGGGCGATATCCCAAAACTTAACGTATCAACAGTCGAGTGTGCCAGGATACAATGAAGCCAAGCACGCATGGCCTACAGAGTTTATAGAGTTATTTCAAACTGGTTTTGCATCATTAGACTCCTTTAGAAACTCTGATATGGCAAGGTTCACTATTGCTGCAAAACTTTTGTTCCGACAGAACTACTATCAGTTGTTACACCAGTCTTCTGGGATTGGCCGTATCATTCGAGCAAATAGCCTTTCGCGATCAATGAATCCAAGAGAGTGCCTTATTGATGAGTACCATCGCTACTGGCGTCCTGACGATGAAGCTGCTATGAATTACAACAGGTCAATTATTGATTCCCCTAATCGCTTCAGAATGAATACTAGCTTTCTAGAAGGCAGCACTAATCTCAAACCTGTTTTACTTGATCAGATAAAAACAGAGCGGCGTCCATGCTTGCTCGCCATTAATCCTCCTAGTTCTGCCGACTACCTTTATCTTGGCGCTGTCGAACGGCAAAATTCAGACTTTTATACTTATGCATGTCCAAACGCTTCTGCTGATCAGAAACGGGCTGCTGCAGTTCTTTTCATCCAGCATGATCCGAATCCGGATGATGATTCTTCTGAGCACGTTGATACCTGTCTTATTCGTTATCTTGAAATTTCTGGAGCCAACCTGGATGATTCTTTCTCTACTAACACCTTGTACATGGACTTTCCAACAAGTCTAGTTAACTCTACTTTGCAACTTAAGCCTCTTGCTCAGCCGCCATCAGCAAATCAACAATGGAGAGTTCATACCGTCAAAGATGAGAATAACCCAGGCAAGTATAAATACGCCTTCGAAAGCAATAAATATCGCAAATATTATATTGGCATTGAACCAGTGAATACCGCTGACAGACAGATTTATTCCATTAAACCGATTAAAATAGAGTTCAGCACCATGCTCTACAATCATAACGAAGTATTGTGGTCATTTATGGCCATTGACTACAATAGTTTCATACATTTAGCCGCTTGATCGCTACTCACCTCAATTTTATATCTTCCTCATATTTACATCCTTTGACGGACATCGTCTTGCACTCGTGAACTGCTTGCTGCAGAGCAGTACTATCTGTAGCCCCGAATATCTTGCACTGCATTCCTCAAAACACTTCATTATCTATATTATCCGATTTTAAAAATCGTCTGTAAACTTATCAACAATAATGAGTGAGTACTCGCGCCGGGATCCACCTTTAGGTATGCTTAAGCAGATAGTGCCAATCTTTATGCACAGACTGCTTGATATTCTCTGGCTCTTATGGCCAAGCACTCTCTGCTTTAATCATACTTTATAATCTTTACATTCTATCAATTCTAATGCCAGTGATGCTTAAGTTTCTCGAATTCAATAGCTATCATTTATTGATTCATACCCTTATCTTGACCGCCAAGAAAGCTTTCGCCTTTGCTCTCGGCTCTATTGCCATAGATATTCGCAGAGAATATAATTATATGCGAATAAGCGGTTGAAGACTTCTATCATGACTTAAATTAGGGGGCATGAATTCTCGGATTAGTTAATATAATAAGCGAATCCTGATAGGTAGCAATCTTGTCTCAAGATCTACGCAAAGTGATTGCGACTTCGCCCCTCACACCTGCCCCGCCGCCGCCATGCGAATCAGCCGCACAAATGCTGTCGGCAGCGGTGTTTGCTCAAACTCCAGCCTGGCCTGTGGGGGAGCAGTGCCGCTGCCGGTTTGCTGATAGAGGATCTGCAGGATTTCGGCGTCGCTGTTGCGGTAGGCGAAGCGGCTGAGGTCGACCGTGGCAATTGTGCTGATCTCCAGGGCGGCGGCGCTTTCCGGCGCGCTCCAGGGCAGGCCCGTTACCTGCCAATGCTCCTGATGGGCCCAGTAGAAATTGCTGCCATTCAAGCTGTAGTAACGCATCCAGACATCCGCTGTCATGGCCAGGGTGCGGCGCGACAGATCTTGTACGCTCTGCCGCAACAGAATCGCCGCCGTGCTGCCCGCGGGGCAGTCGCCACCGAACAGTTGCGGCATGCCCCCACAGGGGAGGATGGCATGGGTGACGGGATGGATCATGGCTTTGACAGGCACACGCAACTGGCGCTGTTGACGATCGATCAACACAAGAAAATGCGCAGCCATAGCCGGACGCCAGATGGATTCGTTCAGCCAGCTTACTGTTGTATCGGCTTAACTTGATCGTCCATGCCTCCCCCGCGAGGGACAGCAAAGACTGGCTCTGGATCCTCCACCCCGCCCTGGCGGTGGCCCTCGTCTACCCCCTGATCGTCGCCCATCTGATGGTGGAGACGCGCCAGCAACGCCAGGGAGCCACCCGGCTGCCCCCCGCCACCCGGATGCCCCCCGCCCCCGGCGCCGACCACCGCGACCCCTGCCGCAGGCTCGCCCTCGCCGTGGAGGAGAGCGGCTGATCGCCCTCAGCGTGGTGATCGCCACCAAGGCCCATCCCGCCCACTGCACCGGCGGGGCGCGTCCCGGGCCGGACTGATACTGTTCATACTAGCGGGCACCAGCGCCGCCCTGGCGGCCCTCTGGCAGGCCACCGGCAAGGCGGCCCGCCTGGCCTTCGCCCTGCTCACCTGTCTTGGCGAGTTCGCCCTCGGCGCGCAACCCGAGGTGCTTCGCGTCATCGACCATCCCCCCAAGCTCGACTTCTGAATTTCCCATCACTGGAGCGGCGTGTTGGTGGTGGGCCTGATGTTCTTGTCCCTTGGAGCACGGCAGGAGATTCTGCGGAAGCGGCGCTGGCGGCCCTTCATGTGGGCGCCAGCGTGCTGGCGGCGGTGTTGTTGATGGGCCCGGCCATCAGCGACAGCCGCGACCCGCTCGAGATCTCCCTCCACTGGCAACGGCTCGCGATCAAACGCCGGCAACCCATTCAGGGCGCTACCGCTGATGAATACAGGCCGGCGATCGGGGGCTGGCTGGGGCACGTTCCGCGCTGGCCGTCTTCGCGAGAACCATCGTGGCAGGCGTGAGGCGCGAGCGATGCCGGGCTGCCGGCGAAACCCCCTACCTTGAAGGGGTGATCGGAATCTCGGATGCGCGACGACGAGCTGCGGCGCCTGCTGTCTGACGCCAATCCCTGGTGGGCCGCGGCGGCGGCTGGATGAGCCAGGAGGATCTGCAGGCCCATCTGTTGGCGGGTCGCACCGGCTGGGACGATCGAATCGAATTGGGTGGACCAGGGCTGGCGCCTGGAGGCGCTGGTGCTCGAAGGCCGCTACGGCCGCGGTGTGATGGCCACCCAATCAATCCTCGATCTCAGCCATCCCAGCTGGACGATCCCGGTGCCGCTATTGGCCTGCTTGCTGGGGTAAGGCCCCAGGGCGGCGAGGCGCCTGCGGCGCCGGGGGGTGAACAGCCGCAAACCAACAGCCAACAACCGCAATCCAACAGCCAGGGTTAAGAAACAGCCAGTGTTGAGGGATTGATGGATTAAAAGTTAAGGGAAGGGTCCTGGGGGAGGCAGACCACACGGAACCCAACGTCGTAGTGGGCATTGCCGGGCAGGCCGTGGAAGCGGTGAGCCGAGCGGCAGAACCTGGGGCCGTCGAACCAGGAGCCGCCGCGCAGCAGCCGATCAGCTCCACTCTTTTCAGCTTCTGAATCAACCCAGGCTGTGCCATCCGCAGGAGCCCCTGCATAGCTGGCATGCCAATGATCCAGGCACCACTCCCACACGTTGCCGTGCATGTCTTGCAGGCCCCAGGCGTTGGCGGCGAACATCCCCACCGGTGTGGTCTGCTCTCGGTAGACCCCTTTCGGACCATCACTATACGTGTAGTTACCATCATAATTGGCTAAATCCGTCGTGATGGTGGCACCAAAAGCAAAGGGCGTGGTGGATCCCGCCCGGCAGGCATATTCCCATTGGGCCTCGCTTGGCAGGGTGTAATGGCGTCCCGTGCGTTGGCTCAAGCGCTTGCAAAACTCCATCGCCTCAGGCCAGCTCACCTGCTCCACCGGCCGCTGATCGCTGTCGGGCTTGTCGCGGAAGTGCGAGGGGTTGGTCTGCATCACCGCCCGCCACTGGGCCTGGGTGATGGGTGCCTGGCTGAAGCGGAAGGAAGCCAGCCGCACCTCATGTTGAGGGCCTTCAGCTTCAGATCGCTCCGGCTCGCTGGCGGGGGATCCCATGCGGAAACGCCCCGCTGGAACCACGATCATCCGCAGGGTGCTGCCATTGCCCAGGGGTTGATCTACCGCCTGCACGGAAATGGAGCGGCTGCGCACCTGCCAGCCGCCCGCTTGCCGCTCCAGCCAACCGTGGTTGACATCAATGGCCGAGGGCGGCAGAGACGCCGGCAGGGCGAGTGAACCCCGGTTCACCGCTTCCCTCGATCCCTGCCTCACCCTGCCGATGCCCACGGCCGCCAGCGGCACCGCAGCGGCGATGACCAACAGCTGGCGGCGGCTAAGGCGGGGGAGCTGGGGCGGCTCCGGCCGGGTGAACCAGCCGGGCAGATTGGGCTGCCAGGCCAGCCCTCCCCCCTCGCCCCCCGAGGCGCCCCCCGAGGCGCTGGGCGCCTTGCGGGTCTGGGCGCGCTCAGTTGCGGCCCGCTGGCGTTGCTCGCTGAGCTGCTGGCGGCGGACTTGGTCCTGAAGGGCGCGATCCGCAGCCAGCTGCTGCTGGCGCTGTCGTTCAGCCGCCTCGGCGGCCAGTCGCTCCTGTTGGCGCGATCTGGCCGCTTCCTCAGCCCTCTGGCGTTCCGCCGCGGCGGCCGCTTGCCGCTCCTGCAGCTCCAGCCGTTGCCGGGCCTGTTGCTCCTCCAACTCCCGCCGCCGCGCGCGCTCCTCCGCCTGCCGCAGAGCATCGTGAACCGCCTCGGCGATGCGCACCAAGGCGTGGCGTTGCTGATGTGGCTCCATCGCATCAAGAGTGTGCTCTGGCGCCAGCACCGCCTGGTAGGCATGGATCGGCGTGTGCCGCACCAGACAGGCGCTGAGGGGGACCCAGAGGATCGTCACCCCCTCGGCATCCGCCGCCCGCAACAGCGCCGGCACCTCCTTGCCCATCACAAACTCCGAGGCCAGAAAATCGGCGCTCACCAACAGCAGCGCCACCTGGGCCCGAGCCAACGCGGTTTCGATTTCCGCCTGCCACTTGGACCCGGGTTCGATCTGGCTGTCGTCCCAGAGCTGCAGGCTGTTGCCTTCCTGCCGCAGCAGGGGGGCCATCACCAGGCGAATCCGCTCCACCCAGGCCCGATCGGCATGGCTGTAGCTGATGAATACATGCCGGCGCTCGCAAGCTGGCTGGGGCACGCGCGGCAGCGGCTGGTGTTGTTGGGTCGATTGTGGCAGGGATGCCATCGTGCGCCGCTTGTCCGGCAACCATGAGGTTGTCCGGGGCAAAAAGGGTTTGATGCGGAGCCGCCGCTCAAG
>VGQX01000186.1 GCA_016882305.1 Cyanobacteria bacterium K_Offshore_surface_m2_239
TCCACCAAAGGGCGAATGAAACTCTTCAATCGATAGCTGACCAGTGTGCTGAGAAACGTACATTTGCGAGTCAGCAGGTTCTTCTAAGCCAGGAATGGCCGATTGCGTCCCATCCTAACGCGAGATTAAGCCTGGAATCAACTGTGGCGCAACGGATTTGGGTTTTTCAGCAAGCCCTACTTGGAGGCACAGGCAGTGGGGCCTTGTCTTCTGCGATCCAAGCCAAGCGGCGCTAACATTCTGGTGCTTTATCCAGTGCCGGCATTGTTGGATGCATGGGGGCGAGATAAAGGCTTGCTTTACGGAGACCAAGTTCCGTTGTTTCATAATGCTACACACAAGCTGCTGGGGTGCCCACCTCAGTTGAGTGCCTGACTCGAGGCCCCTGTAGCGCGTTCAGGGCCTTGAGGTCTCTTCCCCATCGGACGAGCAACAACCAGCCTGGATGGCGTTCCTGCCACGCTCTACCGAGGCAACAGGCCGTCCGCCAATCGAGCGAAGGTCTGCCCCGCGTCGTGAAGCCCCCGCCGGCATCCTCGCCAGTCACATCAGCGGTCTCGACGCTCACCTCAGGTAGGCGCCGGATCTCCAGCTCGTTCCCCTTTGCAAAGGCGCCCTGCTGGCGCTTCTGACGCCAGAGCCTGATCGCCTGCTCACGGGTGAGCTCCCGACGCTTTTTGAGCAGCGGCGGCTCACCGCTGGCCATCAGCTCTCCCAGCGTCACCTCCAGTGCCTGCTCCCAGCGCGCGTAGCGCAGCGGCCTGAAGTGCAGCACCTGGCGGCCGTCACTCAGCCAGCCTTCCTGGGGCGAGAGCGGCGGTCGCTTCCGGTCACCGACGTGCATGGGCCGCTCAGGCCACCTCCGGCGCCCAGACCTTCTGCCGCACCTGGTTGTCGGTCCAACCCTGGCAGCGGCTGGCGAGGTGCTCGCCGTGGGCGATCAAGCCCTGGTGCAGCTGGCAGGTGAGTACCGGGATGCAGTTCACCCCGGCGTGGTGGCGGAACCAGTGGCAGGTCACGCAGACCCTGCGGCTGCGGGTCCTGAGAAGCACGGCCTCATCGAGATAGGGCCAGTCCTCGATCTCCTCTTTGCGGGAGGGCCGCAGATGGGAGAGCGTGACCGGCACCATGGCGACAACTGCGGGCGCACACCTGTACTGACAGGTGTGGGGCTGCGGTGCCATGGCGGTTGAGCCCTGCGGGATGTCGCCGATTCAGGCCTGCCGGGCGGGGCTGGTCACGGTGACGTGGTCCCGATCAGTGCCGCGTTGCAGCTGCAGAACGCCGATCGACACTTCAGGGTCGGGGCGCGCCTGCGCCAGCAGCACGCCGAGGCTCTGGGCCGCCCATTCCGGGCTGATGCCCTGCGGCAGCGGCAGCCCGAGGAAATGATGCAGCTGCTCCAGGCTGGTGGCTGAGTGGAAGCTCAACCGCAGACCTGAGGGCAGCACGGCGGGCTCCGGATCCGGCTCGAACAGCCGATTGATCAGTGGCTCCAGAGTCATGCGCATGGCCACGAACACATGGTCCCCCGGCATCAGCACCGTGGTGCCACGGGGCATCACCACCTCGCGCCCTCGAACGACCAGCGTGACAACGACGCCATCGGGGAGAGCCAGATCAACCAGCCGCTGGCCGGTGACGTGGGTTCTCGGCTTGACGGTGTAATCGACGATCTCGCCATCCATCTGGCGCAGCGCATTGATCTCCACCGTCAGCGCAGGGAAGGGATCGGCGGGGCGGCCGATCTGCAGCCAGCGGGCCACCAGCGGCAGCGACCAGCCCTGGGTGAGTGCTGAGAGCAGCACCACGAAGAACACCGCGTTGAAAATCTGGCCGCTCTTGGGCACCCCCGCCAGCAGGGGGAAGGTGGCCAGGGTGATCGGCACGGCTCCCTTGAGGCCCACCCAGGAGAGGAAGGTGAGCTCGCGGCGGCGGAACTGGAACGGCAGCGCCGACGCCCACACGGCCAGGGGCCGGGCCACCAGGATCAGCACCAGGGCGATCAGCAGGCCCTCCCAGGCCACCGCCAGCAGGCGACTGGGGAAGCTGAGCAGGCCCAGCATCACGAACAGCACGATCTGCCCCAGCCAGGCGGTGGCGTCGTGGAAGGAGAAGATGCCGCGCCGAAACACCAGCGAGCTGCTGCCCAGCACGATCCCGGCGATGTACACGGCCAGAAAACCGCTGCCGCCCAGCACCGCCGCCAGCCCGAAGGCCACCAACCCGAAGGCCAGCGCCAAGAGCGGGTAGAGGCCCGGATAGTCGAGGTTGATTTGATTGATCAAGCGATTCGCGACTGGCCGCCGGGGAGCCGCATGCGACAAATCCGTGCCCAGAGCCTTTGTCAGTTCCTGCGGCACTGCGTTGAACGGGAGAGCTTTCCAGACCTTTGGGATCCACCAGGCGACATCAGACGCCATGTGGGCCAGAAGTCAGGCGACGCGGGGCCTGATCACAAAGGCGATCCCCTCACGGACAGGCAGATTCTGGCCTTGGTGGACTCCTTGCCGGTGGATGCCACGGGCCAGCGGTGGGCGGACGCGGTGCGTCTGGCTGCGGAGCTGGGCCTGCGGCCGATTGAGCTGCTGCATCTTTCGGTACGCCAGGATCCGGCGAGTGGAGAGCGGTACTGGTGGTGCAGCTACCGCAAACGGAGTGGCGGAGGCGCCACCCAGCCCCGACGCTTGGAGCCCCTCCCGCTGGTCGGCAAGGACGGAACTGTGCAGCAATGGCGGCTGTTGGAGCGCTGGCAGAAGAAGGCGATCCAACTGCCACCGCTGGAGAGCGGCAATGGCGCGGCGGATTGCTTCAAGACCTACCTGAATCGCCAGTCAGGATGGTTGGCGCTGAAGGAGGAGTTGGCCGCCAAGGGCGAACGGCTGGTGCCCTACAGCTTTCGTCACAGCTATAGCCTCCGCTGTCATCAGCGGGGCATCGACGGCGGGTCGGCCGCCGCCGCGATGGGCCATTCCTACGAGGTGCAATGCCGCAGCTATTCCTGGGCCTCAGAGGCCGGCGTGGTGGCGGCATTTCGTCGGGCCAGGGAGCGGGTGGACCAGGCGTCTTGAAGGGTTGGATCAGAGGGCGTCCAGGAAGGTTTCAACATCGAGTCCGGCTTGTTTCAAAACGCTGGAGAGGGTCCCAACAGCGAGATCACGTCGGTGCATGGGAACAACACAACTCACGCTGACCTCCTCTCCAGAAACCTGTTGGATCATGCGACGCAGAACCACATGACTTCCCTTTTGACGCACCACACGAAAACCCAATCGTTGCAGGGCGGCTATCACAACTGCGGCCGGCACACGAGGCAGCCTAGGCAACGTCCACCTCAAAAGTGGTGAGCAGCCTTGGAACTGGAATCGGTCTGGGGCACTCCTGCAAGTAAAGCTCTGTCGCCTCGCGAAGGTTGGCCAGGGCTTCCTCGATGGTGTCCCCTTGACTGACCGAACCCACTTCCGGGCACTCCGCCACATAGACATCCTCCTCTCGATGGAGGATCGCTGTTAAACGTTGCGATGCGGGGGCGGCTGCCATGCAGATCGATCAAGGCCTCCTCATTTTGACCGTCTAGGAAGAGCCTTGCCTCCATCACGGCTGCTCCCCTCGCCCCCCCACTGCCCACCGATCCCCCCAAGGCAAGCCCGGCCAGGACGCTGAGCCCCTGTCCCACGGCGTCATCCACCCGGCTGCGGGGGCGGTTGCAGAAGACCTCAGTGGGATCGATCGACACCGCCCGAGGGCTCGGCAGCGGCTGGCCTGCCGCGCTGGCTGACGCGGTGGCAGGAGCAGGGGCCAGAGGCTGGGCCTGAGAGGGTGGAGCACCCACCGGTGCAACCCTCCCGATCCCCTCCGGCGGCCTCTGCTCCACGCTCACGGCCGGAACCACTTGCTCCAACCCGTAGCGGCGCACGTAGAGCCAGGAGAGGACGCTGCAGTGGATCAGGTCGAGCACCAGCGTGCCGCCCTGGAAGCCGAGGATGCCGGCCGAGAGCCAAACCACCAGGCGACGGGACTCCATGGGCGGCTCCACTTGGGTGAACCCTTGAGGGTTCCGGGGTGGTGAAGTTGTGGGATTGAGGACAGTGTCACTCATGCAAGGCCGCGTCACTCATGCAAGGCCGCATGAAGTCGTGCCAAGCAGATAGTAACCAGAAAGCGATCTGGGCAAGAAAGGATAGAAAGCTAATCGCGTTGGAGAGGAAGAATCCTGACGCGCTGTCGACGTTCGTCGGCAATGATCAACGCTCCATGCTCAATATCCTGCCGATAGCGTTCCAGAAGCGGTAATAAGATCTTGCTGAGATGGTGGGGTAAAGTGTTCAGAGTACGGATTTGAATCACACTGGGCTTTCCTGCGCCCGACAGTGCAAGTGCGGTACCGAAATCCAGGTCGTGGGTAAGGACAGCTCTGTGATGAGCCACTGCCCATTGCATCAGGATCGAATCCAATGCTCGTGGATCCCCAACGTCTAACCAATGCACGGCATCATGGCCAGCGCCTCTGAGGACGGGAATCCACTCCACTGACAGGTTCATGTCCACCAGAAGCCTGAGCATGGCTCAACTGGCAAGAAGCGACTCCTCTGTCGCTTGAAGTCTCCATGCGGCGTAGGACAGGGCCTGGTCAATGTCGGCGTCATCCAGCAGGGGATAGGCCTGCAGGATGCGTTGGCGCGATTCTCCGCTCGCCAGAAGTCCGACAATTGTCGATACCGTGATCCGTAACCCACGGATGCAAGGTTTCCCTCCCATCAGGGCAGGGTCATGGGTGATACGAGACATGTCCATGCCATCACTGTAGGTGTACCGCTGACCCTGCCTCACCCGGGTGAGCCTCCGCCCCCAGACCATCGACCGCTATGGCCGCACGGTTGCCGAAGTGATCCGTAGTGGCCGCAACGTGAACCTGGAGCTGGTGCGCACGGGCCAGGCGTTCGTCTATGAGCAGTACATCGCCCAGTGCGATGCCACGGCTTGCCGACAGACCCAGAGTGTGGCCAAGGGGCAAGGGGCAAGGGGCGGGCGGCGAGCCGCACAGGCCGGCGTCTGCCGCGATCGGGGGGACACTCCCCTGTTGAGTTGGCACCCTCGGGAACGAGAGGAGCAGGCGGTGGACAAGGGGGGCAGGCTGTTGGCACCAGCCCCACAGGCAGGCTCTATTGCCGAGAACTGACCTGGCAGCAGGCACAAGAGCTCCTGCGTCAAGGCAACACCTACCTGGATGGCAATGGCGACGGCGAGGCCTGCGAAGGAAGGCGCTGAAGGGTGATCTGTGTGAATGCTGACGGGGTGGGTGGCCCCGGAACCCTCAGGAGTCCTGCGCCTTCCACCCCATGGCTGCCACTCCCACCGCCGTCCGCCCGGCCGATGACGGCCAAACCCTCCTCAGCCTGAAGGTGCTTTACTTCTGCCAGCGCGACAGCGCCACCGCCCAAGGCGATCGGATGTGTTTCTCCTCCACCTGCGCCATGGCGGCCGAGGCTCTCAAGCCGGGCTGCTTGGCGGGTGCTGGCCAGCCGGATGATCGCTACCTGGCCCTGGTGCAGCGCTTTGGCGACACCACCAACAGCCAGGCCCAGGTGGCGGCGCTGCGGCGGTTGGGAATCCAGGCCACCTTCCGCACCGATGGCCGCATCGAGCAGCTCATCGCCCAGCTGCGCCTCGGCTTTCCCATCCCCGTGGGCTGGCTCCACCACGGGCTTGTCAACGCTCCCCGTGGCGGTGGCCACTGGAGCCTGGTGGTGGGCTGGGATCCAGAAACCCGCCAGGTGCTCATGCACGACCCCTACGGCGAGGCCAACCTGGTGGGCGGCGGCTACGTGACCACCGCCCTCGGCAGCGGCAAGGGGCAGCGCTACTCCGAGCGCAACTGGGGCCGCCGCTGGATGGCGGAGGGGGTGGGCTCGGGCTGGTGGCTGGAGCTTGCCATCTGAGGGCCTGGCGCTGGTGGGTGGATCCGCCTGGTGGTTTGCCGTAGTGACGGGGGCGGCAGGCGGGTCGATTACTTGATCAGAGGCCAAGGCCAGGGCGGTATGAGCCGAAAGCCCTGCAATGGGCACAAGGGCGCTCCGGATG
>VGQX01000187.1 GCA_016882305.1 Cyanobacteria bacterium K_Offshore_surface_m2_239
TCAGCAAACGGTACGCATCCTTGCTCAGCCTTGATTGGCAGATGGCGGCCGTGACGCGGCATCTCCACGAGCCGCTGAACGTTCCCCTCTTCAGCCCCGCAGGTGGCGCGAGAGGCTGGCTGGGGAGAAGGCGAATCCTTCCGCCAGGGCAATCGCCACGATGGCGCCGACATCGGCGGCCGCATCGACTTGAAGCTTGAGGGCTGGATCGGCCTCCACCTTGGCGAAGAAGGCGGTGAGCTGGGCTTTGGAAATGAACGTTTGTCTTACGGGCAGACTCTATTCCCGATGAGGAGCTCGAGCTGCTCCTGCCTGCTCCTCACTCCCACCTGGCCCATTCCCCCCGGGCGAGAGGCCGGAATAACTGCCCTGCCGCCGGCAATCTCCTCAGGGAGGGGCTGTGGTCACCGGTGCGACAGGCACAGGTGCGGGGTCAACCCTTTGCCCGTTTGGGTGGGAGAGCCGGGTTCAGGGGCGAGGAAGGGAATGATGGATGCCGCAAGGGACAGGGGCTTTCGATGGGAGGCTCCGTTGTGGCTGAGCCTCTGGAGGCAGCAGCGGCAGGGCGCTGGGCAAGGCGGCAACCAGACCATCCCCCGCACGGGCACAATCACCCCACCAGGAGCTGCTGGCCAGGCATGCTTCATGTTCATCGCTGCTGGTCCTCCCTCCTGAGGTCCTCCCTCTGATGCCACCCGGCTATCGGCTGTACATCGAATCGCTGCTGGATGAGCTGAGCCGCCAGGTGAAGGTGCTGTTCAACCGGCTGGATCCGGCCACCCTGCTCTGGCCCGGCCGCAAGGCCTTCACGGCTCTGTTGGAGCTGCTCAACGATCCAGAGCTGGCGGCGGTGTGGCAGGAAGACGAAACGATTGGCTGGGTGTATCAGTATTTCAACGGGGAAGACGAGCGTCGCCAGATGCGGGCCGAAAGCCAGGCGCCGCGCACAAGCCGAGAGCTGGCGGTGCGCAATCAGTTCTTCACGCCGCGCTATGTGGTGCAGTTCCTCACTGACAACAGCCTCGGCCAGCTGTGGGTGGAGATGCGTCAGGGCAACACGCGGCTGGCCGAGCTCGACTACCTGGTGAAAGACAGCGAGCGGCTGCCGCGCCCCGCCAAGGATCCACGCGATCTTCGGCTGCTGGACCCGGCCTGCGGTTCAGGCCACTTCCTGCTCTATGGCTTCGATCTGCTGGCGGGCGACCCCAGCCAGGGCCTGGCCGGCATCTACCTGGAGGCGTGGCGGGCCGAGGAGCAGCCCCCCTCCTCCGTCACCGGCAATAGCCTGCGCCGCGACTACCCCACGGAGGAGGCCCTGCTGAAGGCGGTGCCGGAACTGGTCTTGCGCCACAACCTCCACGGGGTGGACATCGATCCCCGCGCGGCCCAGATCGCGGCCCTGGCCCTGTGGATGCGAGCCCAGCGAGGCTTTCAGGAGGCGGGCCTCCCAGCTGCGGAGCGCCCGCCGATCCGGCGCACCAACGTGGTGACGGCGGAACCGATGCCCGGTGATCAGCTGCTGGTGCTTGACTTTTCCTCTGGCCTGGAGCCACGGGTGCTGGGTGAACTGTTCCAACAGATGGTGAAGGCCATGGAGCTGGCCGGTGAGCTGGGCTCGCTGCTGCGCATCGACCAGGCCTTGGAGAAGGCGGTGGCCGAGGCGCGGCGCCAGTTCTTAGAGGAGGAGCAGCTGCAGCTGCCTGTGTTCGAGCCGCCAGCCCGGCAGCTGGGGTTTGACCTGTCTGGCATTTCCGATTCCTCGTTTTTCGATTCAGCGGAGGAACGGATCCGTGGCGGCCCTTGCGGCCTACGCGGCCAAAGCACCAGCTTCGATGACGGTGCGGCGCCGCCTGTTCGCAGAGGACGCTGCCCAGGGCATCGCCTTCATCGACCTGATCCGCCAGCGTTACGACGTGATGCTGATGACCCCCCCCTTTGGCGCAGCGAGCCTTGCTGCCAAGCGGGAGTTCGAGAGCGCTTACCCCCGCACCAAGAACGACCTCAACGCCGCCTTCGTGGAACGGGGCATCGAGCTGCTGCATCCTGGCGGCTACCTCGGGGCGATCACCTCGCGCACCGGCTTCTTCCTCTCCAGCTTCCAGCGCTGGCGCGAGGAGGTGCTGCTGCAGGAGGCCCCCCCACCGTGTTCGCCGATCTGGGCCAGGGCGTGCTCGACAGCGCCATGGTGGAGGTGGCGGCATACTGCCAGCGCAAGGGGGGCAGGCCATGATTTCCAATATTACTTATCATATTTCGCGCGAGATCACCTGGAATCGCGGCAGGATGGCGCTCGATCCCCTGTCTCGCTGGCCAGAGCGGGCCGTGCCGATTGCTTACGATGGATTTCTGAACTGGTTTGATCAGAAGTTTTTTGGCAGTGCCAGTGGGGATCAAGACCCATGAGCAACTATCTGCTGTCTCCTGCTGATCTTCGCAGCGCGATCTTCAGCGCTATCCAGCCTGAAGGCGCTGCCGAGCTGGGCCCGCTTCTCGACTTGACGCGTTTTTTTGTACCCAAGTCCCATGCGCGCGCCCTGAACCTATCAGTGCCGATTGTTGTGGGCGGTCAGGGCACCGGCAAAAGCGATTGGTGGACAGCGCTGCAAATGCGCTCTCACCGTGAGGAATTAGCCAGGGAGGCACCCGATACACGCATCAAAGCGAATACGATCATCGCTCCCGGTTCTGGCAATGCTGCCACGATTCAGGATCAACTCAGCCTGGACTTCTATCCCGCAGCGAAGCTGATGGATGAGTTGCTTGACCAGTTCTCGGCACAATCCATCTGGAAGACCATCATTGTCTGGGCTGTCGGTCGTGAAAGCGAAGCTGTCGCCGAAGCATTGCCTGCGCTCGAGAGCTGGCAGCTGAAGGTGAACTGGCTGAATGACAACACCGAGGCCGCAGAGCGATTGCTCCAGAGCATGGAACTGGAGTTAGTGAAAGCCGATCGCGACATGCTGATCGTCTTTGATGCTCTTGATCTGATCACAAACGATTCACGCCGCCTGGAGCGCATTGTGGAGGGATTATCCCAGTGTGCCCTGCAATTGCGGTCCTTTCGCCGCCTTCATGCAAAAGTCTTTTTGAGAAGTGATCAGTTTGACCCCCAGCGGATTGGCCGCTTTGCTGATGCCTCAAAGCTGAAGGCTTCTTCCGTGCGGCTGCACTGGTTGGTGACGGAGCTGTACGGCATGCTGTGGCGTCTACTGGCCAACCATCCCACCGAAGGCACAACCTACCGCCAGGATGTGTTCACGATCCTGTTTCCGGCACGGAATCAGGACTTTCCCAAGAGTCAACCACAGCGACAACAAGCCCTCTCCCTGGTGAAGCCAGATGATTGGTCGCTTCCGTCAGCAGCCTTCTTTGATCCCGCTACGCAGGAACGGCTGTTTCACCATCTCACAGGCCCTTACATGGGAGAGAATGCCCGTCGCGGTTTCCCCTACAAGTGGCTGCCCACCCATCTAGCGGATGCCCATGGGGCCATCAGCCCACGCAGCTTTCAGATTGCGATACGCGCTGCGGCTCAGCACACGGAGGAAACAAACCCTGATTGCCTGACGGCGATTGGCTACAAGAGCCTCTATACCGGAGTGAGGCAGGCCTCGGATCAGAGAGTGCGTGAAATGGCAGAGGCCTATGCCTGGATTGAGCTGCTGATGCAGCCTCTCGCCAATCAGAAGTTGGTTCCGCTCGATTTTGCCGAGATCGAAGACATCTGGCTCGATCAAGGCACCCTCGATCATCCAGAGCTCCAACGCATCCGACTCAACAATGCGGAGGCAGCCAAACAAGCTTTGACCAGTCTAGGCGTTGTCCGCCCGATGAGTACAGGTAAGTATGATATGCCTGATATCTATCGTCTGCAGTTTTGCCAAGGCCGCCGCGGCGGCATTCCGCTCACGACTAAAGCCGTGGAGGGATGATCATGCTGAAATCCATTGTTCTGACCGATTTCCTCTCCTTCGGCCCAGGTGCAATTCCCCTGGCCTTAAAGCCCCTCAATGTTGTGATTGGCCCCAACGGATCAGGCAAATCCAATCTCACCGAGGCCTTTGCGGTGTTGCGTGCTGTTCCACGCGATCTGCCGCTGCCAATCCGGCAAGGGGGTGGTGTGGACGAATGGATCTGGCGCCATGACCCGGAAGCGCGAGCTGAATCGGCCAAGATTGAAATCGTCTTCGAGCCAGGCCAGGTGACCAAGAATACTGCAGACAACCCTGTTCGTTATCGCATTGAGTTTGGTAGCCAGGCAGGCTCCTTTGTGGTGTTGGATGAAAGGATCGAGCACGAGTCTCCAGAGCCCGGCAAGAAGAAGCCTTATTTCTACTTCGGCTATGAAAGGGGTCGTCCGATGCTGAACGTCAAGGGAACGAACCGCAGCCTGCAACGCGCTGATATCGACCAGACCCAGTCGATCCTCTCGCAACGCCGCGATCCTGAGAACAGCCCTGAAATTGCGGCAGTGGGGGATCGATTCAAGGAGATCCTGATCTACCGCTCCTGGAGCTTTGGCCCCCTCAGTGTGATTCGTGAAGCCTGCAGGGCGGATGTGCAAACCAATCTGCTGCTGGAAGATTTCAGCAATCTGCCTGCACGGTTGATGACGCTGAAACGCGATCCCCAGACCAAGCGGCGGCTTCTGAGCCACCTCTCCGAGGTGGCTCCCAACTTCACCGATCTGGAGGTGGCCCCAGAGGGAGGACGACTACAGCTGTATCTCACGGAAGGCAGTCGCAACATTCCTGCCCACCGCCTCTCCGATGGCACCCTCCGCTATCTGGCTCTGCTCGCGATTCTGCTGGACCCTGGTGAGGCCAGGCTGGTGGTGATTGAGGAGCCAGAACTCGGGTTGCATCCGGATGTCTTTCCTATCCTGCGTGATCTGCTGGTGGAGGCCAGCAGTCGTTTTCAGCTGATCGTCACCACCCATTCCACCCAGCTGGTGGATGCCATGACGGAGCATCCTGAAGTGGTGCTCGTCTGCGATAAGCCGGAGGCCACCACCCAAATCAAACGGCTGGATCCAGAAGAGATCGAATCCTGGCGCGAATTTGGCACTCTTGGAACCTTGTGGATGTCGGGCCATCTGGGAGGACTGCGCTGGTGACGAAGAAGAAGCAAACGCCAACGAAGAAGCCTGAGCGAATCCTCTACGTGGAAGGGGGCGGAGACCACAACTCAAGTCTCAGGAGTGAATGTCGACGAGCTTTCAGTCTGATGTTTCAGAAAGCTGGCATCACAGAGAAACCCGCTGTTCGGCCTATGGGTGGAAGACAGCAAGCCTACGAGGCGTTCTGCAACGAACTCGCCATTGATGAGAACCACACTTGGCTGCTGGTTGATGCCGAGGAGCTGGCACCAGCTCTGAAGCCCGGTGACTCCGCTGATCCGTGGGCACACGTCAAAGCTCGCGATCAGTGGGACCGGCCCCGTGGCGCCACCGATGAACAGCTGCACTTGATGAATGTGACGATGGAGACCTGGTTGCTTTGCGATCGAAAGGCATTGCGTAAGACATTTGGTCCCAAAATCAACGAAAACAAGCTGCCACTGGTCAATTCATCCTTGGAGGCGCTGTCTAAGGAGGTCATCAATCAAGCCCTTAATGACGCCCTGAAAGAGACTTCAGCAAAGAAGTACAATAAAGGATATCACTCGTTCAAGATTCTGGCTGATGTAGATCCCATACAGCTACACCGTACGCTCTTCTGGGCTGACCGCCTTCTACGGGAGCTGGGTGCTCCCATCATCACGGAAGGCTCCGCATCAAGACAACCGGATCCTGGGACCTCACCATGAAAGCTGTAGGGATCCCATACTTTGCCTGCCTCGCCTTCAACCTCGCCCATGGCAGCGGCGTGCCCCTGAAACGCGACGGGGAGATCAACCGATGAAAACCGTCTTCATCCGTGCCATTGAAGCCTCCGTCGACGAGAAGGCGGCTGTGCTTCGTGAAGCTGTGCAGGCAGGATCCCAATTCCGCTTCGATGCCGATGTCTCGCCCTTCAGCCAGGTGCCGCGATCACCTTTTGCTTACTGGGCCGCACCAACGGAGCCCG
>VGQX01000188.1 GCA_016882305.1 Cyanobacteria bacterium K_Offshore_surface_m2_239
GCCGCAGCGCACGGTGAGCTCGCGGCCGTCGTCGTCGAGAGCGAGCACCTCGCCGGCCTTGCCGAGGGAGAGCACCCGCACCCGTTCGCCCACCTTCGGCAGCCAGCCCTGGTGCTCCCGCCGTTCCGGCGTGGGCCGGTGGGCGTCCTCCAATTGCCGCAGCCGCTGCCCCACCTGCCGGGCCGCCTCCCCCGCCCGGGTGGGTTGGGCCTGGCCGGCCTGTCGCAAGCGTCGGATCAGGCGTCGCACCTCGCCCTGGCCGGAGCGGATCGACCGCTCCAGCTCCTGGCGCCGTTGCTCCTGGAGTTCGGCGCTCTGCTCCTTCTGTTGACGCCAGCGCTCCAGCAATTCCTCATGCAGCAGCTCGGTGCGCGCCAGCAGGGCGGCGGCCTCCTCCGCCGCCTCCTGCTGGCGTTGGCGTTGGCTTTCCAGCCCGGCGATCACGGCGTTCACATCGCCCTCGCCCCGGGGCGCCAGCAGATCGCGGGCGTGATCGAGCACGGTCGGCTCCAGGCCGAGGCGGGCGGCGATCGCCAGGGCGTTGCTGCGGCCGGGGATGCCCCACTGCAGGTGGTAGGTGGGGGAGAGGGTGTCGACGTCGAAGGCGACGGAGGCGTTCTCAAAGCGGGGATCGGCGTATTTGAGGGCCTTGAGCTCGCCGAAGTGGGTGGTGGCGATCGTCAGGCGGGCCCGCTCCGCGAGCACGCGCAACAGGGCGATGGCCAGGGCGGCCCCCTCCGTGGGGTCGGTGCCGGCGCCCACCTCATCCAGCAGCACTAGGGAGGCGCCAGCCGCTCCCTCGCGTTCCGCTGCAGGCAACGCCTCCAGCAGGCGAGCGATGCGGCGGATGTGGCCGCTGAAGGTGGAGAGGTTCTGCTGCAGCGACTGCTCATCGCCGATGTCTGCCAGCACCTGCCCGCACCACGGCAGGCGTGGCGTGGCGGCACAGGGCAGAAACAGGCCGGCGCGGGCCATGAGGGCGGCCAGGCCTGCGGCCTTGAGGGTCACCGTCTTGCCGCCGGTGTTGGGGCCGGTGATCGCCACCACCCGCACGGGCGCCTCCACCCGCACGCTCACCGGCACCACCGGCTGCCTCCCTTCCCGCCGCTCCTGCCAGAGCAGCAGCGGATGGCGCAGGCCCTCCAACACCCAGGCCGCCCCGGGGTGGGCCGCCAGCTCGGGGCGCAGGCCGCCGCTCCAGGCGCTGTAGCGGGCGCGGGCGTGGGCGGTCTCCAGCCGCAGCAGGATCCGTTGCAGGGCCTCGAGCGCCTCCTGTTCCGCCCCCACCAGCCCGCTGAGTTCCAGCAGCACGGCCTGCTCCAGCTCCCGCTCCCGCCCCTCCAGCTCGCGCAGGCGATTGCCGAGGGGAATCACGGCCTGGGGTTCCAGAAACACGGTGCTGCCGGAGGCGGAGCTGTCGTGCACCAGACCCGCCAGCTGTCCCGCCGCGCCCGCCTTCACCGCCAGCACCGGCCGGCCGTTGCGCTCAGAAATCACCGTGTCCTGGAGCAACGGCGCCCAGCGGCGCAGAAGCTCCTGGAGCCGCTCCCGCCGCTCCGCCCGTCCGCCTGCCAGTTGGCGGCGCAAGTCTTGCAGGGCGGGGTTGGCGCGATCGGCCACGCGACCGCCCTCCTCCAGGCAGAAGCGCAGGCGCTGCTCCAGCTCCGGCAGGGTGCGCAGCTCCTCCACCAGGGCGGTGGTGAGGGGCCGCAGGGCGGGGTCGTCGATCTGGCGCCGCAGCCGGCGGGCCGCCGCCAGGGTGGTGGCCACCTCCAGCAGGGTCTCGCCGCCGGCGGTGCCCCCTTTGCCGCAGAGGGCCGCGGTGTGGCGCAGGTCGGCCACCCCCTGGAAGCTCAAGCCTCCTTCCGTGAGGCCGTCGAGGGCGAGGAGCTCGGTGGTTTCCCCCAGCAGGGTCTGGCTCTCCGCCGCCGTGGTGCCCAGGGGGAGGGCCTCCACCTGGCGCTGGCCGAGGGGGGTGGTGGCGAAGGAGGCCACCTGGGCGCAGAGGCGCGGCCATTCGAGCAGCTCCAGCGCCTCCGCCTGAATACCGTCGCTCACGCCGCGCCGCTTGGATAGGAGAGGGGGATGGGGGTGGCGCCCACATTGGAGGGCAGGCCCTCCGCCGGCTCATAGAGCAGCTCCAGCCAGTTGCCCTCGGGATCTTGCATGTAAAAGGAGGCGGTGCCGTCGCGGTGGTCGTGCACGGGGCCGCAGGTGTGCCCCTGGGCCACCAGCTCCTCACGGGTCTGATCGATGGCGGCGCGGTTTTGGAAGTGGAAGGCGAAGTGGGGACCGGCGGCGGTGTAGGTGGGGCTGAGCAGGGCGATGCCCTCGCCGGTTGCGGGCCACTGGAGATAACACCAGTCGCCGGCCTCCCAGGTGAGACGCAAGCCGAGGGTCACATAGAAGGCCTTGGCCCGCTCCATGTCCTGCACCCGCAGGGCCACGTGGCCAAGGCGGTGGGGGGCGGCCGGTGCCATGGCGGTGGGGTCACTGCATCCATTCTCTCGCAAGGGGGAGGGCCGCTGCGGGCGAGACGGGCGGTTGGAGGGACGATCCAGGGCTTCGCGGAGCCTGTCCCGCCGTTGCCCACTGAACCATGAACACAGCTGCGCCGGGCCGGAACCCAAACGCCCCCCGG
This sequence comes from Cyanobacteria bacterium K_Offshore_surface_m2_239, assembly GCA_016882305.1. Lineage (GTDB taxonomy): Bacteria > Cyanobacteriota > Cyanobacteriia > PCC-6307 > Cyanobiaceae > Cyanobium. The sequence goes on from VGQX01000188.1 coordinate 2,642, forward strand.
ATCGTGAAGAAAGACACGCGAGTCCAATCGCGAAACCGACACGCGCATGCTTCGCCAATGGTTCTGCCGGCGGATCATGACACCGATTGTGGATGGTCCTGCATGGAAAGGAATAGCAAAAACAAGCATGTCTTGTCGCTGCTTGCCGTCATGGCAGCGTCGTCAGGCACAGTCTTCACCGCCGGCGCGGCGGAGGCCGGACTCGTCTTTGAATTCTGGCAACAATACAGTGATGTTAAACTAAAAGTGACCGGATCACTTTCCGCGCCTTCGGCCGGTTTGGCTACGAATAACTTTTCGGACCTGCTCAATTCCAGTCAAGCCTTTATATCGACTGGCTCATTCGCAACCGGAACGAATTTCACCCTTGACAGTGGAGCCGATTCCTTTGGCAGCCTCGATGATTATGTTAATTTGTCGAGTTATGTTGGCAATAAAGTCTTCTTGCGGGGTTCGACCCAGTCATTGATGGTCGACAACTATAGTCCTGGCGCGACCATATCCGGTTTGGGAACGTTTAACCAGAACACCCTTTCCGGCCTTGGACTCAGTTCGACCCCTGGACTTCTCGCCTCTTGGACGATCGCCGGCAGCAGCGAAACCGTGGATGTCAAGGTTGGCCAACCGCTGTTGGGGGATGGCGATCTTGTTGTCGGGTTCTCCCAGAACGGTGCCGATGTGCAAATGACCGTTTCTGGACGAATAAACATGCCAGCAACCAGCCTGGCCACCAACGGTTTTTCACCCCTGGTGAACCCTGGCCAAGCCATGATTTCAGCGGGTTATTTCAACAACGGATCAAACTTCCCCCTTCTCAGTGGCCCCAGATCCTTCGGCAGCCTGGATGAATTTATAGATTTGTCGAGTTACTCAGGACAAAGAGTTTTTCTTCAAGGTTCTCAATCGCTCTTCATCGACAATTTTGTTTCCGGCGCCACCATCGCCGGCAGTGCTGTTATAGCCAATCAATCCCTGGCTGAACTTGGCCTGAGCACGACCCCCGGAATTCTTGCCTCTTGGCCGATTTCCAGTTCCACCGGCACAGTTTCCGTCAAAGTGCTCGCGCCGGTCCCCGGCCCGCTGCCGGTGCTCGGCGCAGGGGCAGCCTTCGGCTTCTGCCGCCGCTTGCGGCAGCGCATCAACGCCGCTTGATTTCAGACCCGAAACGGATCTTTCCGCTTTCCACCCGTCACCTCCCCCTGGCTCACCTTGCCACCCCAAGCGGACCCACGCCGCTCCCGAGGGTCCGTCACCCCGTGGGGCTGGCCGGGGATCTCCATCTCCCGGAACAATCGCAAGGCAGGCGCCCCACATGTAGCAAGCTCTGCGGACAGCTCCGGGAGTCGCTGGATCTTTGGCCCCCCTGGTTCAGCGAGCTCGACGTTTTGGAATGCTCGCTGCATGACCCGGACCACCCTCGGCAAATGAGGCGTGAGGGGTCGACGATCCAAGACCGAAAGGTGACGGACAGACCAAATGAATTGCTTCCCTGAGGCGGCTGCGGATCTGGGTTGGCCCGTATAGAGATCAAGTCTTATGACGATTCTCATGCTGGCCCACCACTGGCAGTGGCACTGCCACTGGCACTGTAAGACGCATTAACTGGTTTTTGCACGACTCAATGAAATCGTTCGGGTTTTAGTTGCTTTGTCTGCTCACGCCTTTGGCTTTGGCCGTTGATTGCACTCCGGCCAGGGCTCTTCTCAATTATAATATCTATGAATCATTGGGAGATCTTGTCGTCGAAACGGATGGGTCTTTGAATTTGTCTTCACCCATTCCCCAGCTTGCGGGTTGCTCTAATGGTTTTTTGTCTCCTGCTCAGGGCAGGATCTGTACGGGGCGGGTAATCTCGCCTGCATCGCTTCCTGCCTATCCCATGACTGGACTCGTTTCATTCCCTGGGATTGGTGAAGGTTTAGCGGATGCCGTGAGCGGCAGATCAACAGTCCTTAGTGCCCACCCTTATGTTCTCCCTCCCCCTCCATTCCCGCCAATTACTATCCCAGCATTTTTCGCCATCGATTCTACGTACGTTTCAGGAGATCCAATCATCAGTCGTGCCACGTTCAGCGGCAAGACCTTGGCTGATTTTGGCTGGACTCCATCGACAGGTCTCCTTGGCACTTGGACCCTCACGGGCACCGCTGACACAATCAATGTGAGGGTCTTCAACCCGGTGCCGGGCCCTCTGCCGCTGCTTGGCGTGGGTGCGGCCTACGGTTTCAGCCGCCGCCTGCGTCAGCGCATTCGCCTGCGTGAAGCCTGCTCCAAAAGCGGAAGGTAAGCGTTCACGGGGCCAGCGAGGACGTCATGGGGGAGCGGGCGGTTGGAGCATGGCCTGGCCCATGGGTGAGCTGTCCAACGCTAAGGCGCCTGCACCAGCCCTTTGGTCGCGGAGGTTGCCGCTCAGCTGGGAGGCTTGGATGGTAAGGTCATCGCTGAGTTGTGCTTCTGATGCAGCAGGCCCGGGGCGATGGCCAGCCATTGGAGTGGCGCACGAAGAAGGCGCGGCGATCGAGCGGGATTTTGCAGGCAGGAACGCGTTGCAGGGAGAGGTGGGCCGGCGGCTGGGCAGACCGGCTGACGGAAAGCCCCGCAACAAGCCGCTGGCGCATGGCTTTCACCTGGGTTCCTGTAAACAGTGCGAGGAAGCACCAGAGCTTGGATCGGCCGGCCTTGGGTTGGCCTGGATCAGCGGCAGGAACTGGGAGAGGCCAGCTTGACGCGGCGGCGCAACTTGCGGGAATAGCCAAAGGCTGAAACGGCGCCAAGGATCGGCAACGGGCCAGGCACAGGGGCAATGCTCAGCCCGCTGTTACTGGTCGCCGCGTAGATCGTGCTGCCGCTGGCGTAGACGCCGAGGAGGGCGTTGCTCCCGAGCCCGTTGGCGGTGGTGTAGTTGGTCCAGCTGGTGCCGTTGTTGGAGGAAACGCTCAGCCCGCCATTGGTCGCCGCGTAGATCGTGCTGCCGCTGGCGTAGACGCCGTAGACGGTGTTGTTCGCGAGCCCGTTGGTGGTGGTGAGGTTGGTCCAGCTGGTGCCGTTGTTGGAGGAAACGCTCAGCCCGCCAATGGTGGCTGCGTAGATCGTGCTGCCGCTGGCGTAGACGCCGCGGACGATGTTGTTCCCGAGCCCGTTGGCGGTGGTGTAGTTGGTCCAGCTGGTGCCGTTGTTGGAGGAGAGGCTCAGCCCGCCGGAGGTGGCTGCGTAGATCGTGCTGCCGCTGGCGTAGACGCCGCGGACGGTGTTGTTCGCGAGCCCGTTGGTGGTGGTGAGGTTGGTCCAGCTGGTGCCGTCGTTGGAGGAGAGGCTCAGCCCGCCGGAGGTGGCTGCGTAGATCGTGCTGCCGCTGGCGTAGACGCCGCGGACGGTAGTGTTCACGAGCCCGTTGGCTGCGGTGAG
>VGQX01000189.1 GCA_016882305.1 Cyanobacteria bacterium K_Offshore_surface_m2_239
GAGGTCGGGGGGGGAGGGAACGGACGAGGCGGAACGGGGGGGGGGCGGAACGGAGAAGGCGGAACGGGGGCGGCCGGCTGCGGCAAACAGCTCAATCCATGCGGCGCCGGCCCTCGAAGGCTCGCGCCAGGGTCACCTCATCGGCGTATTCCAGCTCGCTGCCCATGGGCAGGCCGTAGGCGATGCGGCTCACGATGGTGAAGGGTTTCAAGAGGCGGGCGAGATAGAGGCTGGTGGTGTCCCCCTCCACGCTGGGGGTGAGGGCGAGGATCACCTCCGAGGCGTTCTCCTGGTCCACCCGCTCCACCAGCGTCTGGATGTGCAGCCCCTCCGGCCCCACCCCCTCCATCGGCGAGATCAGCCCCCCCAAAACGTGATAACCGCCGCGATACTCGCGGGTGCGCTCCATCGCCAGCAGATCCCGCGAGTCGGCCACCACGCAGATCTGCCCCGTCTGCCGCTCCGTGTTGCGGCAGATGTCGCAGAGGGGCTCCGCCGAGAGGTGAAAGCAACGCCGGCACTGGCCCACCTGGCTGCGCGCCGCCAGCAGCGCCTCGGCGAAGGCGCGGATCTGCTCCTCCGGCTGGCGCAGCAGATGGAGCGCCAGGCGCTGGGCGGTGCGCGGCCCGATGCCGGGCAGCCGCTCGAACTGATCGATCAGCCGAGCCAGGGGACGAGTGAAACCGCTCAGCGGTGCGGGGGCGAGTGCGGTGAATCTAGGGGCGGCGGGCCGGGGGGAGAATGGGGGTCGCGCCTCCCCCGCCATGCCCTTCCCCTTTCCCCATCCCGATCGCCACCTCGCCCGCCGGGGGAGCGCGGCGGCCGTCGACCGGGCCGGCCGCTGGTTCCGCTCCCTCCTGGTGGCGGCGCTCGCCGTGGTCCTCTTCGCTGGCTTGACGGCCTGCAGCGCGTCGGCGGCGGGCCTGCAGTCCTTCCAGAGCCCCGATGGGCGCTACGCCTTCCTCTACCCCACGGGCTGGAACCGCGTGCAGGTCAGCGACGGCCCCCAGGTGGTGTTCCACGACCTGATCAACAGCGATGAAACCCTCAGCCTGGTGATCTCCGACGTCAACACGATCAACGACCTCACCGATCTCGGCAGCGCCGACGCCGTGGGTGAGCGCCTCAAGCAGGTGGTCATCGCCCCCGAGGGCAGCGGCCGCCAGGCCGATCTGGTGGAGGCTCGCGAGCGGGAGCTGGGGGGGCGCACCTTCTACGACCTCGAATACGACGTGCACTTGAGCGACCGCAACCGGCACGAGCTGGCCACGGTGGTGGTCGATCGCGGCCGGCTCTACACCTTCGCCGCCAGCACCAACGACGCCCGCTGGCCCAAGGTGCGCGAGCTCTTCCAACGGGTGATCACCTCCTTCAATCTGCTGGTGTGAACCCTCCTGGTGTGGACCCTCCTGGTGTGAGCCCCAGCCCTCCCGCCGGCCCGGCGATCACCGTGATCGGCGATGGCCTGGCCGGCACCGTGCTCGCCCTCGGCCTCGCCCGCCGCGGCGCGCGCGTGCGGCTGATCGGCGCGGCGCGACAAACCGCCACGGGCTTGAGCTATGGCGCCCTGCCCCGGGGGGGGGCCTCCCGCGCCTGGCGGCGGCTCGAACACCACCACGGCTCCCTCGGCTGGCGGCCCAGCGGCCTGGTGGTCCACGACGAGCGGCCCGGCCTGCCCGGGGCCTTGGCGGCCCTCAGTCGCGCCCTGCCCCTTCCCCTCGCCCGCGTCGATGCCGCCCTCTGGACCGCGCGGCGGGAGGTCGCCCTGGCGGCGGCGGGCGTGGAGCGGCTGGCGGGCCACGTTGACGGGCTGACGGCACGACCGGGCGGCGGCTGGCGCCTCGACTGGCACCCCGAGCCGGCCGTGGACGCCGCTCCCGATCCCGCGGCCGCCGCCAGCCCCCCTCCCCTGGAAGCCGACCAGGTGGTGCTGGCCGCCGGGGCGGGCGTTCGCGCCCTCTGGCCCGCCCTTCCCCCCCGGCTGCGGCACAGCTGGGCCGGGGTGCTGCGGCTGGAGTCGCCCACGCCGGCCTCGCCCTGGCTGGAGCAGGCCCGCCGGGGACGGATCGTGCAGCCCCGCCACTGGCGCCGGCCGGCCCTGGAGGCCGCCAGCGCCGCCCATGCGGAGGCCTCCTGGATCGTCGACGCCGGCCTGGCGCCCCGGGGGGAGGGGCTGGTGGTGGGGCAGATCACCCTGATCCCCGCCGCTGACGGCTCCTCCCTCCTCGCGGCCGGCCCCTCCCTCGCCGCTGACGGCCTGGAGCCGCCCGATCCCCGCTGGATGGAGGCGCGCCTGCGGGAGGGCCTCCACGCCCTCGATCCCCGCCTCGCCGCCCTTGACGCCCCTTATTTGCAAGTGCCGGTGAGCTTCTGCGTCGATGGCCAGCCCCTGGTCGGCCCCGTCGAGGACGCGCCAGGGTTGTGGGTGTTCGCCGGCTTCAGCGCCGCCTTCTCCCGCGTGCCGACCCACGCGGACGCCCTGGCCCGTCGCCTGCTGCCATGACCGCCCTCCTCACGGCGCCCGGCCCCATGCCAACCGTCTACGGGTGCATGTGCTGGTGGGTCTCAGCGCCGGCCAGGTGATGCTGGCGGCGGGGCCGGGCTTGGAGTCGCCGCCGCTGAATCCAGCCGCCAGGACGCTCCCGGAGCGGTTGCGGCCCTAAAACAAAAAGAACGAGCGCCGTGGCGTCTCGCCACCCTCAGGGTCCGCCGCCTCTGGTTCGGCTTGAGCGGGCCAGTCGATCTCCAGATAGCTCACGCCCCCTTGATCAAAGGGGCGCCCATCCAGATGGTGGATGGTCAACTTGGTCGTGCCGATCCCCGTGATCAGCCCTCCCAGCTCCATCGGACCCATGTCCGTGCGCAGATCCTCCCCCGTGCTCATCATCAGGGCCGGAAGGCGCACGAGCTGATCGGGGCGCATCAACTTGCGAAAGAGCGCCTGCACCGCCATCTGCTGCCGCTCCATCCGGCCGATGTCACCGGTTTCATCATGGCGAAACCGCAGGAAACCCTCCAGATCACGCCCTTTCAAGGTCTGACGACCAGGCTGTAAATCGATGTACAAGCCCTGGGTGTTGTCCGTGTAGAACATGCGCTTGGGCACATCCACTTCAATGCCACCCATCATGTCGGCAATGCGACGGATGGCGCCAAGATTGATAATCAGATGATGATGAATTGGACGTCCCATCCGTGACGAGACTTCACGCTTTAGAGCATCAATTCCTCCCGCAGAATACAGCGCATTGATTTTCATAGCTCCATATTGCTCTGTCTCGATATAGCTGTCACGCGGAATCTGGGTGATGGTGGTTTGACCGCCATCCACCCGCATCGTGGCGATCACATCCGTGTTGCCTCCCCCCACATCCATGCCCAGGATCAGCACGTCCTCTGGGCTGGCTGTCACCCAGCCGCTGAACGGATTGGTCCAGTTGAGTTTGGGCTTCGCCGGACCGGCGCCGGCCACCAGCTTGGCCAGCGGACCGGAGAGCGCAAAGCCCGCGCCGAGCCCCAAGACCACCGCCAGCAAGACGGGAAGGCCGGATCCGGAGCGGCGTGCCCGACGCGCGCGGCGGGGGCGGGAGGATGAGCGGCGCGGCATTTATGCGAAGGCCTCACAACCGCAGCGGTTCATCGGCGCGCAAGCCAGCCTGTACCCGCCAGAGACTGGCGTAGGCACCCCCGGCGGCAAGCAAGTCGTCATGGCGGCCACTTTCGCAAATTCTGCCCTGTTCCATGACCACGATGCGATCCGCGTGGCGCACCGTGCTCAGCCGATGGGCGATCACCAAGGTGGTGCGATCCGCGGTGACCCGCTCCAGGGAGGCCTGGATCGCGGCTTCCGTCTCGTTGTCCACGGCGGCGGTGGCCTCATCGAGGATGAGCACGGGCGGGTCTTTCAGCAGGGCCCGGGCCAGGGCCAGGCGTTGCCGCTGGCCTCCGGAGAGCCGCTGACCCCGCTCGCCCACCACCGTCTCATAGCCGCGGGGCAGGGATTGGATGAAGGCGTCGGCCTCCGCCAGGAGGGCCGCCCGTTGAATCGCGGCCCGGGGCGCCCCGAAGCTGCCGTAGGCGATGTTCTCCGCCACGGTGCCGGGAAAGAGGAACACCTCCTGGCTCACCAGGGCGATGGCGCGTCGCAGATCCGTCAGCCGCAGGGTCTCGATCGGCAGGCCATCCAGCAGGATCGCGCCGGACTGAAGCGAATAGAGGCGCAGCAGCAGTTTGACGATCGTGCTCTTGCCGGAGCCTGTGGCGCCCACGATGCCGATCGTGCTCCCGGCTGGAATCTCCAGATCGAACTGCCGCAGCAGCGGCTCGCGACCGCTGTAGGCGAAGGTCACCGCCTGGAAGCGGATGTGCCCGGCCACCTCCTCCCGGGGCAGGGGCCGTTCGCCGGAGGGAATGGCGACGGGGGTGTCGAGAAGATTGAGGACGCGATCGGTGGAGGCCATCGCCCGCTGGTAGTCATCCAGGGTGCGGCCGAGGGTGGTGAGGGGCCAGAGCAGGCGCTGGGTGATGAACACCAGAAAGCTGTAGGTGCCCACGGCGATCACCCCTTGCCAGGCCTGCAGTCCGCCGATGACCAGGATGGCGAGGAAGGCGAACAGAATCGCGAAACGGATCAAGGGCACGAAGGCCGCCGACAGGCGAATCGCTCGCTGATTGCTGAGGCGATAGGCCTCGCTATCCTCCGCCAGGCGCCCGAGCTCCCAACTCTCCGCCGCATAACTCTTGATCGTCAACATCCCGCCGAGATTGTTGGTCAGACGGCTGGAGAGATCAGCGGCGCGGCGTCGCACATCGGCGTAGAGAGGCGCCAGGCGGCGCTGGAAGTGCAGGGACCCCCAGAGGATGACGGGGATGGGGAGAAAGGAGACCCCGGCCACGGTGGGGGAGAGCACCATCATCGCGGTGCCGATCGCCACAACGGTGGTGATCAGTTGCAATACCTCATTGGCGCCATGGTCGAGAAAGCGCTCCAGCTGGTTGATGTCGTCGTTGAGGATGGTCAGCAGTTGGCCACTGCTGCCCGCCTCGAAAAAGGCCATCTCCAGCCGCTGCAGATGGTCGTAACCCTCCAAACGCAGTTCGTGCTGCACCGTCTGGGCCAGGTTGCGCCAGAGCACGCCATAGAGATATTCAAACAGCGATTCCGCGGTCCAGATGACAAAAGAAAGCCCCGCCAGAATCGCCAACTGGGAGGGCACTGTTTGCCAGCCCAGGGAGGCCAGCCAGGAGGTGTTTTGCTTCACCACCACATCCACGGCCAAGCCGATCAGGACCGGTGGGGCGAGGTCAAACAGCTTGTTGAGAATGGAGCAGAGGGAGGCCAGAACAACGGTGCGCCGATGGGGCTGGAGCTGCCGCAGCAGCCGGGCCAGCCCCGAGACGCGATGGCCCGTCGCGGAGCCCCCCCTCCGAGGGGGGCGCGACACCTCAGCGGACCGAGCCGCCCACCCGCGCCGAGCGATCGCGGTCGCCATAGCCGCCACCGCCGTAGCCGCCGCCGCGACCGCTGCGGGGACGGGGACCACCGCCGCCACCGCCACCGCCGCCGCCTTCACGAGGGGTGGCTTTGTTGACGCGGATCATGCGGCCCATCCACTCCACATCCTGCAGGTCGTCAATGGCCCGCTGCTCGGAGTCGGCATCGGCCAGCTCAACAAAAGCGAAGCCACGTTTGCGGCCGGTTTCCCGGTCAAGGGGAAGGCTGCATTGGCGCACCTCGCCATAGGTGGCAAAAAGGTCAACGAGATCCTCCCGCTCGGCTTCAAACGAGAGGTTGCCAACGTAAATGGTCATTCGAAAGTGGGTCCTGGAACAGATTCTTTTGTGCCGGTCTTTCCCGGAAAGATCAGTGAGCGGTGAAGACCGGAGAAGAGCGGCGTCGGACGGAGCCCGAGGAGGGAGCCCGAAGAACGATCTGGGGGGTCAAGGCCGGCTGAGCGTGCCGAAGGAAGCCTGATCACGTTGGAATCAAGCTGACCTTACATCGGCACCGCCCCAGATGATTGAGGAGTGTGAAGGGAG
>VGQX01000190.1 GCA_016882305.1 Cyanobacteria bacterium K_Offshore_surface_m2_239
TACACAGGCAGTTCCTCCTCCCTTCGGATTCGCAGCGCCTCCTCGCTCTCCCCTCGCTGCTGCAGCACATCCGCAATCTTCCCCATCGTCACCGCACGCTCTCGCACAGCCCCTTCCTCCTCAAACACCGTTGCCGCCTGGCGCAGCCGCTCCAGGGCCTGCTCCGGTCCATCCCGCCCGAGCGTCGCCTCCGCATGCACAGCCAGCAATTGAGCCTGTTCCACGCGACGGCCCTCTTTCAAGGCCAGGCCCTTCTCCAGAAGCGCGAGCCGCAAGGCGCTCTCGCCGATGCGCTCCGCGCAATTCGAGGCCAACAGCAACAGCCCGGGTGTGGCCCCGCAGCCACGCTCCTCCAGCTGGAGCCTGGCGGGCTCAAGGATCGCCAACGCCGCCCGCGCGTCGTGCAAAGCACGGAACAGAAAACTCCCCGCAGCCAACGCCGCCGGCTCCAACACCTCCGCCGCAGCGCCGCCGATCAAGGCCAACCGCGCCGCCTCCACCGCTTGCAGATCCGGAGGGAAGTCGCCCGACGCGTCTCGCCACGCCTGGGCCAGGGGCGCCACCGCGGCGGCCGCCAGACGCTTCTCCTCCTCCGGCGCCAACGCCCCCGGCAGAAGCGAGCGCGCCAGGGGATTGGCCGCTCCGTGGGCAACGCTGCGGAGCATGCCCCAGTCCTCCACGAGGCCGAGGCTGAGCAGCCGCGTCAGAGCGGCGGCGGGGTCGTCCACGCCCAGGGCGCAGCCCGCCGCCTCCAAGGCGGCCAGGGGAACGGGCAGGCTCTCGGCGAACAGCGTCGTCGCCCGAAGCTGCGTCCGCTGGTTGGCGGACAGGGCGTCGCGATAGGTCTGGAAGCACACCCGCTGGAAAAATTCCTCAGCGGCGTTGCCCTCCGCCGGGGCCTCGCCGGAGGCGCGCCAGCGCTCCACGGCCTCGATCGCCGCGCCAGCCACCACCACCTCGCCCGCCAGCAGCGGGCGACAGAGGAGCTCCTGAAGGCCGGGGAATCCACCGGCCGCCACCAGGGCCCGTTGCACCAGAACGGCCTCCTCCTCGCCGGGGTTGAGCAGCGCCTCGCCCGCCGCCCGCGCCGCCGCCCGCCATTGCTTCCCACGCTCCTTCTCCTCCATCGCCCGCAGCGACACCCGCTCCAGGCCAGCGGCCAGATCACCGCCGCGGCCATCGGGCAGGCGGAACGGGAAGCGGCTGGTGAGCAGCAGTCGCGAGTCGGTTTCCGCCACCCGGAAGGCCCGAAGCACGGCCGCCAGGCTCTCGCGCCAGGCCTCCGCCGCGCCCGGAGCCTCCCGCACCGGCGAGGCCTCCTCCTCGGGCGCGGGGGGTTCAAGGATCCGCTCCAGATCGTCGATGATCAGCAGGATGGGGTGGTGGTCAAACGGCCCCTTCAGCAGGTCTTCAAGGGCCTCCCCCAGCCGGGCGCCACGCTCCGCGATCGCCGGGCGCCAGAGCCGATTCCATTCGATCCGCTCCCTCCCCGGCAGGGCGGACACAAGCTGGTCGAAGATCGCCAGGGCGTCGTAGCGCTCGTAGACCACCACCGTCTGATGGCCCGGCAGACGGTTGGCGATGCGCGCGGCAAGGCTCGACTTGCCCAGATCACCCATGCCCAGCAGCAACGCCCCCGCTCCGCGGCGCTCGCGAAAGGCCCGCAACACCGCCTGCGCCTCGCGCCGTCGGCCCACGAACGTGCGCGCTGTCGCCACCGGCACGCGGCGTTGGGCCGCGTCGAGGAACTCCTTGTAGCCCGCATCCCTGCGCAGGCTGCGCTTGGGTTTGGCGCGATCGCACAACGGCCCGGCGCCCAGCGGCCCGGCATAGACCCGCGCCAGGTGCCAGTGGCGCCCGCGTCGTGGATCCTGGCGATGCTCCCGCAGCACTTGGCAGCGGGCGCGGGCTGCCGCGTAGGGCACGGAGGCCTGCTCCGCCAGCTCCTTGTAGAACACCTCCGCGAACAGGATCGCGTCGCTGTCATACACCGAACCATCCCAGCCCACGGCATTGGCGACACCCGCCCGCACCATCGCCCGAACAAACGACTCCCGCATCGCCGCGCTCGTCTCCGCCTTCGCCTCGGCGGTGCGGCAGGCCGACAGAAACACCAGCGCCGCCTTCTCCTCCCCGAGAATGGCCACCAGATCGCCGGGCGAAACCAACGCCAGCTCCCCCTCGGGAGACTCCAGTGCCAGCACGGGGTCGCCATTCGGCAGGAGGTCGCCGTGGCAGGAGAGGTGGACGCTGTCGAAGGGACCCTCCCGGGCGAGGCGATCCTTCAGAAACGCGCCGCAGCCGCTCTCCTCCACCACCACCTGGAGGGGCAGGCGGGCGGTGGCCTGGAGGATGGCGGCCTCCTCGGCCTCGAAGTCGAGCTCGCGCTGCCCCCTGGGAGACGCCGCCATGAACATCAGCGCCAGATCGCGATGGGCGGGGCTGGCCGGACGAGCGTTGGCGCCGCGGGCGAGGCCGCGAAACACCAGGAACGGCTGGGTGGGGTCCGCCGCCAGAAAATCGCCGCCCCGGGCCAACACCTCCCAGGGCAGATCCAGCAGGGCGGCGGCCGCTTCCGTGCCCCCGTGGTCGACAGCCACCTCCAGCCACCGCTCCCCCGTTCCCCGCAGCCAGCGCGTCATCCCCCCCGCCGCATCCAGCCAGGCGACCAGCTCGGCGCCGATGGCCGCCAGGGAGGACGGATCGTCGGCCCGCACCGAACGCCGATAGCGCGACGTCCACTCCCTGAGCCTGGCGAGGGTGGCCTCTGTGAGCGGAAACCGCCCGGCGTCGCTCTCCTCCTCACCCTCCAGTCGCAGCAGCAGATCGTCACCCAGCAAGCGGATGCGCGCGCGCACGGTCTCGCAGCGAACGGCAGCGCGAACCTAGCCTGATCCGCCCCCTCAGGGTTTCGCCGCCTCCCCGTCAGGGTTCCGGCGCCCCCTGCCCCAGGGGCGCCTTGGCCGGCAGGCCCACCGCCCGCGGATAGGCCTTGGGGCAGGGGGCGAGGGGGGTGAGGCGCACGGCGTGGCGCACGCCGCGGCCAGCGGGCAGCTCGCGCCGCTCCAGGCCCTCCAGCCGGGCGCGGAGGGGCACCAGGGCGCGCTCCAGGTCGGCCTGGTCGGCGTCAGACCACTGGCCGCGATAGAGCACCGCCTGGCCGCCGGGCTTGAGCAGGGGCACCAGATATTCCGCCACCACCGGCGCGCTGGCCACCGCCCGCGCCATCGCCCCGTCGAACCGGCCCCGGCACTCGGGGGCGTGGCCGGTGCGCTCCACCCGCTCGCGGCGCAGGCTCACCCGTTCCGCCAGCCCCACCTCCCGAGCCATGGCCTCCACCGCCTCCAGCTTGCGCGCCACGGAATCCACCAGGGTGAGGTGGGCGTTGGGCAGGGCGATGGCCAGGGCCAGGCCGGGGAAGCCGCCGCCGGTGCCGACATCGATCAGCTGCGGGGCAGAGCTGTCGCCGGCCTGGAGCAGGGGCAGCCAGGGCCAGAGGCTGTCGTACACCTGGGCGATCCAGTAGTCGTCGCCCTCCACCAGGCGAGTGAGGTTGAGGCGGGAGTTCCAGAGGCAGAGCTCATGCCGCAGGCGCTCGAACCGCGCCACCCGGGCGGCGTCCGGCTGCCAACCGAGCGGTTCCCAGATCCGAGCCAGGGGATCAACCATGCGCATCTCCAGCGAGCCGCGACAGGCGGGAGGGTTCTTCCTAGGATGCCGCCTGACATCCGGGTCCACCACGCCGCTCGGCCCATGCCGTCGTCCTCCGCGTCCCCGGACTCCAGCGCTTCCCCCGCCGACCCGCGCCCTGACACGCCCGGCGCCGGGGCGGAAGCTGAGCTGGACGGGATGCCCCTCCTTGCGGTGGGCTTCTACGAGCTGCTGCAGGTGCCCCGCAGCGCGACGACCGAGCAGCTGCGCCAAGCCTTCCGCCGCCTGAGCAAGCGCTACCACCCGGACACCACCAGCCTGCCGGCCCCGGTGGCCGCCCGCGCCTTCCAGCGCCTCCAGCGGGCCTACAGCGTGCTCAGCGATCCAAGGGCCCGGCGCCTGTACGACGAAGGCCTCCACCGCCCTGGTCTGCCCGCCCCGCCGCCCCCTGGCGCGCCTGCGGGGGGACAGGCGAATCCGGCGCCGGTGTCGCTGCGGCGGGCGCTGTCGGGGGGGGAGTGGTTCGCGCTGCTGCTGCTGGCCATCGCCCTGGTGTTCAGCCTGGTGTTGGGCTTGGGCGTGGCCTGGGCGCGGGGGGCGGAGCTGGTGCGCTGGCCCAGCTGGTGGGCGGAGCTCCATCCCGCAGGCCCCGAGGGTGGGATCGTGGAGGAGCCCCGGTCCTCGCCGCTGACGGCCGCCTCCCATGTCGATGCCCTCTGAGGAGACCCCGCTTTACAGCCATCCCCTGCCCGCCCTGGAGGAGTGGCTGCGGGGGTTGGGAGCCCGGCAGGAGGAGCCCTATTCCCCCCGCTGGGACCTGCGCCGCGAGGCCTGGACCGCCCGCATCGAGCTGGAGGTGGAGGAGGTGAAGGTGAGCTGGCGGGAGCCGGGAGGCGAGAGCGTGCGGCTCTTTCCCTATGGCCTCTCGCGGGCGGACGCCGAGGCGGCCATCCTCGCCGGCCCTTGACGCCTCCGAGGTCGACTCCGCGCCCGCATCACTCGCCCCCTCACCAGAGCAGTGCTCACCCGCGCCCTGCCGACAGCAGGGCGTTCAAAGGCGCCCTCACAGCTCCCCGAGGGCGGTGGCCAGGGCCTCGTAGCACTGCTCAAGCTCCGCATCGCTGATGCACAGGGGCGGCAACAGGTAGACCACATTCCCCAGGGGCCGCAGGAACACGCCTTCGCGCAGCAGGCGGCGCTGCAGCTGGCGACCGATCGGGTTGAGGTAGCCCTCCGGCGCCGCCCGCTGGGGGGGAATGAGGTCGAAGGCGGCGATGGTGCCCTGCAGCCGAGGCCGCCGCACACCGGGCCGCCGGGCGAGCTCCGCCAGCAGGGGCTGGTGGCGCGCCGCGAAACCCTCATGGCGGTCGGGGCGGGCGAGGAGCAGATCGAGGCTGGCGAGGGCGGCGGCGCAGCCGAGGGGATTGGCCGTGAAGCTGTGGCCGTGATACAGGGTGAGCGAGGGATCGGTGCCGATGAAGCCGGCGTGGAGCCGTTCGCTGGCCAGCGTCACCCCCATCGGCAGAAAGCCGCCGGTGAGGCCCTTGGAGAGGGCCATGAGATCGGGGGTGAGGCCGGCGAGGGCGCTGGCGAAGAGGGCGCCGCCGCGGCCGAAGCCCATCAACACCTCATCGGCGATGAGCAGGGCGCCGGCCTGCCGCACCCGCCGCTCCACCTCCCGCAAAAAGCCTGGCCGCACCTGGCGCATGCCGCTCGCGCCCTGCAGCAGCGGCTCCAGGATCACGGCGGCGGTGGGCGTCTCCAGGAGGCGCTCCAGCTGGTCGAGGGCCTCGACCTCCTTGCGCTCCACGGCGGCGTCGTCCCACCAGGTGGCGGGCCAGGGGGCGCGGGCGACCTCAAAGAGCAGGGAATCAAAGGGAGCGGTGAAGAGGGAGCGCTCCCCCAGGGCCATGGCGCCCATGGTGTCGCCGTGATAAGCGCCCTCGAAGGCGATGAACCGGGAGCGAGGCGCCCCCTGGTTGCGCCACCACTGCCAGGCGATCTTCAGGGCCACCTCCACGGCGGTGGAGCCGTTGTCGGAAAAGAAGAGGCGCGGCAGGCCGGTGAGGGCGCTGAGGCGTTCGGCGAGGCGCTCGGCGGTGGGATGGCGGAAGTTGGCGAAGATCACCTGCTCCAGCCGGCTGGCCTGGGCGGCGATGGCGGCGGCGATGGTGGGCTCGCCATGGCCGTGGAGGGTGACCCACCAGCTGCTGATGCCGTCGATCAATTCGCGGCCGTCATCCAGCTCCAACCACACGCCCCGCCCGGCCACGACCCGCAGCGGCGGATCGGCGAGGGCCACTTGGGTGGTGGGATGCCAGAGGTTGGGATGCCAACCCGGCGCCGCGGAGGTG
>VGQX01000191.1 GCA_016882305.1 Cyanobacteria bacterium K_Offshore_surface_m2_239
GTGGGCATTGGGATACAGCAGGCCATCAAGATGCGCATCGCTCTCGTAGAAGTAACGCGCCCAGGGTTGTGACTCACTGTGCAAGGTACTACTGCAGATCGCTGCTGTGGCACCTGCCCGCCAAGCCCCTTCACCACGCAGGTCGAGCAGCCTGAGCTTTCGCTTGAGTAGCAGCGAACCCAGGCGCCTTCTCCCCGCGCAGATCATCCCGTCATCGCCGAAGACCTCCACAACACAGCCTTCAAGCGTCAGCGCCGAGTAGTGAATGCCGCGGCTTTGCTCCTCATGTCCGAGATGATGATCAAACCGTAGCCTCGGACCACCTGTACGGCGAAACGTATGCGCGGTGTTGTTCCATTCCCCAGGGTCATAGATGCGCAGCAGTCGCGTTCCGGCCGGGAGGGTGTGGAAGACAGGCCGAACCGACCGCCGGGGGGGCGGCGGATCAATCCTCACCATGGCCCACGCAGCGGCCCACCGCCACCACGTCAGCCAGATCGCCTGCTTTCAGCCGTTCGATCGGTGTTGCGCCAGCGAAGGCGGGATGGGGCCGATCCAGCCAGGCCGCTTTGGCCAGGGGCGAGACATCGAGCACAGCGAGAACCTCAGCCAGGCCTGGAACCACGCCATCGGGCCCCTCAGGGTCGAACTGGCAGAGAGGAAAGCGCAAACGCCCGTTGTCTCGGATCGCCAGCAACGTTCCAGCCTTGGCTCGGTCGTGTGGGGTCTGCCGGCTGCGGGTCTGAAGCAGATCAGCCACCTCATCGGCACTGATCGTGCGACTCAGCAGTTGGCGCCGCAGGGCAAACCGTTGCCGCAAGGACCGAAGCTCCAAGGCCACCGGATCGGAAGGTGCCGGCCCCAGCCATCCCTCCAGGTCATCGCTGGAGGCCGATCCGACGCGGCCAGCCAGGGCGACCAGGGTCTGGGCCGCCTGGAGCCTCTGCTCCTGATTCAGGGCAGCTGCAGCAAGACGTGCCGCCTTGGCGAGGGTGGGAGGCGGAAGGTTTTCCGATGGGGAACGGCCGGAAGCGCTGGAGCGGGCGCTCCTGGGTTGAGACAGGCGTGGCACGAAACCGACAGCTTGCAACTCTCGGATTTTAGCGCTGTAAGAGCTGTAAGAGCTGCTTCGACTTGGCCGGTGAAGGGCCAGGCGGGGTCAGGGCAGAAGCTTTCGAGCTCAATTCAGGCCTCTGGATTGAGGTGCTTGCGTGGACGTTTCAGCGTCCGATGAGCGCCCTGGCCATGCCGTCAGAAATGCCGGCTGCAGGCGGATGTCCCCAGATCTCGCCGGATGGTCAGTTCAGGTGCCCCGGTTTGCGCGTGTTGGCGCCATTCACCTCCGCGGTCAGCGCCCCCGGGAGCAACGCCCCCAGGGCTTTGCTGCCCGGCGCACTCGGCTCGGCGCTGGCCAGGGCGGCGTTCACCGCGTCGATCGTGTTCAGGTCCGCCACCAGGCCGGCCACCAGGTCGTCGAGCTCGGCTGGATCGAGCTCTGCCGAGGGGAACCCTGCTGGATCAAGCTTCGCTGGGGCGAACGCGGCTGAATCGCCCGCAGAGGTGTCGCCACCTGCCACCACGGTCAAAGTGGGGAGGTAGGGGCGCTCCATGGGTTGATTGCGGTAGGGAGAGGGTAGCGAAGGCGGGCTGGCCTTACCGGGATTGGCGCCCGGGGGTCTGTACAAGCGCGAGGGGCAAGCTTGCGCAGGCAGACAAGCACTCCCTAACCTCCCCCCATGCCCGACACCGACCTCCGCTGGCGGCAGCGCTTCGACAATTTCCAACGCGCCCTGCTGGTGCTGGAGCGCGGCGTCGACCTGGCCCGGTCCCGTGCGCTCAGCGAACTGGAGCAGCAGGGCCTGATCCAGGGCTTCGAATTCACCCACGAGCTCGCCTGGAACCTGCTCAAGGATTATCTGCAGCATCAGGGCATTCAAGGCATCACCGGCTCCCGAGATGCCACGCGCCTGGCCTTTCAAACGGAGCTGATCGCTGATGGCGACACCTGGATGGCGATGATCAAGGCACGCAACCAGTCGTCCCACACCTACAACCTGGAGCAGGCCCAGCAGATCGCCGAGGAGGTGATTGATCGCTATGTCGCCGCCTTCGCGGCATTGCGCCAGCGTTTCGCGGCCTTGAGCGCCGAAACAGCGTGAGCCTCTCCCCCTCCGCCGCCGCCCTCGCCCGCACCGGTTTGCCGCCAGCGGCCCTCGCGGCGATCCAGCAGGTGCTCGCGGGCCATCCCGCCGTGGAGCAGGCGATCCTCTACGGCTCCCGCGCCCTCGGCCGCCACCGCCCCTCCTCCGACATCGACCTCACCTTGATCGGCTCCGACCTCAGCGCCATCACCCTCTCCAAGGTCGACTCCGAGCTCGACGACCTGTTGCTCCCCTGGGTGATCGACCTCTCCCGCTTCGCCTCCCTCACCCATCCGGGCCTGTTGGCCCACATCGAACGGTTTGGCCAGGTGATCTACCAGCGGGCTTCCCTGCCGCGGGACATGGGGGACAGGGCAAGCATCACCGGGGAATGAAGGCGGCAGGGAGGCCTGGCAGGGCTTCAGATCCAGGACCCTCACCATGGCTCCGTGCCCTTGCTGAGGATCGCCAAACAGGCGTCGGAGACGAACAGGCGATTGCGGCGGCCGCCGGTGATCTCCAGGGCGATGCCGAGCTGCACAAGGGTGTCGATCGCCTTGGAGGCGAATGCCATCGAGCAGCTCGCAGTTTTTGCCTCGGTGCTGCGTGAAGAACAGGCTCAGATAGAGCAGCGGCTGTTTCGGGACAGCAATCAGCGCAGCCAGTTGACCAGCGCCAGGCACTCCAGCCTGCTGAACTCCCGCGTGTTGTCCGACACCAAGACAGCGTTCAGCGCCTGCGCCTGGGCGGCGATCCAGAGATCATTGGCGCCGATCGGCGTGCCTTGGCGCTCAAGGGTGGCGCGGATCTGTGCGTAGGCCAGGGCCACGGCCCGATCGACCGGCACCAGTTCAAGGTGTTCCACCAAAGCGAGGAGCTGGAGGCGGTTCCGCTCTGGCCAGGCGCTTTTGATCACGCCCGTCTCCAATTCGCCCAGCACCACCGAGGACAGGAGCAGATCGGAGGGTGCCAAGGATCGCAGAGCTTCCACCACGGCGGGATGGCCCTTGATCGCCGCCACGAGGATGTTGGTATCCAGCAGGAAGGCCACGGCTGCTCAACCCAAATCCGGTGCGGATTCGGGAGGGGAGTCGTCAAGAACAACCAGATCGGGGGGGGGATCGGCCCAGAAGGGCTCGAAGAGACTGGCGGCGTGGATCACGGGCTCGGGGACCAGCCGAGCCACCGTGCGCCCCCGGCGGGTAATGCGCACCTCCATGCCCGCCTCCACCTCCGCCAGCAGAGCCGAGAAGCGGGCTTTGGCTTCAACAACAGGCACCGAACGAATTCCCATGGGGGGATGATGACCATATGGTCAGACTGTAGTGGATCTGTGGGGACTGGCGTGGTGTCCCCTCAGCATCGCCCCGGCACCCCCTCCCGCCTCGATGCTGCTGTCGTCCCAGAGCCGCAATTCCTGGCCGCTGCCGCGCAGCAATGGCGCCATCATCCGCCTCAGCCGCTCCACCCGGGCCCGATCGGCATGGCTGTAGCTGATGAACGCATGCCGGCACTCGGAGGCTGGCTCGGGCACGCGCGGCTGTGGCTGGGTTTGCTGGCGGCCTTGTGGCAGGGATGCAATCAGACGTCGCCTAAGCCAGCTGGCGCAATGGGTTGCGCACGACGCTGGAGCCGCGCGTTCTGTTGGCAGCGGCGGACCGGACAGGTGAGCAGGTCTCCACGATCCGTGCCATTCACATCGTTTCGTTCTCGATGCCTCCGCCCTGCTCGCCAACTGCCAGGTTGAGGCAGCTGAACGCCAGAGAGAAAGCCTTGAGCGCCTTGATCAGGCAGCGCTGCTCTTTCCGCAAGAGTCCAGCTCGATCCCTCCAACGGCAACCGAGAGCGATCGCGGATCTTCCTTGAGCTGACGGAGGGGCGAACGATGGTGGAGGCAGACGGGTCTTGATGGGACTGGGAAGGCTTCTGGTCCACGCCCATGAAGTGGGGGGGGGGGGCAAGGCAAGGCAAGGGATGAAAGAGGCTAAAGAAATCCGAGACACCTGCGGCGCCAGATTGGAACGATTAACAACCAACATCCAACAACCAGGGCTAAGAAACAACCAAGTGTTAAGGGATGAATGAATTAAGCGTTGAGGGAAGGGTCCTGGGGGAGGCAAACCACACGGAAACCGACGCCGCCGCTGGCATCGTCGGGCCGGGCGCGGCCGCGGTGAGCCGAGCGGCAGACCCTGGGGTTGAAGTACCAGGAGCCGCCGCGCAGCACCTTTGACATAGTCTCAGCACCCCAATTGGTCCAGGCTCGCCCATCATTCGGAGCGCCTAGATAATTCTCATGCCAATGATCAAGGCACCACTCCCACACATTGCCATGCATGTCGTACAGGCCCCAGGCGTTGGCGAGGAACCTACCCACCTTCGTGGTCTCGGAAGAGAGCACATTCGCCTGACGTTCGCTGAGGACGGATCCAAAGGCAAAGGGCGTGGTTGTTCCCGCCCGGCAGGCATATTCCCACTGGGCTTCACTGGGCAAGGTGTAGTGGCGCCCCGTGCGCCGGCTCAGGCGCCGGCAAAATTCCATCGCATCAAACCAGCTCACCTGTTCCACGGGCCGTTGATCATCCTCGGGCTGGCCGCTCTGGAAATAAGCAGGCTCGGGTTTCAGCTTCCGCTCCCAGGGAGGCTCTCCCGCCGCCGACTGCCAGAGCGCCACCTGCCGCCACTGGCCCTGGGTGATGGGCATGCGGCCCAGGGAGAAGAGCTCCAGACGCACCCGATGCTGGGACCCTTCATTGCTCGCCCGCCCTGGTTCATCGTCTGAGGAGCCCATCCGGAACTCCCCGGCTGGGATCGGCACCATCTCCAGGGCCACCCCACCCCCGAGGGGCTGCCGCCAGGGCGGCCCCGCCTGGGGGGTGGCGGCTCGTGCCGCGGGCAGCAGACGGGCGTCGTAGACCCAGGGGCGCACGATCTCGGCCACCACCTCCCGGTGGGCTGGGTGGCGGGGATTGAGCAGCAGGTTGCTTTCCTCCGGCACGATCACCGAAGGCACCTCGGCGATCAGTGATTCGAGGCCCTGCAGCCAGGCATCGCCCCAGGCCCGGGTTGCGGAGAGCCAGGCTTCGGCGGTCTCTGGAGTGGGGGAAAGGTCCCAGCCGCTGCGCTGCTCCACGGCAAACATCCGGCGCTGCTCCCAGTGCTGGCGGGGGAAGGTGATCCGCACCAGCTGACGCTGGAACGGCAAAGGATCGTCGCCGGCCAGATGCACCACGGTTTCCAGGCAGGCCAGGGCGATTGAACCGGAGCTGTAGAGGATCGGCTGATCCCGGGAATTCCAACGCCCTGGATGGCGGGCGGAGCCGTTGCCGCTGAGGTCGTTCGCCGTCCAGGTGAGGCCCGGGCTGGCGATGCGCCAGCTGCTGATCGTCTCGCTCACCGCCGCTGGATCACAGGTAGGAACCGGCCGCCATGGCGCCGATCAGGCCGGCGATCACGGCCTCCCCTTCCGGGGTGTGAAGGTAGAGCTCGGGGGCGGCACCGCCGAGGGCATGGTTGGGGCGCCGCAACCAGCGGTCCACCCAGGCGGCGGCCTCAAACGGCTCGCTGGTGCCAGATTCGCGCAGCAGCGCCTCCACCTGCTGGATCAGACGGCCCCGCGCCGCCATTGCCTCTGGCACTGCCGCAGCAACAGCAGCAGCGTCTGCGGGGAGCGGCTCGGCAGTGGCATCGGTGAGCGTTTCCATGACTGCAGTATGGCGTGAATGGCCAGGTTGAGCCGCTCCAGCTGGAACGTAGCTTCATTCCCCGTGGTAGGCCCCGCTGCTGCCATGACAAATGGTGGCACTTGTTTGTGGGGGCTCGCTGTGCCCTCCCTCCAACAGCA
>VGQX01000192.1 GCA_016882305.1 Cyanobacteria bacterium K_Offshore_surface_m2_239
CGGGGGAAGCCAATGCCGCAGGAACAGACGCCGGAGCCTCACCAGCCAAAGCCGCTGCATCCGTTGTGCGCGAGACCACCGGCCTGCGCGGCTGACTTGTTTCCAGGGGGGCTTCAGCCGGCGCCTCCATCCGCATCACCCGCTCCGCCACCTGATCCGCCTCCCGCTCCAGGGAGTCATCCGCCGCGCCGATTTCCAAGGTCTTGCGTTGCAGACCCTGAGGGGAGGCCTTCTCCTCGCAGGCCGCGCAGCTCCCCCCGCCCGCGCTGGGCGCCCCGCAGGCGCATTGGCGCTGCAGGCGGGGGCTGGCGGCCATCAGGCTGAGCATGCTCTCCTGCTGAGCGCGCTCGGGGCGTCCATCGGCCAGTGGCTTGGCCTGCAGCCCCAGAACTCTGCCTTGGTCTCGACCCTGAACCGACTCATGAAGGGTTTCATGACAGTCACGGGTGTGCTTAGCCTGAGCAGTAGAGCGTTTGGATTTTATCGAGCTCGTTGTAGGCATCGGAGGCGAGGAGAGAATTGATTATTGTGGTGCGGCTGTTTATTTGGGGGTTTAACCAAGATTGTAAGACATTAAGGTTGGCTGCCGCTGGCGCTCAGGGTTGAGATGTTCCTTTGGTAAGAAGTCCATCAGGACTCCTTGCACAAGAGGCTCGAACAGCTTGCGAGCGGTGGCGTTCCGCAAGCTTTGGTGGTGTGTGCATCTCGACCTACCTCAGGGCGCCCTTCCAAGGCGGCAGCTCGAGGCGCTCCTGATCCCGTGTGTTCTATAAAGCGACAAGAAATCATGGGAAAATCCCCTAATCATTTTACCACGGAATGCGAAAGAACACCACAGCGGGGAATGCAAGCTTTTCGCAGGGACCAGTTCTTGCTTCTCGATCAAATAAGATAATTTAACGATTTCAGATCCTTCGCTTTTAGGCTATTTGCATATCCATGCAGCTATCGCGATGATTAAAGGCAAATGCGAGGAACTCAACCGCCAGTAATTCACTGACAGCAGAGTTTTTGATTTTTCTCATGCTGCTCAGCCACTCATTCTTGACAAGGCATTCGCTTGCTGCATTCATGTTTCTGCTGCCGCCACTTGGTCCGCTTCATGCCATAACTCATTCCAGTCTTGAATAATTTGAACAATTGTGATCGCTCCCAACCCCAATGACACAAGCTCACCAAATGGGAGAGGACCATCTGCGGCAGATA
This sequence comes from Cyanobacteria bacterium K_Offshore_surface_m2_239, assembly GCA_016882305.1. Lineage (GTDB taxonomy): Bacteria > Cyanobacteriota > Cyanobacteriia > PCC-6307 > Cyanobiaceae > Cyanobium. The sequence continues at coordinate 1,207 of VGQX01000192.1, forward strand.
GGGCGAGAGCAGCAGCACCCCTGATTGCAAATCTCCTTGCGACAACACTCCAGAAGTGCCGCCATAGAGCCCTGCCTGCGACGGCTACTACTGCAGCACCTCCTATGGCTAGCGCGGCGGTAGCACCACGCCTGAGAGCATCATTTCGAATAGACTGCCGGGAAACATTTCGTTCTGCTTGCGGCACAGGAACGAATCGCTCACCTCCAGAAGCATTCACTGAATAGGTGAGAAGTCCTGGAGTACACCAGGCAGTTCGCAACTGCAAACTTCCAATGCCTGGTGTCGTAATCGTGAACTCAGGGGGTCTGTAAACAGTCTGGGGCATTGGCGACACCACTGACAAGCCTTGAGATGTCCGCCATCCGATCTGCTCGGGATCACGAGAATTTCCCTGATCAATATAACGAAGCAGTTGCTCTTCTCCATCAATGAGGCATTCAATCGCGGCAGGCTTGATCTCTGCTACTTGAAGAATCCCGCCACCCGTCTGACGTGCCAAGTCAGGGATCCCCGCGCCTGACATCCCTCCGATCAGCTGAGGACGAATGACTGGATCATCCCCTCCACACAGCGCTTGGGAGCGAAGGGGGCCTGCGGATGCCCCAGGGATGACGACGCTACGCGCTCCTGGGACAGTTTGACGAAAATGGGCACCAATAATGGAATGAATAGCCGTGCCAGATAGGCGACTGATAGCACCTGGCTGATTGATAAGGTCCTGACAGCCAGCGAGAGACCGCTGAAGAAATGGCTCGGCAGAGTAACTCTGTTGGACCACGTGAGTCAACTCATGTGCCAGCAAGCGCAGACCTTTGGCTGAATTCGGTTCAAATTGTCCAGATCCAAAGACAATATGCTGTTTAACGGTGTACGCAAGGGCATTCACCTCCATCGCTGAGCGCTCAGCCTGAGGTCCCGTATGAATCCGCACTCCCGAGAGGTCGAAACCAAGACGATGGCTCATCTCTCGTTGCAGCCCAGACTCCAGTGGGTAGCCAGGCGTGGCCAGGACGCGAGCAACACTGGCGGGGGCGGTTGTTGGTGAACCAGTGCCCTCCGCCTTCAAACGCCGCACTCGGTGGGGTCTGCGGCCGACGGTCATCGGCCTTGGATCCTCCATCCGCATCACCCGCTCCGCCACCTGATCCGCCTCCCGCTCCAGGGGATCGTCTGCGGGTCCGATCGCCAGCTTGGCTTGCAGCTTCTGGCCTGCCCCGGGGGAGACTTTGGCTTCGCAGGCGGCGCAGCTCCCCCCGCCCGCGCTGGGCGCCCCGCAGGCGCATTGGCGCTGCAGGCGGGGGCTCGCGGCCATCAGGCTGAGCAGGCTCTCCTGCTGGGCGAGATCGGGGCGGCCATCCGTGAGGGTTCGGGCCGCCGGCTCGTGGCCGAGTCCACGACGACTCTCTTGCGTGCCATTGATCAGGGTGGAGGAGATGGCTTTTCGTCTCACGCTGATGCTTGTCAACGTCTTACTCGCCAATTTTAGCAGGTCAAGGTGCTAAGAAAATTGGCAAACGGCGCCTAGGCGTCCCTCGTTACGTCATTGCCGACGCTTTGGATGCGATTGGAGTTACGCCTTCGGCGTCTGACCTCGAGGTTGGCAGTATCTCGTCCACGACTACGCACCAGAACATGGTAATCCTCTTGGACGGCCAGCTGGCTGGCGGTCACCAGGCCGCCGATGCCTGAGCCGATCACAATTACGTTCCAGGAGGAGGAGAGGGTGGTGGTCAACGGTGGGGCTGGGGCGGGTGGGGAGACCTTAGGGCGCATGAAGTTCAGCCTGCTTGCCGATAGGCTTCGGTGTTAGGCTGCAACATGAAGATCACTATGGATGCTGTTGCGGAACAGCCGAAAATTCGGCTCGGATATAACGTAAAAAGCTAACATTTATGTCGTTTAGATAATGGGTCAGCCCGGCAAATTGATCAACTTGTCGCCGGTAAGCATCCACGATAAAAAGCACATCGCGAATTCTAACAATAACGAAGTAATGATGCTGAGAAAGCCGGTGGCCTGGCCGGGCATTCTGTTGAGCTTGTGTGCGCTCTGCCTCAACAACAAGAACATCGCCATGGGCACGTAGAAGTCTCTGGACGCGTCTGCGGAAGCCTTCCAGCCCTCGGCCCTCCCTTCCGCGTTCTAATGTTATAGTATATGGTGCAGAAAGACGACCGGTTGTGGAATACCCCAGCTCGCCTCGCAGCTCAGCATCTCTGTCGCAATGCGCGGCGTCAATTCGCCCAGTTCGTACAAAATTCTCAAAGGCGTCTGCCGTTGCTGGGCAATTCAGTCGGCAATAACGATACGGGTTAATCTGATTGAGGATTGCGTCTGGATCCCCATGGAAACGATCGAGATGGTCTTCAGATACCGTGGCTCCTGTTGCCTCCTGTCGTTGAAGGATGGGTTCTTGACCAAACGTTCGTTGCCGATCTCTTGCCATCAAGCCTCGCAAGCCACCACCTGCACTTAACCCATGCATCAGGGGAACAGGGGGCGGAAGTACAGGCAACCTGGCTTGATGTTCGCGGAGCTCCCTCTCTCGCATCTCTTCCGCAAAAGCCTCGCCACGGTTGTCCGCACGGATATCGGGAATGCTGTAGCCCTCGGGATCAGCACCAAAAATAGACTCAATGCCGTCAAAGATTTCTTTGCCATAGGTGAAGAGCTCTGGGGCAAGAAATCCTCCACTTCGATATTGAAGCAAAGCGGTGTAGGTAAAATGCCGCACTTTGTCCCAACCGTTGGAACTGTCCGTCCCGACAATCCGTGTGTAGTCACGTTGAAAGGCAAAGCCAAGATCACCATCAGCCAAGTCGTCTAACACCTCAAAGGCCAAAGCATAGTTTCGTCCGTTTTGCTGAAGCGCTCTCTCAAACAAGAAGCGTGAAATGAGCTCATAGTAATTCTCCGGAAAACTTCCCTGGGAATACAGCAATAAGTCTTGTTGAAGTTTTTCCATTCCGGCTTGTACTAGGTAATGCTCAGAAGGTTGTAAAGGAGAAGCAGCTGCTTGCGTTTGTTCCTGTCGCTGCACCACAAGGCCTGAAGACTGCAGGAGCGGGATCTGGATTTCATCACTTTGCTGCCGCTGCACGGGTCGCTCAGTTCGCGCTTCTGGTCTGACTTGTTGACCGGTTGTTGCTGATGGGGTGGGATAGGAAACGACAACTGGGATGCGAGCCGTGTTGGCGCGGATGAGCCTGTGAATTTCCGCGTTATCACGTGCTGAAACAATGCCGATACAACCTGCTGTTCCATTGTGATTGGCATCCTGATGGAGATAAAAGCCTCCAGTTCTGGTAGTTGATGTCAATCGACTAAGATTGGTAAGAAGTTTCTCGTGCAGACGCGTGCGATGAACGCCCCATGCTGATGTATTGAAGGTCCCAGGAGGACTGCTTTCTGATTCGCTTGGCTCAAGAAAATAGCTCCCCTCAGGAATGGGGCCAATATTTGCAAGGTGTTGATACTGTGGATGTGTATAGTTAATTCCAGCTGCAGTTGGATGATTTGGCAGCAGACCAGAGATTGCTGCAGCCGAATATGATGTGGAGCCATGAAGGGCAACATGAGATCCATCGAACTGAATTTCCGTGATCGAACCACTTCCTTCTCCTTGCATGGCCTCCCACTCATGCTCCATTCCCTCGGCAAGTTGCTGACCATGGTCGAGAGCGCGTTCCCCTGCGTCCTGGACATCATCAGCACGATCAGACAGCCAATCCTCTGCACGCTGTCTCCAGCGTCGCGCCCTTCTCATTGTTCGAGAGATTTGACCGGCAAGATCAACACTACGATCCTGACGTTGGGCGGGATGATCAAGATAATTCGATGGAATCTGAGACTGTTGAATGGTATGGGCCAACTCATGAGCCAAAAGCCACTGCCCATTCGTGGTGCTGAGATTGACTTGGTCCGGGTCAATCGCAATCCGAGTTCCCATGGTGAAAGCACGCGCATTGATGGAGCGCACTATCGCGGCCGACTTGGAATCGCTATGGATTGTCACTCGACTGAAATCCACACTTGAGCTGGTGCTCGGATCCACCGTGCTCATCACACGACTGGCGGCTTGATCCGCCTCGACCTCAAGCGATTGCTCCTTGAGCACTTGTGTTTCCCCCCCTAATTGGGTACCTCCTGTGAGGCTTGATAGTTGAATCCCCCCAAATCGAGATTCCATGAATCTCCTGGTGCGCGAATCAAGGGGAAGACCACTTGACGTTAATTCAATGGACTTCCGTTCTGTGCTCAACACTGGGTTGGCTTCAACGGTTGGAATGGCTGCGACAGGTCCACTCTTCTTAGTCGCGGCCTGAACCGCAACCGCCCGAGGTTCTGAAGTCGCCCGTCGGCTTTGAGAGGATTGGTGCACGGGAGAGCGACCCTTGTCTTCACAGGCCGCGCAGCTCCCCCCGCCCGCGCTGGGCGCCCCGCAGGCGCATTGGCGCTGCAGGCGTGGGCTGGAGGCCAGCAGGCTGAGCAGGCTCTCCTGCCGGGCCAGCTCGGGGCGGCCATCGGGGAGCGGCAAGGCCTCCCGCCCCTGCCCCTCCTGGCTGGCCCCCTGCGCCAAACGTTGGCCCCGCTCCGGCTGGCGAGCGCCCCGGGCAGGGGAGATCTCGCTCTCCCCACTGGAGCGGGCGGATCGTATCGGGCTGGCGGCTGGCATCGGGGGATGGGACGAGGGAGCGGAATGGGGCGGGTGGC
>VGQX01000193.1 GCA_016882305.1 Cyanobacteria bacterium K_Offshore_surface_m2_239
ACCCAGATACTTCTCGATCCCCTCGGCGGTGGTGGGGGCCGAAGCGCGCAGGAAATCCGCCTTGAACTGCTGGCCATGCTCGCGGCTGTTCACCCAGGTGCCGCTGACCGTTACCCATTCGCCGGCGCTGATCTCCGCCGCATGGCCCACCACCGTGACCAGCTCGCGATGGCCGCGCGCCTTGATCCGCAGCACGCAAAAGCCGGTCTCGGCGCTATGGAAGGTGACCCGCTCGATGGAGCCGGCCAGCACCTCCGCCGGCTGGCCGCCGGTGCTGTCGGGGCCCGAGGGGTGGCCAGCGTTTGCCATGGTTGTGCCTTGGCGGGGCCTCGGCGGGGCGGTTGGGGGCCATGCTGACAGGCTGCGCCAGAACCTCTCGGGAGGCAGAGGCCGTCCGAAGAGAGACAAGACGAGAAAGACGACGCCATCAATGATTCTGGATACGGGATAAAGCAGCTTAAGTTTTGTATTGAGCCCGAGCAAATAATAATTAAACTAATTAACATCCAGATCTACCGTGATAATTCGATGAACTATCGCTTCGGCTTCTCCTCCTTGGCCTCCGCATTGCTTGCCAGCATCAATGTCGCATTTTTCTTTCCCCAGGCAGTCCAATCCCAATCCATGACCAGCAGCTTAAATCATTTGTTTTGGGTTAATCATCACAATCCAAATGGAATCTTCCATGCCACGACTGGGATCACGGGCAACTATCTCACCAGTGCACCCGCCAACGGTTCTGACAACATCCCCACCACGACCATCGGCCCGATCGGGATCAACAACAATCCCGGCAATTCCAACAGTATTTCCAGCGCCAGTGCCTGCACCCAGGCATCCGCCGCCTCCAGCGCCACATTCAACAGTGATAATGTAGTTTTTGGGGTTACTCTCACCTACAACGCCTCAGCCAACTCCCTAAGCAATATCAACATGGATTGCCAGGGATCCTGGGCTGTTTCCCAGGCGAGATCAAACTTCGGACTATCATTAAAAAAGAAAGACGGACTTCTGCAATGGACACCGGCTTTCAACATGCAGCATTCATCCTGCATCGCCGGCCTGCCCACGGAATCCATTTACAACACGGCAGGACAGCCCTTGCTGAGCGCAAACGAATCCACTCTGGCCTCCATCAATGCCACATTTGCAATCAATCCTTTTTGCGATCTAGGCAATGGGACAATCGATTGGAGCACGAGTTTTAGCGGGCGACTCACCAACGGAGGACTAGCGATGAATCTGGATAATCCCTATTTGAGAGAGCCAGGAATTCTACAGATCCAGGCCAGGGATGGCTTGGTCACAGAAAAGGTTGTCACTGGCCGATTTGCACCGGTCGCCGATCTCTTGCCAGCGATTGGTCAACCCGCCAGTTTTGATATCCCGTTTTCCGCTGATTTCCCCAGCCAGCTCAGTCTGGAGTATGACTTCAGCCCCATCGTCACCGATCCAGAGGCGACAGGTTTGCTCGCACTCGAGAGCAACACGACCCTGAGCGCACCAGGTCCCCTGCCAGCCCTCGGGGTTGGCGTTGCCCTGGGCTTCACCCGACGACTCCGTCGACGGATCAAGGGAAGCGTGTGAACAGAGGAGCCACAGCCGCATCCCCTTGGCTGATGCGACTGTGGGCTTGATGAACCATTTGCTGATGCCATTCGGGACCAAGGGCGACAGTCGCCGGACACCCGAGCCCCCGACCAGATACCCGACGCTGCGAAACACACCTGCCCCAGCTGGGTGTAACTGGGCTGGGCCCTGATCGGCAGCGATGACAACCGCAAAGCGGCCGCCGGCTAAGCGGTGCACAACAAGCCATTCGCGATGGTGCCGACCATCAATCACGCCAAGCAAGAACGACATGACGCCACAGGAGCTGCCATGGATGTTCCCTCCCGCAGGGCCTTGGCGGAGCGCACGCATGCCCGTTTCGGCGGACTCTCACTGGCGACACCTGAGGACCAGACGTCCAGGCGAGTTGCAGAGGAAAGAGAGGCCGACGGGGGAGAGACGATCAGCGGCTGGCGCTTCTTTGCGACCTGGACGCCTTGGGCGGCTCGGCGGGGAATGGCGAACTGCGCAATCTGCTCGGCTGGGACGAGACCACCTGCGAGGTGGTGAAGATCGCTGATCGCTGCGGGCCTGCTGCAGAGCGACCGAGAACGCGGAGGCTCGGTGAGCCTGGTCGGGAGCGGGAAAGGCGGCGAAGCGGAGGCGGCAGGACCGGAATCCACGAACAGGCCCAGCGGCTTGCCGCTGTTCACCGGCGGCGGCGGAGCAGCTGAGAGCGAGATCCACCGCTACGTGCTGGAAGACGCCGTGGCGTTGATCCAATCAGCAAGGAGTGACTGGGGCGTCGGGAGAATCAGACCCGCGGCCAAAGAATACCTGCCGCAACCGATCGGCAGCCCAATCACGCGCACATGTGACAGCGGCTGGCTGATGCACGCCACGGCGCAGCCGTGGCACGCTGAAGGACAGCCGCCGACGACCGCAGCGCGTCGTCAGCGGAGCCAGGCTCTGCAGCGTGCCACTTCCGGTTGTGGCGATGCCGTGCATTCCTCCATCGCCAAGCCGTTCCCGCGGCTGTCTCGGCTGTCCGGCCGGGATGCGTCGCAACTACTCCCTTGCCGCACAGCCGCCTCCGAGAGGCTGCGTTGGGCCATTGACAGGCGGCTGGGACGCCCCTTACATTCGTTTCATAGCCCCTCTGCCTCTCCGTAGGCAGGGTGCAGAGCCGCAGAAGTCACCTCTTGCGGCTTTTGCGTATCTGCCCCCGCACTACGCCTTGCCAAAAGCCTACGTCTATGTCGATGGGTTCAACCTGTACGCGGGAACCCTCTACAAGACTAAGGGATGCAAGTGGCTCAACCTTAGGCTGCTTGCGGAGCAGTTATTCCGGGACCTCGATATTCAGAGGATCAAATATTTCACGGCAGAGATTTCGGCCAACCCATCAGATCCAGGCGCATCTAAGAGGCAACGAGTTTACTGGAGAGCGCTCCAGACGGGTCCCGACTTGGTCATCATCAAGGGCAAGTTCTTCAGTAACGACAAGAGGAAACCACTTGCGAATCCATTATCGCGAGGCAACTGCGTAGAGCCTGACTGCCCCAAAGGCGACCAGCATGCAATTGTTCGAATCACCGAAGAGAAGATGTCGGACGTAAATTTAGCAACACACCTGCTCAAGGACGGCTTCCTTTGCCTTTACGATGTCGCTATTGTCATTACCAACGACACGGACCTCTGTGAACCGATCCGTGTCGTTCGAGACACCATTGGCAAGGAGACCAGAATTTGTGCGCCCAGTGAGCCGGCCAGGGCGACAGCCCAGCTACGGCCTTCAGGAAGTAGCCACAAAGCTCAAGGACATCACCAAGGCGAGGCTTGGGATAGTAAGCCGCTGCCAATATCCAAATAACATGACGGACTCAAAAGGCGCGTTCTACAAGCCGCATTCTTGGTGACGCCAATATTCCTCCGCGGGGTGACCTCAAGATCGTCATCAGCGTTTTCTATTCGATCTTCAGGGAGGAAGGCCTCGCCAGATCGTTACGTGCCTATTCGTTTTCAAAGCAGGGCTTCCAGATAGGGGGCCATCACCCGCTGCATCCGCTGGGCCTGGGCCTGCTGCCACAGCTCATCGACGTTCAGCCGCCGCTGGCTGAACGCGTCCTTGAGGGCTTCCAGCACCGGCTCCATCCCGAGCCGGCGGCGATGGCGAAAACAATCGACCAGGGTTTTCTCCACCCCGTAGACCTTGAGCCGGCTGGACATGGATCACCTCGAGTGGAGGGAACTGCAGGACGGGGGTATGAACTCCCCGCGACAGGCTGATCCAGACGCGGCGGGGCTGCTGTGTCCCCAGGCCATGGAGCCGCAGGGCCGTGAGCAGGCAGAACACTGCCTGGGGAACCCGCCTGGCCACGATCTCCAGATCGACGTGCTCACGAACGGCTGCGGCCGGCAAGCCATAGAGCCCCCGCTCCAGACGCTCCAGCAGGCCCCGCTCGCACAGGCGGGCCAGGGGGCCGATCCGTCCGGCGGCCCTCTGAATGGGATCCAGGCGAGACTGGAGCTGAAGCCCACCCTCAGCAGCGGCCCGTTGGTCTCCCCATCGGCCATCCGCGGAGCTTCGTGAGGCCTGGTGCCTTGCCTTTGCAGAAACCCGTTGCTCTGCCTGGGTGATGAAAATGGGGGTCCCGAGGATCGAACTCGGCTCAGGCGAATTATGAGTTCGCTGCATTCACCAGATTGCTAGACCCCCGCGCCCGGCCCGCAGACCACGGGTCAGCGTGGAACCGGGGCGGGATCAGGGTAGGACAGGGTGGAGGGGCCGCCGCCTTCCGTGCGGACACTGGTGGTGAAGGGGGAGGGGAGATCCGCAGTGCGGCGGGGGACGAGCTGAACCTGCTGATCCAGGAGGAAGCGGTTGGTGTTCTCGATCGCCACGCCATCCCAGATGATGGCCTGATCCGGGAAGCCCAGGCCCATCAGGCGGGTGCCGTCGCCACCGCCCATGGCCAGGCCAAAGAAGTCGGTGATCTGATGGGTGAGGTCCACGCCTCGGGCGAAGGGGGCCCGGTAGCTGTAGTAGCGCTGCCGCACAAGATCAGGCACCGTGCCGACCACGCCGCAGCGGGTGACCTCCCGAGGACCGCCCCGCTCACTGGCAGGCTGGCCGGGGCGAACCAGTGGGGCCTCCAGGGTGGTGGTGCAGAGGACGGGGCCGGTCTGGGCTGAGGCGGGCACGGCGAGCAGTGAGCCCGAAGACGCGGCCAGGGCCAGGGCCAGAGGCAGGGTCCGGGAAGCAGGGGCCCCTGGAGACGCTCTTCGGGCGCCAGGCCGTTGGCGGAGAGACAAGCGGATCACGGCCATGGCGGAGGGGGGCTGAAGGGTCTGGAACCTGCAGGTTGGAGAGAGGACCTTCCGGCGCTCGGTGCAACGGGAAAGGACCTGCCTGGAGGAGGTTAGCGGAGGCCAACGGTTTTTCGCCGATGCAGCAGCATTGCCCAAGCTCTGTCCCTTCCTCCCCCATGGCGTCTGCGCCGTCCCCCCCCCCTCCGCTGCCGGAGAGCGTCGCGGCGCAGGAGGCGCTGCTGCTGACGCTGCTGGCCAGCCGCGCCTATCGCCAGGGCACTTTCACCCTCGCCTCCGGCCGCACCAGCCCCCACTACGTCAATTGCAAGCCCGTGAGTCTCAGCGGACTGGGACTGGCCTTGCTGGGTCGGCTGCTGCTGCCCGCGGTGGAGACCGACGCGGCGGCGGTGGCGGGGCTCACCCTGGGGGCGGATCCGCTGGTGAGCGCCGTCGCCCTGCAGGCCGCCCTGGAGGGACGCCCCCTCGACGCCTTGATCGTGCGCAAGGAGGCCAAGGGCCATGGCACCGGCGCCTGGCTGGAGGGTCCCCTGCCCCCCGCCGGCGCACGCGTCACCGTGCTGGAAGACGTCGTGACCTCCGGCGGCTCGGCCCTCAAGGCGGTTCGGCAGCTGCGAGAGGCCAGCTACGTCGTCGAGCGGGTGGTGGCCATCGTCGATCGGCAGGAGGGGGGCGCCGCCACCCTGGAGGCGGAGGGTCTGCACTTGCGCTGCCTCTTCCCCCTGGAGCAGGTGGTGGCGACCTGGTCGCGACAACAACTGCAACAACAGCCCCCCGCTCTCTCCACCCCTTGACCCCGCCATGACCACCCCTCCGCCCTCCCCCTGGAGCTGGCCCCCCGCCGGACCGCTGCTGTGGGAGCAGCCGATCGCCCTGCTGCGCCTCAGCGGTCCCGACGCCCTGCGGGTGCTCCACGGCCAGACCAGCCAGGACCTGCAGGCCGCCCGACCCGGCGACTGGCGCTCCACCTGCTGCCTGACGC
>VGQX01000194.1 GCA_016882305.1 Cyanobacteria bacterium K_Offshore_surface_m2_239
CCATCCTCGCAAGTGACGTCAGGCAGACTGGCGTCGGAGACAGAACGCCGAGGGCTCCATGATCAAGCGCCTGGAACAACTCGCCGCTCTGGTCGTGGCCGCCGGCCTCGCCCTGGTGAGCTACTGGCTGTTTTTCAGCTGGGCTCAGGGGGGAGGAGCGCATCGACGCCAGAAACCCGGCACCTCCTCCACCATCCCCCTGGTCCACCAAGGCGGGCGGTCACAGGCCACCGCGGGCCTTGAGAAGCCATTGTTTGGTGGCGTTGTCGTCCAGCCCATCGAGATGCTCGCGCACCTCGTCGCCCGTGACGGCCAGCCCCCAAGCCGCGCCGAGCTCAACAATGCGCTGGAGAGCTCCACTGGGATCCTGGAGAGCCTGCCGGAACAGGGATTGGGTGAGGTCTGAATCCTCACGGATCCGGGCATAGAGCGCGGCAGCGTTGGCGGCGGACATCGGAGCGCATCCAGGTCCCCTGACGCTACCGCCTGCTCGTTGACGGGGAATCAGGCCGCCAGGGGACGTCCATCGTCAGAAAGGCCACTGGCGGAGGCATCCTCCATGCTCCGCGCATCCAAGCAGAGCACCTTGCGGAGCTGGGCGTAGTTGGCCGCCAATCCATCGCGGCCCTCCTGCTGGGCTCCGTACTCGGCGCGCTGGAGCACGTGATGCAGATGGGTGAGCAGGTAGGTGCTGATCACTGCGGACACCAACACGTCACTGCGCTCGGCCGTGCGGCGAGGGTGCGGGGTCCTGGCACGCGACTTGGGAGCCCTGGCGCCAGCTTTGGCGGGGGTGGAGGGGGTGGATCGCGTCATGGAGGACTCCGAAGGGGACGAGGTGGAGGCGAAGGAGCGGACCTGTTCCACAAGCATAGTGCTGGATACTACCCTTGACTAGCTTTGTACACTTCTCTGTATCCGATCCGAACCCTCGGTCGTGGCGACCCGACAGACTTCCTCCAGCGGGCGCCCAAAGTCGCCCCGCATTCAGGTGGTGTTGCCTGAGGATCTCTGTGAGCGCCTGGCCTCCTTGGCCGAAGACGAATCCCGCACGGTCAGCAACATGGCCAAAGTGTTGATTCAGCAGGGGGTCGAAGCCCTGGAGCGTCAACGGGATCGCCAGCGTCGACAGGGGCAAGGGGAGCGCGAACGCCAGACCGAGCGCTTCCGCGAAGTCCTGGAACGCCAGGAACGGGGCAAACCCTCCCGACTCAGGGGGGCTCCCCGACGCCTGCGCCTCTGGCGCCCCCTCGAACACTGAAACGCCGGCTCTGCCACGGCGGATTCGCCCGCACACCGAGAACAGCCTGGCCACGCGCCCCGGTGACCGAGGGAAGGGAGCCGGGATGCCCGCGCACATGCCACCAGGCCAAGAGGGCGAACGCAAGAGCCTCCCGCTCCATGGCGCCGATCCCGATCTCGGCCAGGGGACGGACGACCATCCCCTGACAGCGCTGGCGCAACTGGTCCAGAAGGAACAGGTTGCGGGTGCCGCCTCCCGCCACCAGAACCTCCACAGGGGGCGTGCCGCGCCGGAGATCCCGCGCCACGGCGGCGGCCGAAAACGCCGTCAGGGTGGCGAGGGCGTCAGCGGCCGTCAGCCCGGGGCTCCGCTCTCGCAGGACGTCCAACCGCCAGCGCAGATCCTCCGCCCCATACGCCTCCCGACCCGTGGATTTCGGTGGCGGTTGGCGGAGGTAGGGCTCCTGGAGCCAGAGGGCGATGACCGCCTCGTCAACGCACCCCTGTCGGGCCCACTCGCCCGCCGCGTCAAAGCTGAGGCGTCCCTCGCTGAACTGGTGCACCGCCAGATCGATCAGGGTGTTGGCGGGCCCGCAGTCCCACCCCCTCACGGGCTGGTGACGATCGGGACCCTGCCGGGGGGGGAGCAGGGTGACATTGGCGATCCCCCCCAGATTGAGCACCGCCCGCCAGCCGGCGACGCCCCCCAGCAAGGCCGCATCGGTGGCGGGCACCAGGGGCGCTCCCTGTCCGCCCAGGGCCAGATCCGCAGCGCGAAAATCAAAGACCACCGGACGCTGGAGCCGCTCGGCCAGCAGGGGAGCCTGCAGGGCCTGCCAGCTGGCCCCTCGCCGTCCCGGCACGGGAGGCCGGTGCCAGAGGGTCTGGCCATGGCAGCCCACGAGCTCCGCCCGCCCAGTGGGGTCGCAGGCCCGGGCCGCCTCCGCCTGGATGTCCGTGAGCGCCTCCATCATGTCGAGCAGGGCCGCCGCGGCCATGGGCTGACCCTGGCCGCAGCCGATGATTCGGCGCCGCAGATCATCCGGATAGGGGATGGAGGCGGTGTGGGACACCCGCCAACGGGGTCGCCGGCTCGATCCGCCCAAGCGCACCAGCACCGCATCCACCCCATCGGCGCTGGTGCCGCTCATCAGTCCCAGAACCCACATCGGCGTCAGCGGCTGGGGAGGGCCTCAAGCGCCTCGGCGCTGCCCATCACCACCAAAACCTCATCGGCCCGAAGCACATGGGAAGCGGGCGGGTTCACCATCAACTGGTTGGCCGGACCGGCGGCCAGCACATTCACGCTGTAGGACTTGCGGAGGTTGAGATCGCGCAGGGAGCGGCCGACAAAGGCTTGCGGCACCTTGATCTCCTCAATGCTGTTGCGATCGTCCAGTCGCAACCGTTCCAGCAGATTCGGACGCATCAACTCCTGCCCCAGCCGGGCCCCCTGCATCTTGGAGGGAAACACCACCTTGTCGGCTCCCACCCGGCGCAGCATTTTTTCGTGGAGATCGCTGGTGGCCCTGGCGATCACCTGCTGCACCCGAGTTTCCGGAGCATCCTTGACGATGAGGGTGGCGGTGATGCTGGCCTCGATCGGCTCGCTGATCGCCACCACAACCGTGCCCACATCCAGAGCGCCGGCCGCCCGCAGCGCCTCCTCATCGGTGCAGTCGACGATGCGGGCCGCGATGGCGGGCAGTTGCTGCAGCAACCCATCAATCGCCCGACCATTGAGATCAATGGCCAGCACCTCCGCCCCGGCGCGGATCAATTCGCGACAGACGGCACCACCGAAGCGTCCGACGCCGATGACCGCGAAACTGTTGGAGACATCCTGGGCAGCGCTGGGCTGCCACTGCCACCATTGCGACATGGCTGGCTGGCTTACTTGTTGGGCTGGGGCGTGAGGCGGAGGTAGGGCCGCACCTCCGTGACACCTTTGGGAAATTTCTCCCGCGCCGCGTCCGTCGGGATCGAGGGCACGACGACACAATCCTCTCCCTCCTTCCAATTGACGGGAGTGGCCACCTGGTAGTTGTCCGTGAGCTGGAGAGAGTCAATCACCCGCAGGATCTCAGCGAAATTCCGACCTGTGCTCGCCGGGTAGGTGATTTGAAGGCGAAGCTTTTTATTGGGATCAATGATGAAAACTGAACGTACGGTGAGGTTATTCAGCGCGTTGGGATGAATCATGCCATAGAGCTCGCTCACCCGGCGATCCGAATCCGCAAGAATCGGGTAGTCAACAGTTGTCTTTTGAGTATCGTTGATATCCGCGATCCAGCCCTGATGACTCTCGGCGGAATCCACGCTCAAGGCCAGGGTTTTGACATTGCGCTTGTCCCATTCCGGACGCAGTTTCGCCACCTCCCCCAGCTCTGTGGTGCAGACCGGTGTGTAGTCCGCCGGATGAGAGAAAAGCACCACCCAGTGATCCGCACCGAAGTCGTACAAGTTGATCGGACCGAGCTGGGACTCCTGGGTGAAATCAGGAACAGTGTCGCCGAGCTGCAGAGCCATCGCGAGAGGCCATGGAAACCGTATCTGATCCTGTCACAGCGCGCAGGCCCTCCCCCCAGGCGCGCAACTCCCGCCGCAGATGACGCAGGCCCAGATCCGCTGTCGCCGACACAAACAACATCCCGGGTTCCAGAGCCCGGGCGCGTTCCAGCTCCTCCGCCGGGCAGCGATCAATCTGATTGCCGATCACCCGCGCGGGCTTGGCGGCGTGAAAATCGCCGAGCACGGAGCGCACCGCGGCCAGCTGCTCGGGCCAAGAGGGATCCGCCAGATCAACGATGATCAACAGGCCGTCCGCGTCCAGAGCCTCCTCGAAGGTGGAACGAAAGGCCTCCACCAGGGCGGGAGGCAGATCGCGAATGAACCCCACCGTGTCGGTGAGGAGCAACGGCTCCTGCCGCCCGTCCACTTCGGTTTCCGGCTGAAGACGGCGGGTGGTGGGATCCAGGGTGGCGAAGAGCTTGTCTTCGGCGAGCACCCCCTCGCCGGGCTGGGCCCCGCTGAGGGCATTGAGCAGGGAACTCTTGCCCGCGTTGGTGTAGCCCACCAGGGCGAGTCGGCAGGCGTCACGGCGGGCCTGGCGCAGGCGGGCCCGGTGGGCGCCCAGCCGGGCCACCTCCCGCCGCAGACGATCGATGCGGCGGGCGATGGCGCGTCGATCCTTCTCCAGCTGGGTTTCCCCCGGTCCCCGCGTGCCGATGCCGCCCCCCTGCCGGGAGAGGGCCACCCCGCGCCCCGTGAGCCGGGGCAGGCGATACCGCAGCTGGGCCAGCTCCACTTGCAGGCGGCCGGCGGCGCTGGCCGCCCGCTGGGCGAAAATATCGAGAATCAACTCGCTCCGATCGCTCAGGGGCAAGGCGAGCGACCTCTCCAGTTGCCGGATCTGCCCTGGAGTCAGCTCCCGGTCGCTGACCACCAGGCTGGCGCCCAGACGGCGGGCTTCCAAGGCCGCCTCGCGCACCTTGCCCTCTCCCCAGAGCGCGCCCCCCGAGGCGCCCGAGCGCCGTTGCGCCACCACGCCCACCGGCACGGCCCCAGCGCTGCGCACCAGCCCTTCCAATTCCCCGAGTCGCCGCTCCAGCGCCCGGGGGAGCTCGTCCTGACTCAGGACCAGCAGGAGCACCCGCTCGCGCGCCTCGGAGCCCTCGGGGGCGACAGAGGCCCCGGGCACCTCCCGGGTCCTCTCCTCCGCGGCGGGCGGATCCAGCCGGCAGAGCTCCACCAGCTCTCCCTCCCGCTCACAGCTCCAGGCCTGCTCCGCGGCCGGGGAGGGCACCCAGAGGCAAGCCCGCTGGTGCCCCCCGCCAGCGGGTTGAGGGCCAAAGCGAAGCCAGCGGCGCACGGCGAGGTCGAGGGCCACCAAACCCTCGCGATGACCTGGCCGCAAGGCGGGCTGGCGGGCGGTGCCGGCGCAGGTGAGCAAACGCTCCACCCGCGCCTGGCGACGGGAGCCCCCCGTCAGTCGCTCTTGAATCTCGCGAGACGAGGCCAGCTCCCCCACCCACAGGGCTCGTGGCAGCCCCCGGTCATCCACCAGCAAGCTGAGCGGCAGCTCCAGAGCGGCACCCTCCGCCGCCAGCCGTTGAAGGGTCAGCGGATCGGCGACCGCATCGGCGGGATGGCGACGATGGAGCAATCGCTCCAGGCGATGGCGCACAGACGGACGGAGGCCCTCCGTTCGTCCCAAGAGCACCCCCTGCCTCATGGGCGTCGCAGGCGCAGGCAACGCACCCCCGCCCGGGAGGCCCCTTCCACATCCTCTGGCTGATCGCCCACATGCCACACCTCATGGGGTTCCAGCGCCAGCGCTTCCAGCGCCCGTCGGAAGGGAACGGCCGAGGGTTTGGCCGCCCCGATCTCGCTGGAGACGATGACCCGCTCCAGCCAGGCCATCAGCCCGAGCTCGCGCAACAGGGCATGAAGGCGACCATCAAAATTGCTCACCACCGCCAAGCGC
>VGQX01000195.1 GCA_016882305.1 Cyanobacteria bacterium K_Offshore_surface_m2_239
GTGCAGGCGGTGCTGCATTGCGCGGGCCTGAAAGCCCTCGCCGAATCGATCCACGAGCCTCTCCTCTACTGGGACGTCAACGTGCACGGCAGCCGCTGCCTGCTGGAGGCGATGCGCACCCACGGGTGCCGCACCCTGATCTTCAGCAGCAGCGCCACCCTCTATGGCTATCCCGCCAGCCTGCCGATCCGGGAGAGCGCTCCCGTGCAACCGCTCCATCCCTATGGCCACACCAAAGCGGCGGTGGAGCAATTGCTCGCCGATCTGGCGGCCAGCGAACCGGGTTGGCGCATCGCCCGCCTCCGCTATTTCAACCCGGTCGGCGCCCATCCCAGCGGTCGCATCGGCGAAGATCCCCGGGGCGTGCCCACCAACCTCTTCCCCCTGATCGGCCAGGTGGCCATGGGTCAGAGGGAGGTCCTCTCCATCTTCGGCACCGACTGGCCCACGGTGGACGGCAGCGGTGTGCGGGATTTCATCCATGTGATGGACCTGGCCGAGGGCCACGGCAGCGCCCTCAACCACCTGCTCGCCAGCGACAACGACCTCCTGCTCACCCTCAACCTCGGCACCGGCCAGGGGGTTTCCGTGTTGGAGATGGTGCGGACCTACGCCGCGGTCAGCGGTCGCCCCATTCCTCAGCAGGTGCTGCCCCGTCGGGAGGGGGACACCGCATCCAGCGTGGCGGACGCCTCCCTGGCGCGCGAGCTCCTGGGCTGGCGCACCCGCCGCTCCCTGGAGGACATCTGCCGGGATGGCTGGCGCTGGCACTCCAGCCATCCCCAGGGCTACGACACCGCGGCCCCCCTCACGCCTCCACCGCGTCCAGCAGGTCCTGGAGCCGCTGGCGAAAATCACCCTTCGGCATCCCCCCCTTGAGTTCCCCCTGCACGATGAAGTCCGCGTGCACGTCCCGAACCACCAGATAGGTGGGCCAACCCATCCCCTCCTTATTGGGGTATTGGGCCAGCAACACCTTGCGATAGAGGCGATAGGTCTCGGTGTCCTGAAGCATCACGCTGACGAACTCCAGGCCCAGCTCCTCGGCCACCTTGGCGTCGTAGTGGCTCATGCGGTGGCACGTGCCGCAATCCTCGGAACTGAACTTGAGCACGGTGAGGCTGGCCATGGGGTGGCGAATCGTCCGGAAGGGCCTGATCGTAGGCAGCTTCGCGAGCGGTGAGGGTCAGAACCGTTCGCGCTCCAGACGCTCCTGGCGCGAGCGCCGCAGGGCCGCCCCCAACGCCGGCCCCGGCGCCACCCCGGCTGCGATCAGCTCCTGGCTGGAACAAGCCGGCCCGAGATGACGCCAGCGCAGCAGCCAGCGCAGCAGGGGGCGGCGGGGGCCAAGGCCACAGGCCAGAGCCAGGGCCACCGCCGACGGGGAGAGACCCGGGGCCTCCAACCGTTGGCACCAGGTCCACGGGGTGTCCGGTCCCCTGACGTCTGCGGCGGGGGGCGCTCCGCCGTCCTCCGGCTCGCGACGCAGGGCGCGGCGAAGCGTGAGGAATTGCGCCAACAGCTTGTGATGGCGGTGGGGCAACTGGAGACGCTCCGCCAGGGGGAGGGGATGCCGCGCCGCCGCCAGCAGAGCCACGAGCGGGGGCAGGCGGAGGCGCTCGGCCCAGCGCAGGCGGCGCGGCCACCGCTGATCCTCCTGGAGGGCGGGGTCCAGCATCCGCAGCCCCCCCCAGTCCTGCAGGCGAGCCAGGGCGAGGCGCCAGTTTTCCTGTTCCACCAGGAGCTCCAGCTCGCGGCGCAGGCGGGTGCCCAGAGCCGCGGGGGCCAGGGCCGGCGGGTCCCCCGGGCGCCAGGGCCAGGGCCAGGCGGCCAGGGTCTCCACCGCCTGGTCGAGGCTGTCAGGAGCCAGGGCAAAACCGAGACGGGCCGCGTAACGAGCGGCCCGCACCAGGCGCGTGGGATCGTCACGCAGGCTCTGCGGGTGCAGAAACCGCAGCAGGCGCCCCTCGAGATCCGCAGCACCCCCGTGGGGATCCAACAGGGTGCCGGTGGCCAGGTCGATCGCCATCGCGTTGATGGTGAGATCCCGGCGCGCCAGGTCGTCATTGAGGGCGCCGAAGGTGACCACCGGGTTGGCCGCCGGCACCGGATAGCTCTCCCCGCGCGCGCTGGCCACATCCAGCAGTAGACGGATCGGGGCGGGGCTTCCCCCTTCAGCGGCCGGGACATCCACGTCCAGCTCCAATTCCACCGTGCCGTACTGACCGTGGGGCCGAGCGGCCCGCACCGTGACCCCCCCCGCCGCCCGGGAGGAGAGGCGCTCCACCAGCCGCCAGGCGGGGCTGGGCCGGCTTGGGCTCAGCGTGTCCACCCATCCGCGCGAACCCTCGGGGTCGCGCGACCCGCCACCACGGGCGGAGGCTTCGATCACCAGATCCAGATCCACCAGCCCGCGCCAGGGGTCGAGGTGTTGGTGATGCAGCATCCAATCCCGCACGGCGCCTCCCACCAGGGCGATCCGCTCGGTGCCGGCGGCCTCCCGCAGCGCGGACCAAAGGGCTGGGGGCACACCCGGCAGCTTCAACGGGGGGAGAGATCGGGGATCCGCCCATCCTCCATCGGCGGGCCAGCGCGAAGGGCGGCGGCTCAGGGGAGGAGCGATCGCAGAACGCGAACCACCGCCTCCACATGCGCGCGTTCCAGATGGGGGTGTAGCGGCAGGGTGAGAATTTCCGCCAGGCGTCGCTCGGTTTCCGGCAGGGGGTCCTGGGGGCCGAAACGCTGGCGGATGTAGGGCTGCTGGTGACAGGCCAGGGCGTAATGAAGCGCGAGGGGCACCCCCTGGCGTTGGGCCTCCCGCAGCACCTCCGCCCGGCGGGAGGGGTCCCGCAGACGCACCACATGGAGGTGGTAGCTGTGACGCCAATCCGCCCCATCCTCCGGAAGCTCGAGGTCCACGCCCGCCAGCAGCTCGCGATACCAGGC
The DNA here is from genome assembly GCA_016882305.1 of Cyanobacteria bacterium K_Offshore_surface_m2_239. Lineage (GTDB taxonomy): Bacteria > Cyanobacteriota > Cyanobacteriia > PCC-6307 > Cyanobiaceae > Cyanobium. The sequence continues at coordinate 2,947 of VGQX01000195.1, forward strand.
GGCAACCTGACGGCGCTTCGCGATCTGCTCGCTCAAATCCTGGAGTTTGCCCAGCAGGACCCAGGCCTGCAGTTCGTCCAGCCGGCTGTTGACGCCGAATTGAACCGCCTGACGCTCTTGATCCCAACCGTAGAAGCGACTGCGCCGCGCAGGCTCCACCGCTTCGGGACGGTTGACCACCAGGGCGCCACCATCGCCGAAGGCGGCCAGATTCTTGGTGGGATAAAAACTGAAGGCCGCGAAATCGCCCCGGGTCCCTACGGCCTGATCCCGGTAGGTGGTGCCACAGGACTGGGCGCAGTCTTCGATCAAGGCCAAGCCATGGTCCGCACAAATGGTCTGGAGCGCCTCCAGATCGCAGGCTTCTCCATACAAATGAACCGCGATCACGGCGCGGAACGGTCCTCCCCGCCCGTGGTCCGCCGCCGCCCGCAGGCGATGGCGCAGATGGGCGGGGGAGAGAACCGCGCGTCCCTCCTCCAGATCCACAAACACGGGCACCGCCTCCAGGCGCAGCACAGCGGCGGCGGTGGCGTAGGCGGTATGGGCGGGCAACAGCACCCGATCTCCCGGCACCACCCCGGCAGCCCGTAGGGCCAGTTCCACGGCATCGGTGCCGTTGGCGACACCGATCACCTGTTCCGGGAGGCATCCCGAACCCAGCCAAGTCGCGAATTCAGCTTCAAACCGCCGCACGCCCTCCCCCAGGATCACCTGCCCTGAGACGGTGATGCGGTCCACGGCGTCAAGCAGCACTTCGTGATAGCGCAGCAGATCCTGCTGAGGAAAGTTAAAGGGATCGGTCATGTCGGACGGGATATTCATGGGAGCGACGGCAAGGTGGAGGCGAAAACCGTGGAACCTGGAGGGGCGCCAACCGGCCGCCTCTTGAAAATCTGCCTCCCGGCCATTCAGATGTAGCGAGGAAGGCAGCCAGCATAATATTCGAGAGTTCTCTGGATGGTCCTTCAATGCATGCCGGGGTTGCCATCCGGTGGCGGCACGATAGCGATCATAGGCAGAATAATAATCACCGATATCGATCTTTTTACGCTCTGGTGGAAATGGCATCACACGCAGCTCGCCCGTGCCGTTGATCTCGATCATCAACCGCGCCAGATCCACCAAAGAGATGACCTCAGAGGAACCGAGGTTGTAAGGCTCCGAGGGCAGGTCGTGCCGCAAAGCCGCCAGCATCAGCGCATCCACCACATCCTCCACATCGTTGAAGTCCCGCAGTTGCTCCCCTCCCCAAACCTCGATTGGCCGTCCCTCCAACAACTGTCGCACCCAGATCCCCAGAAACGTCTGCCGCGCATCACGAATCCGCATTCGCGGACCGATGGTATTGGTCAAGCGCAGAACACAAGCGCTCAAGTCATAGATTTCCGAATAGAGTGTATGGTACATTTCCGCCGAGAGCTTATTGATTCCATTCACGTCCACAGGATGGATCGGATGCTGTTCATCCACGGGCAATTGTTGCGGGCGTCCATACAGCTGACGCGTGCTGGTGTACACCAAGCGCACTCCGGGCACCACCTGGCGGCAGCGCTCCAGCAGGCGCAGCTGAGCCGTGACGTTGATCGCCAGATCCGTTTCCGGATCTCGAATCGAATCCAGGTGTCGCTCGTCTGCCCTGCCAAATTGAAGACCACTTCCTGGCCTTCCAACAGCGACTCCAACGCTGCACCCTCCCGGAGGTCCACCACATGGCAACGGATGCGGTCCTCATACCCCTGCAGGTTGAACCGGTTGCCGCCGAACTGCGGCAGCAGGCAATCCAGAACGGTCACCACAGCACCCTGATCACAGAGGCGCCGGGCCAGTGTGGAGCCGATGAACCCAAACCCACCCGTGATCAGAACGGACCGCCCCGTCCAGGGCGCGGCGACAGCGGGCAGGGGGTTCTGGGGCAAGGGGGGAGAGGAGACTGCCATGAATGTTAAGGCGTTAACAACGGTCGGCACCTTGGGCCAGGGCATGTCCTGCGAACAGGGGAAGTAACTTGGTGCATCACAAGCAGGCGGACATTGTCCGATGGGACGGAGTCACCCGAAACCACCGCTGGCCCAGTGACCCTTGGCCCAGTGACCCTCACGCGGGATCTCAGCCGGGCCCGCTACAGAACCTTGTGCGTCTCCTCTGGACGCACATCACCCCCCGCCGACGCCTGCAGCTGCTCCTGCTGGTCTCACTGATGGTGCTGAGCAGCTTCGCCGAGCTGCTCAGCGTCGCCAGCCTGGTGCCCTTGCTCGCCGTCCTCTCCGATCCGGCGGGCCTCTGGCGCCAACCCTGGTTGCGGCCGGTGGCCCTGGCTCTCGGCCTCACCTCGTCAGAGCAATGGATTTTCCGACCACCCTCATGTTGATGGGGGCGGGCGTGGTGGGCATTGCCGGCTCCGTCTCTGGCTCATCCCCCGCGGCGGCGTGCTCCCCGCGCTGCCGGCCGTGGGAGCGATCGCCCTGGGCCCTGGGGTTCCAGCGCCTGTTGCCTGCGGTTCAACAGATGTATGCCGCCTCCACCTATCTGGGCGCCTATCGAAATGTGCTCGCCGGAGGTCTGGAGCTGTTGGAGCAGGCCGTCCCCCCTCGCCTCCCCGGCCCTGGAGCGCGGCGCCCTCGTCTCCCCCGCTGACCCAGGGCCCATTAGAAGTCTGTCCCAGTCGCTCTCGACGGCCGCCGCCATCTGCGCTGCTTTGCGCGGGAACCGCCTTTCATCGCGTTGGCCTCACCACTCCAGAACCATGCTGCT
>VGQX01000196.1 GCA_016882305.1 Cyanobacteria bacterium K_Offshore_surface_m2_239
AAGCACCTCCGCCCTGGCGGGAGCCACTAGGTGAACAAGGAGCGCCAAGCCGATGGCCGTGAGCAGCGCCGCTGGACGACGGTGTCGCCCTTCGCCAGGAGTGGCCGACAACAAGGACAGGTGTTCAAACATGCCGGAGGTACACCAACATCCCCGCAGGATGGGCAGAGCCTCCCAGGGACGTCAGGTTTCGCTGCGCGGGTGAAACAAAGCGCAATTCCACAGGCGCGAGAACGCCTGTGGAGACAATGTTTCCAGCATTTTCACCCCACGGGTCGTTCCACCCTCAAGGACGCTGCGGATGGAAGGAGACCGGAGGGGAGCTCAGCGGTCGCGCAGGGGGGCCAGATCGCTGGGGCGGGTGAGCACGAACACGGTCATGCCGGTGAGCAGGGCCACGAGGCCGAAGAGGGAGGCGATGGCGGCGGTGTAGTCGGTGCCCATGGCGGGAAACCCCAGGTGAAGGTGTGTTGAGTGAATTGTAACAGGTTGTGAATGGTTTCTCATGGAGTTGGCGCGCCGGTGTCGTCTGCGCACTGGCGGGTGAGGCCTGCGCACCGGCAAGCTGGAGCCACTTCCCAGGGCTCATGTCTCCGAACCGCCGCGATCCCGCGCCCCCCAGCCCTTCGGGCTTGGCCCTGCTGGCCCCCGAGGTCCGCGAGCCGCCGCCCGCCGAGGAGCGACGGGGCTTCGGGGCGGGCGGTTCGGAGCGGGGGCAGGCGCGAAAAGGCCAGCCCCGCAAGGGTGGCCGCAAGCGTCAGCCCACCCTGAGCAAGGGCGATTGGGGTCCCCTCGGCAAGCACCCCTCCCTGGAGGCGATCGTGGCACGCCAGCGTCTGCATCTGCCCCTCGCCGGCCGGTTGACGGTTTTGCAGGTGAATCAGGCCTGGAAGCGCTGCGCCGCCGAGCACCACCCCGATCGCGGCGGCGAGCACGACACGATGCAGCTGGTGAACGGCGCCCGCGACCTCCTGCTCGGCCGCGAGCTCTGCTGACGCGGTCGGTGCGGCGCCCTTACCCTGGGCCCAGCCATTCGCCCCCGCGCTGAGTTCATCCGCCAGCGACCGAAACAACAGCTCTCCCCGAGAGCGGGGTGAGACGCCGCCGCCCGGCCCTCTTCCGCCACCCGGCCCTCTGCCGGAAGGTGGCCGTTGGCGGGTGTTTCTTTCGCATACCTCGGAGCTTTGCAGCTATCCCAAGCCGGGTCCGACGTATTTGGAGGCGGCGGTGCGGGCGGTGAGCGCAGTGGGCCACTGCCCCGTCCATATGGGCGGGTTCGGGGCGGAGGACCGACCAGCCGCAGCGGTGTGCGAGCGGGAGGTGCAGGGATGTGATGTGTATGTGGCGATCATCGGTTTCCAATACGGCTCACCGGTGCGCGATCGGCCCGACATCTCGTACACCGAGCTGGAATTTGAAACCGCCTCCGCCAAGGGGATGCACCGGCTGGTTTTTTTGTTGGACAGCAGCCCTGGGAGTGCGCTGGGGCTGCCGGCTGACGCCATCCGAGACCTGGTCCACGGCCCTCGCCAGGAAATCTTTCGGCGGCGCTTGAGCGGAGGGGAGGGCCTCATCGTGCGGAAGGTGCGCAACCCCGACCATCTGGGTCTGGAGGTGGAGCGGGCCCTGAGGGGGCTGGCGGAGGAGGGGCGGCGCTCGGGCGTGGCGGGGGCGGCCGGCATCCAGCGCAAGCCTGTGCCAGAGCTTTTGCCCTATCTCGTCAATCGTGGTCCGCAGGATACGAGGTTGTACCAGGCCCTCGACTTCCTGCGTGCTTCAGGTCGGCCAAGGCCAATCACCGTGATTGCCTATGGGGAAGAGCATCAAGCTCTGGAAGCTTATTATGATCGCTTCTTGGAGGTGATTTTGAAAGCCGTCTTTCCCGATCACAACACCTTTAAATTTGAGGCATCTCTCTACTGGGCAAGATTGAAACCGTGCAGTGACTTCGAAAAGCTTTTTAAGGAGGTTGTGTTTCAGCATTTGCCCGAGGATCTGCGGCTTACGGGCAATCCCCCGCCTCATAATCGCCTGGTAATCCTGAACAGTGCATTGAATTCTGATGACTGGATTACGAGTAATGGGGCGGAGCTGCTGGAACGCGTGTGTAGTCATTGGCATGGCAGCGATCAGTGGGAGGGCTGGCGGCTCATTCACTGGATCAACGTCAAAATTCTGCGCCCAAGAGTTGATGAATCCCAAAATTGGAGGCCAATCTTCCTGAGGCCCAGCTTTTGGCATCGCTTTTCCAAGAGAGATGAATACGACTTGCCTGCCAAACAAATTCGAGCTAAGTTGAGTCAAGACTCGTCGTCTCCGTTGCGGGCAGATACCGTGTTTGTTTTGGAAGAATTGGGCAGTATACGTCGTAGTTGTGCTGAGGCTTGGATTGAAGACTTGGCGAAAAAAAAAGATCTAAATCTTCCATCCCAAGCGATCAATCGGTTGCGTAAGGAGGTGGCGAACTATTATTCTCGCGAAAGCAACGCGAACCCTGTGGAGGTGCCGATGATAGAGCTTTACGACTTTTTGAGCGAAACGCTCAACAAAATTGCTGCATCCCGATGACGAGCCTCTTCGACCTTTTTCACGGCGATGGCCGTCCGTCTCCGTCCCAGCGGGTGGAACTGCCCAAACCTCTCCATCTGGAGCTACGCGAGCCAGAGAGCTATTTGGTGGACGATGGTCTCAAAGACGCCTGCAATGTGGCACTGCTGCTAGGCCAGCCACTTTTGCTCACCGGCGAACCAGGCAGTGGCAAATCGCGTTTCGCTTATGCGTTAGCTCATGAATTTGGCCTGGGAGAGCCGGAGGTATTTGAAGTGAAATCCAATAGCCAGGCTCAGACTCTCTTTTACCATTATGATGCCCTGCGTCGCTATCAAGACTTTCAGAGTCGCGTAAGGCCTGAGGAGAGTCCCGTGATTGATTATCTAACAATCAACGCCTTGGGCCGGGCGATTATCAACAGTCTTTCTGAAGAAGAACTGCCCGAGGAGTTTCGACCACTGGCCTGTCCAGGGGGTCCCCGCCACTCGGTTGTGTTGATCGATGAGATTGACAAGGCTCCAAGAGATTTTCCAAATGATGTGCTAGCGGAACTGGAAGATCTCTACTTCCGCATTCCGGAATTGGGTCAGATGCGTCTTAAGGCCAATCCAGAACTGCGGCCATTGGTGGTGCTTACGAGCAATTCAGAGCGCAATCTTCCCGATGCTTTTCTGCGCCGATGCGTCTACTATAACATTCCGTTTCCAAGCCGAGATAAACTGGAAAAGGTTGTGTCCCGGCAGATCAAAGCTTTCCCTGCTACTTCGCCGCTGTTGCGTGACGCGATAGACCTGTTTGTGTTTCTGCGGGAGAAGGCCGGCCTGGATAAAAAACCCGCCACGGCTGAATTGTTGCTGTGGCTGCTCGCCTTGCGTTCGCTGCTCGGGGAAGGCGCCGAGGCCAGACGCCTCGGCGCCGCGCAAAAGCAGGTGCTTGTGCGCAGCCTGAGCAGCTTGATCAAAACCGCCGACGATCAGGAACTTGCCTTGCAGGGTTTGAACCAGTGGCTGAGCCGCTGAGCGGCCGCTGGCCCGAACACCTGGAGGGGCTGCTGGAGCGATTGCGGCAGGCCGGTTTCCGCGTGGGCGTGGCGGATACCATCCGAGTGCACCAGCTGCTGCTGGCCCTGACGGAGCGGGGCGTGATGCTGGAGAGCCCCGAAAGGCTGACGCGCCTGCTGGGGCCTGTGCTTTGCCGGTCGGCGAGCGAGCAGGAGGCCTTCGGGCGGCACGTGGCGGAGTGGTGGCCGGAGACGGCGGTGATCAGGCAATTGCGGGCCGGCGCCGAGGAGGCTTCCACCGCCGCCGCCTCGCGGCTGGAGGTCCAGTTGACGGCGGTGGAACGTCGGCGCCAGAGGGTGCTGCGCTGGCTGTCCACCATCCCCCTGGCCATGGGGATCACCGCTGCGGTCGCGGCTGCGGGGGTGGTCGGCGTGGTGGGGCTGCGTTGGCGCATGCCCTCGTATCCGGCGCCCGTCCCGGTGGGGATGCCCTCCCCGGGGAAACCAATCACCAAGCCACCCGGTACTAACGCAGGGAAGCCCACTCCCTCGATTCCCGCTCCACCGGCTTCGCCCCGTCCTCCTGGTTCCGGCTCGGCCCCCTCTCCGCCTGATCTCCCGATCCCCTCCCCCAGCGACGACGGCCTGTTCCTGCTGCCCGGAGAGATCGCTTTGCTAGCGCTTTTGGCCGTGATGGCCTCGTTGCTGGCGGTGAGGGGGGCAGTGAGCGGCTGGTGGTGGAGCCAGCCGCGGCTGGTCTTGGAGGGGTTGCAGCTGCGGGGTGATCCCAAACTGCATCGTCTGGCCATCAGGGAGATCGAGGGCGAACTGGTTCCTCTCATGGAGGCGCGCCGCGTTGGCCAAGCGCTCAATCTCTGGCAGCGGCTGCCTTCTGAGGAGCTGGATGGCGTCGCCACGGTGGAAGCCAGCTTGCGAAAGGGCGGCTGGCTCAGCCCCCGCCACCGCCATCGGCGTCAACGCCAAAGCTATTTGTTTTTCCTGGACCAAGAGAGCCTGGATGATCAGCAGACGCCCCACCTGCGCCTCTGGCTTGAGCGGTTGGACTTGGAAGGAGTGCTCGTGCATTGGGTGTGCTTTCAGCGCGACCCCCTCCATGGACGCGGGCCGAACGGCCATGGCCCTCTGCTCCCCCTGGTGGAGTTGCTGGCACAGCATCCGGAGGCGTTGGTGGTGGTGGTGGCCGATGGCGAAAGGTTTTTCAGCCCAGTGGATGGAACCTTGCGGCCGTGGCTGCGGGACTTGTCGGCCTGGCCCCGCCAGGTGGTGCTCACCCCTCGTCCGTGCGAGCGCTGGGGGCCGCTGGAGGCGGAGCTGGCTCAACACATCCCTGTGCTGCCGGCCACGCCGGAGGGGCTGCTCCAGCTGGGCCGCTGGCTGCGGGAGGCGCCGAGCTTGCCCTCGAGAGCCTTTGGGCCTGGCGCATCCCCCGCCGGGCACGTGACTTCCAACGCGCTTGAGTTCCCCGAGTCAGCGGAACCTCCTCTTCTAAGGAGCGGTCCCAGGCCTTGGTTGGATCCCACCCCGCCTGCTCCCAAGTTGGTGCGTGCGTTGCTGGAGCAATTGCGCGCGTTTCTTGGCGATGCCGGCTACTACTGGTTGGCGGCTTGCGCCGTGTTTCCGGAGCTGCACTGGGCGATCACCCTTCATCTCGGCCATCGACTGTGTGGTGCCGACGGCTCTCCTCTCCAGTGCCGCCGTCGCCTGTCTCGGCTCACGGGCCTCCCCTGGCTGCGCCATGGCTTCATGCCCGACTGGTTGCGGCTGTCGCTGATTCAGGAGCTGACCCCCACGCGAGAGGCGGCGGTGCGGCAGGTGTTGGCCACCTTGGTGCTGGCGGCTGTGGAGGGGGGCGATGCGGGGGAGGCGGAGTTGCGGGTGGCCACCGAGGTGGGCTCGATGCTGCCCCTCCTGATGCAGCCACTTCTGGAGGAGTTATCTCGCCGCGCCAGCCCCA
>VGQX01000197.1 GCA_016882305.1 Cyanobacteria bacterium K_Offshore_surface_m2_239
AGGCCGCGCAGCAGGAAGCGCCCCAGCTTCTCCAGCGTCTCCTGGTTCACCGTCATCGGCTGGGGCCAGCGCAGAGGTGCTTCAGGTTGGCGGAAGGGCTGCCGGGGCGACCAACTGGGCGATCGCCTCTGGCGGGACACCCACCTGCTGGGCGATCAGCAGCACCAACTGCTCCAGCCAAACGAGGCGTTGCTCCAGGGCCTGGAGCTCAGCGGTGCCGGCTTTGCCGCCCGTTGCCCCCGTGCCCTTCCCAGCTGAGGGGGCTTTGGTCTTGGGAGGGGGCAGCAGGGACAGGGGCGGCGGGCCGTTGGGGTCCGCCAGTAGCAGGCCCACCATCAGATCTTTCCTGGGGCGCTTGGGAACCTTGATGCCCCGCTGCGCACAGAGCTCCTGCAGGGTGTCGTTTTTCAGGGCCAGGAGCTGGGCTTCCCTGGCAGGGGCTCCGCCCTCGGGCTGGATCAGGGCGCGGGGTTCTTCGACCGCGGTGGCGCCATCGCCCAGCTCTTCCGCCAGGCCGCGATAGAGCCGGGCATCGGCCTGGGCCAGCTCACGCAGGGCGGAGCGCATGGTGTCGGCGATCTCACCCATGGTCATCGGCTCCTTTGGGTTGATCCTGGGCCTGCGGCTGGGGCGGCGGTTGGTTGGGTGGCTGCAGCTGGAGGTCGGTGGGCTCAGCCGGCTTTGGGGGCTGACTCCCGTTCAGGCTGACGTCGATGGGCCTCGGCACACCGTCCCCAGGGAGTGGGGTTGTCGCGATTGCGGGTCCGTGGCCGTTGCCGCCGGGGGGTGGCTGCGGCGTCAGCAGATCCTGGGACTGATTGATCAGCTCCTGCTGCTTCTGTTTGAGATCGCCGAGGCGATCCTTGGTGCGGCCCCAGCGATTGATGAAATGAATCACGGCCCGCATCAGATCGCCGAGATAGCCGCCACCTTGAAAGGTGTGACGGCCTTTCTTGTATCGGCTGAAGCCATTCACCAGATCATCACCGGCATCTTCAATGTCACCGGCGATGGCCGTCACGATCTCCAGGAGCTCATAGAGTTCCTTGCGTTGGGGCAGGTCACGGCTAGCCAGGGCCGTGATCCGTTCCTTGAGGAGGGCGGTTTCATCCTTGGCCTTGTTGGCCAGGCGCCGAAGCTTGGCCCGGCTGCGCATCAGACTGGAGTAGCAATTCCTCAGCTCCAGATAGGTGCTGTTGAGCACCTCGCGCTCCAGCGGTTCCGGATCTGGTGGGAAATCAGAGGTTGAGGGCAGGAAGACCATGCCAGGCAGCACATCGGCTTCCATCTTCCGAATGCAGCTGAGAGGTGCAGCGATTCACAGGAGGCTGGATTGATGCGTGTGGTGCATAGTTCTGGCATCACGACGTGTGGAGACTGAAGCGAGAGGGGTGCGGAAGGAGCTGCAAATCCACGGCAATCTTCATAATGTCGCTGGAATCGTCCGAACAAAGCGGAATCCGTCCGCCCAAGGCCGCAGGCTCGCTCCCGGCCCCCAGCCCCGGGCACCGGCTCAGCCTGGGGCGTACACGGCCAGGGCTCTGCTTGATGTGCCAAGTCGGGCGAGCCGCCCCTGTTCTGAGACCACTCACCCGTTCACCTCATCAATGGTGATCTCCTGCTCCCAGGCTTTGGCGATCGAGCGATCCAGTCGCCGCAGCAGCGCCACAAAGCTCTCCCCCTCGCGCCGCACCAGCATCACCGGACAGTCGTAACTGGTAATGGCGGAGGCAACGCACTCGATCGGACCGACGCGCCCGACCGTGATGTCACCTCCTTCTTCCAGGATCGAACCAACGGCGCGCCGACGCTGCTGAAAAGCTCCGCAAGCGCGCTGAAGAAGAGGCCGCCCGTTTCACCAAGGTGCTGGAGGAGCAGCGCAAGTGCATCCTCAGCAGCTGCAGCCGCGTCAAGGACAATCCCGACCAGCTGCTGCTCGAGCTGGGCGACATCGCCGATGCCGAAGAGCTGAAAGCCGTGCGCCACCAAGTGAGCGACAACTGGCGCTACTGGGAGCAGCGGCTGGGCTCGATCGACACCGACCTGGAACGCGAGCCTGAGCGCATCCGCCGCACCTTCGCGCTGCAGACCCCAGGGTGGAACCGGCCGGCACGATCTATCTGTGGCCGCAGGGGGCGGATCCCCAGGGAGAGCCGGCAACATGACAGACATGAGCAGCTCCCATCCAGTTCGTCCCGCCCCACTCGTCACCCGCGAGGCCCTGGAGGCGTTCACCCAGCGGCTGGTGGTGATGCCGTTTGAGGGCAGCTCGTTGGAGCGGCGGCTTGAGATGCTCGAAGTGGGTTCCGAAAACCCATAATCTGCGTGAGCTCTCTGAGCTGCTGCATCAGGCTGATGAATCCTGGGAAGCCACAAGTCTCGATCTCAATCGTCTCTCTCTGGCAGCCGTTGATCTTCGCTAGCCCGATCCCAATATTCCCGAACCCGAAATTGATCTTGCCCTGGTGATGCAGATTGCTCTTGATCTGAGACTGAGGCTCTTGCATCGGCTGGGAGCCAAGCCATGAGAGGTGTGACCGGGGCCTGGCTGTCGAGCCAATGCCGGATGCCATCGCGAGCTGGAACCTGTGAAATCGTTGCCTCAGCCGGTGGCCTGATGCAGCGACTGCGCCAGATCCGGGAAGGCCGCCAGGATCACACGATCCTCGGTGATCAACGGCACGCCCAACTGCTGGGCGGCGGCAACGAATTCACAGTCGTAGGAGGTGCAGCGACTGGTGCTCACCAGCGGCAGCACATGCTCCGTGCTGACCCTTTCCTCATGGGCAGCGAGGATCAGTTCGGCCTCCTCCATCAACGCAACGGCTCGAGGAAGATCCAGGAGATCACGCCTCAGGTAGCCGGTGAGAACATTACGGAACTCGCTGCGCCAGAGCGGCGGAGCAGCCCATTGGCGCTCCTGCCGCCTCAGGATCTCTGCTTGCCCAGTTCTGGGGCCACGCAACAGCAGATAAACGAGGACATTGGTGTCAACGACGATCAAGGCCGGCCTTCCCGCTTGAAGGCATCGATCTCATCTGGATCAAAGATGTGCGGCCCGAGGCTTTCACGCAACGCTCTGATTCTGGCCAGCTCTTCATCAACAGAGGGAATCTCGGCCTCAAGGCCCGCCTCCAGGCAAACGATCGCCTCATTGTTGAGGCTGCGGCGGTGCCGCTTGGCGGCGGCGCTGAGCCGGGCATGGAGCGCGTCCGGCAGGTTCTTGAGGGTGAGGGTCTTCGCCATGACAGCCAGGGATGGAGCAGGACTGCAACCAGTATGGATCCATTCTGGTTGCCCGCTCGTGGAGGAGCTCTCCTGATGCCCCCACTCACCCCCGGCCCCCACACCCACGAGCAATGGCTCGGCCTGCTCAGGCCCGTGGGCCTGGTGGTGGCGCCGGCGGTGCTGAGCGCGCTGCAGCTGTTCCCCAACCAGAGCACTCCGTATCTGTCGGCCCGCCAGCGCCAGCTGGAAGGCTTGCTGGAGGACGTAGAGGGCCCGAACGGCCAGCCGCTGGCTGTGGTGCCCAGCTTCCAGCTGCTCGCCACGGACTTGCTCGACTGGGGCGAGGCGGATCTGGTGCCAGCCGCCGAGCTTCAGGCCGTGCCTGAGGTGGTGCTGCAGGAATGCGGCGAAACCCTGCGACCCACCCACGGCGTACCAGCGTTTGAGCAACCCACCGCAGAGTCCTCAGCAGGTGCCGAGTCAGCGACGAAGCTGCAGGCCCTGGTGCTCGACCTCACCCCCCCCTGGCTTCCGGGGCTGGCCTGGCCGTGGCTGGTGCCCGCTGGCAGCCACAGTCACACATCCCGCTCGTTGGAGCGTTGGCCCAACTGCACCATCACCCCCTCCGGGCAGCTCACCTTGCCGAAGGGCCAATGGAATCACGACCTACGGCGGAAGACCGCCCAGATCACCATGATGATCGATGATCTCCTCTGATCCCCCGAGCTTCAGATGCCCAAACCGGCCATCATCACCGCCCTGGCAATCGCCATTGTGGTGGTGGGTGCCCTGATCCGGCTGGCTGGGCTGGGCTGACTGACTCCTTCGCCAACCACAACAACGCCTGAGCTGCGGACACCGTTGAGCACCTCACCAGCGCCCCCAAACCAACTCAGCAGGATCCAGGTTGGCGCCACGGTGTTGCTGAGGATCAGGCCGCGCAGCAGGACGCGCCCCAGCTTGTCCATCGATTCCTGATTCACCTCCATGGGATGGGTCGAGCAAAGAGGAGTTTCTGGCGGTGTCGCCTTCCATTCACGATCGCTAAGTTCAAATGGAGGGCTGGATATCTCTAGCTGTCTCGTGCGGGGACCCAAGTCTTGGGGCAGGCTTTGTTGCGGGCGGTGGGGGCAGGAGCTGCCACACCCGTGAACGACCAGGAACTTGGAGAACTTGACAAGCCTGCAGACTTATGCTTAAATTATTAAGGAATTCAACCAAGCAATGCGCAAGGTCTCACAAAAAGCATCAGTTTTTATATTATCCTGCATCGTTGCAACCTCTGGCTCTGCAAAAGCAGCAGCAGTCATTTCTTATGATTCAGCTGTCCAGGTTAATGTTCGAATGTCCTCTGGATACACGGTTGGCAACAGGTTTCAAGTTGGCGCGTCTTCGATTCAGATTAACTCGCTTGGAGCGCAATTTCTAGATTCAACTCCTGCAATCGATGTTGGTCTTTGGAGTGATTCAGGCTCACTTATTGCGTCCAAAAATATAACCATCTCAGATTTTCTTGAGAACGGATATCGATATGCTGATCTTAATACCACTATTACCCTCGCACCTTCTACGAACTATTACTTAGGGGCTTACCTCCCAAATAATTCCACTTTCATCGATAGCCAGGATCCTAATCAATACAACACCCAACCATTTAGCGGTGTTGGTGTCACCTTAAATAGAGATGTTTATGCTGGGGGGGGGCAGTCTGTCATTCCCTAGTGCTACTAATAATGTACTAGCGACACGATGGGGACCTGCCAACGCTGCCTTCATAGACTATAATCCCGTCCCAGGTCCTCTGCCAATCTTTGGTGCTACCATGGGTTATGCATGGTCACGTCGTTTAAGAAATAGGATTAAGTCCTGCTAATAAGGATTAAGTTTAGGCTGGAAATTTTGTTACCAGCCTAGATACCTAACCAAAACCATTTTTCAATAATGTCAATGATATCTCTGGAACATTTCTCCTATTGATCAAGTTTTGCAATTCCTCCATTGCAATCCTTAAGTTCGCATTCGCCTCTGTGAACACGACTTTTGTAAATTTGTAAGCGTTCAGGGGGGGCAGCATCTAAGCACCCCAGGTCTTCCAAGGATCCATGACCAAGCGGTCGTTACCCGCCCCCCACGGGCTACCGCGTTGAACGCTTGGCGAGCTCAGTCGCGATGGGGGAGCAGGCTGGGTGCGGGCAGACCATTCTTGTGGGCTTCCCATGCCTCCACCAGAAACGCCAT
>VGQX01000198.1 GCA_016882305.1 Cyanobacteria bacterium K_Offshore_surface_m2_239
CCAACCCTTGGGGACCGTGGCTGCGGGTGTCACGACTGGCTTGAGGCGGGCCTGGTGAGGCGGGCCTTGTGGGGCGGGCTCAGAGGGCTCGCGGGCTCAGAGGGCTCGCGCGTCCAGCAGCAGCAGATCCCGCAAGGGATCCACCTCCCGCACCCGAACGAGCACCTCATCACCGGGCCGCGCCGCGCCATGACAGTCCGCGGCCAGATCCATGGCCAGGCTCTCCACATGCACCAGGCCCAGCTGGTGGTCCTCCCGCAACCAGCGCAGAAAGATCCCGCGCCACTGCTGGCCGCGCTGCTCCGCGAACCACACCTGTCGCCAGTGGCGTTGATCCTCGCGGCTGACGGTGCTGGCTTCCCGCAAGCCCGCTTCCGTGGTGGTGAGCACCACCCCCAGGGCGCTGGCGTCCAGGGGCGCTTCGCCCTGGAGATGGGCCGCCAGCTGCCGTTGGGTGAGGAGATCGCCGTAGCGGCGAATGGGAGAGGTGGCCTGCACGTAGGCCGCCAGGCCGAGGCTGAAGTGGGGCTGGGGGCTGGTGCTGACCTGACCGCGGGTGAGGCAGCGCTTGATGGCGGCGAATCGCGCCGGCCCGATCGGCAGGGCCTCCAGCTCTGCGGGGGTCGGCACGGGGGTGGCGGGCTGACCGCGGTAGGGCAGGGCCAGCTGATGGCGTTGGCCGTAGTCCGCCAGGGCGGCGCCGGCCAGGATCATCGCTTCCGCCACCAGAAGCCGCGAGGCCGTTGGTTCGGTGATCTCCAGCTGGCACTCCGGCCGCTCCTGGTCGCCAGCGGGCACACGGACGCGCCCCTCGGCCTGATCGAGGAACAGGGCTCCCTGAGCGGCACGCCAGGAGCGGCGGCGCTCCAGCAGCGCGTGCAGCGTCAGCAGGTCGCGCTCTTGCGGCGGGGCCAGCTCCAGCAACTCATCGGCATCGGCATAGGAGAGGCGGTAGTTGGGCCGCACCCAGCTGCGCGCCACCACCAGCTCGCCGAGGCCCCCGTCCGCCATCAGGCGGATCCCGACGCTCCAGGCGGCACAGCGCTGACCCGCGCGGAGGCTGAACGGTCCATAGGCCAGGCAGGCGGGGAACATCGGCAGCGTTCCCCGAGCCAGGTAGAGGCTGGTGCCGCGGCGACGGGCCTCCAGATCCAGGGGGCTGTCAGAGGGGATCAGCCGGCCCGGATCGGCGACGTGAATCCAGATGCGGGGATCCTCCTCCGCCAGCCACTCCAGGGAGAGGCCGTCATCGATGTCGAGCGTGCTGTCGTCGTCGATGGTGACGGTGGGCAGGGCGGTGAGATCCCGGCGCTGGTCATCGCCAGCGACCGGCTCCTCCGCCCGCGCCACCAGCGCTTCGGCCTCCGCGAGCAACTCCGCCGAGAACCCCTGCTGCCAGCTGGTGCCCTGCAGGGAGGGCAGATGGTGGCGCGGCCAGAGACCCAGGTCGACCAGCAGGTGGCGCACCTCCGCCGGCTCGCTGCCGCAGCGGGCCTGCTGGAGCAGCTGGCGAAGATCGTCGGCGAGAACGAGATCCCGGTCGCCGCTGGCCCAGCGGCGCAGCCGCGCCACGGCCTCCACTTGTTGCGGGGGGAGCCGCTCCTCTTGGAGGGGCTGGCGCTGCCGCAGGGCCTGAATCCAGGCGCGCTCCTCGGCTTCCGCCAGCCGTTGGCGGTGGCGGTCCTGCCGCAGCCGGCGAAGTTCGGCGAGAGCCCGGGGTTGGGCCAGCCCCTGCTTCCAACGGAAGAGGGTCTGATCGCCCTGAAGCCAGAGCCAGCAGGCACCGCAATGCAGCGGGTCGCTCTGACCGCTCACCAGCTCGCTGAGGGCGGCGATGGAATGCTCCTCCGGTTCGGCGCCGGGGGCCAGATCGGCCACCAGCAACTGCCAAACCATCCCCCAATCGCGGCCGGGCGGGATGGCCGAGGCCAGCGCCTCAGGCGTGAGCTGCCAAGGGGCTTGCGTGGGATCTACGGCGGGTTCGGAGGTGGGATCGGGATTGGAGGCGAGGAGATCGAGCTGCCGCTGGGGAAGCGTCAACACTTTGGCTCCGCGGGCGGAGCGAAGATCCGCCCGTGCGCCTTGCAAGCCCGTGATCACGGCGATCAGCGGAGGTTTGCCATCCAGGTGGCGGCTGGCGATGCCCACCAGATCGCCGATCCGCAGGCGGGTGGAACCAGAGTCGTGACCAGGCCCAGGCAAGCCTTCAGCCTTCCGGGTTCACGAAGGGCAGCAGGGCCAGGATGCGTGCCCGCTTGACCGCGTTGGTGAGGTCTCGCTGCTGCTGAGCGGTGAGACCCGTGAGACGGCGGGGGAGGATCTTGCCGCGCTCGGTGATGAATTTCTTCAGCAGATCGATGTCTTTGTAATCAATCGGGTCACCGGGCTTGATGGGTGAGAGCCGCTTTTTGAAGAAGGAGCTGGACATGGGCGAACGGTGTGCGGTGGGTCAGTCAGGGACAAGGACGTTCCGCAGAGCGGAAAACGACGCGTGGGATGGCGGGGATCGAGTCCGGTGGCGGCAGGCGGGTGTCCCGATCTGCGAGACGGGCCCGCCGGCGCCTCACTTGATTTCCTTGTGCACCGTGGACTTGTTGCAGTGCGGGCAGAACTTCTTGAGTTCCAGCCGTTCGCTGGTATTGCGGCGGTTCTTCTGGGTGGTGTACCGGGACACACCAGGAGACCGCTTGGCGGGGTTGGACCGACATTCCGTGCACTCAAGAGTGATCACGAGCCGGACGCCCTTGTTTTTTGCCATGGAAGGACGTGCGCCGCTGTGCGAGCAGGGTGACAATGAGAAAACATACTCCTCAGGGGTCCAAGGAGTCCGGAAGCGGACGGCGCCATCGGCCTCCCCCAGGGTTCTGGATCCCGCTCCGGGGCGTCTCTTTAGGATGCGCGGGTTTGCATCCGGGCCATCATGCGAGTCTCGCTCCAGTGGCTGAGGGAGCTCCTGATCGGCGACGCCGAGGCCCTCCACGCCGACAGCCTCCAGGCGGAAGCGCTGGCGGAACGGCTGTCCCTGGCCGGCTTTGAGGTGGAGGCCATCGAGGATCTGGCCGCCCGGGCCGCAGGGGTGGTGGTGGGGTTCGTGGAGCGGCGGGAGGCCCACCCCAACTCCGATCGCCTCAGCCTCTGCCAGGTGCGCGCCGAGGCCCAGGGCGCCCCCCTGCAGATCGTCTGCGGCGCGCCGAACGCGCAGGCGGAGATCCATGTGGCCGTCGCCCTGGTGGGCGCCCATCTGCCGGCGGTGGATCTGACGATCAAGCCCGCCCAGATCCGCGGCGTGGCCAGCAGCGGCATGCTCTGCTCGCTCCAGGAGCTGGGGTTGGCTGACCACTCCGAGGGAATTCTCATCCTGGACGACCTGGGGGTGGAGCTCCCCCCGGTCGGCACACCGGTGGGACCCTTGCTGGGGCTGGATGATCAGGTGTTGGAGCTGGCGATCACGGCCAACCGCCCTGACGGCCTGTCGATGGAGGGCCTCGCCCGCGAAGTGGCGGCGCTCTGCGGGCTTCAGACCGCGTTTCCCGCCGTGCCGGCCGGACCCGCCAGCCAACCCCTGCCGGCCCCAGCCGCCGACCTGGCGCGGATCGAGGAGGGGGGACTGTTCAGCATGACGGCCCTGGAGGGGGTGCGGGTGGGCCCCTCCCCCGAGTGGTTGCGGCGGCGGTTGGAGCGCGCTGGCCTGCGGCCGATCAACAACGTCGTCGACATCACCAACCTGGTGATGCTGGAGACCGGGCAGCCGCTGCATGCCTTCGACCGCCAGGCCCTGGCGGAGCGCACCGCCGGCGTCGCCGATCCCGCCGCCCTGGGACTGCGCCCGGCCCGCGCCGGCGAAACCCTGGCCACCCTGGATGGGGAAACGCGCTCGCTCGACGGCGAGCCCCTGGTGGTGACCTACGCCGAGGCGCCGATCGCCCTGGCCGGGGTGATGGGCGGCGCGGAGACGGCGGTGCGGGAGGACACGGCGGCGATCTGGCTGGAGGCGGCCGTCTTTCCCCCCCAGCGGGTGCGCCAGTCGGCGCGGGCGGTGGGCCTGCGCACGGACGCCAGCGCCCGCTTTGAAAAAGGCCTGCCCCGGGAGGGCACCCTGCGGGCCGCGGACCGGGCGGTGGCCCTGCTGGTGGAGCTGGCGGGGGCGCGACCGGCGGGCCGCTGGCTGCACCAGCGCGCGCAGACGCCCCGACCGCCGCTGGTGCTGGAGCGCGAGAGCCTGCACAACCTGCTCGGTCCCGTGATCGTCGACGGCGAGCCGGTGGACCTGGAGGACAGCGTGATCGAACGCACCCTCACGGCCCTCGGCTGCGCGCTGGAGCCCCTGGAGGAGGGCTGGAGCGTGCGGGTGCCGCCCTCCCGGGCCATGGATCTGACGCGGGAGGTGGATCTGATCGAGGAGGTGGCCCGCCTGGTGGGCTACGACCAGTTCGATGCCCATCTCCCGGATCCCCTGGTGCCCGGAGGGCTCGATCCGTCCCAGCGGGTGGAGCGGCGCCTGCGGGCGGCGCTGTGCGCGGCCGGTCTGCAGGAAACCTGCGCCCCCTCCCTGGTGGGGGCCGCGCCGGGAAGAGTTCCGCTGGCCAATCCGCTCCTGGCCGATTTCGGCCACCTGCGCGACAACCTGCACGAGGAGCTGCTGCAGGCGGCGCGCCGCAATCTCCAGGCCTCCCAACCGGGCTTCTGGGCGTTCGAGCTCGGACGGGTGGTGCTGGGGGGCGAGGCCGCCCTGGAGGAGGTGGAGCTGCTGGCGGGGGTGATCTGCGGCGAGCGGCGGGGGGAGCGCTGGAGCAGCAGTGGCAAGTCCCGCCCCCTCACCTACTGGGAGGCGCGCGGCGTGCTGCAAGGCGCCCTGGCGGGCTTCCGCCTGCCGCTGGAGGATCGCCCCTCGAGCGAGGGGCGCCGGGGGGCGGAGGCCGCCACTCCCCCCGCCGACCTGCTCCATCCGGGCCGACGGGCCGAGCTGGTGTTGGAGGGCAGGCCCTTGGGCTGGTTTGGCCAGCTCCATCCCGCCGCGGCGGAGGCGCTGACGCTGCCGGAGGCCACCCATCTGTTTCAGCTGGCCATGGCGCCCCTGCGCCAGGCCGCCACGCGTCCGGGGCGCTGGCAACCGCAATTCCAACCCTTCCCCACCGTGCCCGCCTCGGAGCGGGATCTGGCGCTGGTGGTGGCGCGGGACACGACCGCGGCGGCGCTGCTGGCCGCCATCCGCAAGGCGGGCAAGCCGCTGCTGGAGCAGGTGGAGCTGGTGGATCGCTACGAGGGCGAGCCGATCGCGGCGGATCGCTGCAGCCAGGCGTTCCGGCTGCGCTACCGCGAGCCCTCCCGCACCCTCACCGACGCGGAGGTGGAAGCCACCCACGACAAGGTGCGGGAGGCGCTGCGCAAGCAGTTCGCCGCTGAGCTGCGCAGCTAGCTAGCCCCGCTCCAGGAGGGCCAGCACCTCCACGTGG
>VGQX01000199.1 GCA_016882305.1 Cyanobacteria bacterium K_Offshore_surface_m2_239
CCACCGCCCCCGCCACCGGCACCACCACCCGGCGCAGGTAGAGGCGTTGGAACGCGCTGATCTGGTCCGCCCGGGGGAGGGAGGGATCGGGCCGATGAAAATCGAGCACCGCCGCCCGCCCCCCCGGTCGGAGAAGACGCCGCAGCTCCCGCAGGCCCGCCGCCGGGTCGGAGAGATTGCGCAGGCCATAGGCCATGGTGGCGCCATCGGCGCTGGCCTCCGGCAGGCCCGTGGCCAGGGCATCGGCCTGGAACCAACGGACCGGCAGCCAGGGCAGCCGGCCTGCCCGCTGGCGCGCCCGCTCCAACGGCGCCGCCGCCGCGTCCAGCCCCACCACCACTCCGCCGGGCCGCACCCGCTCCGCCAGCAACAGCGTCAGATCGCCGGTGCCGCAGCAGAGATCGAGAAAGCGTTCGCCGGGTCGGGGGCGCAGGGCCGCCAGCAGGGTGCGTTTCCAGTGGCGGTGGAGGCACGCGCTGAAGAGGTCGTTGAGCAGGTCGTAGCGCGGGGCGATGCGGTCAAACAGGTCGCGCACCGCCGCTGGATCGGCGCCGCTCAACGGAGGGCGCCCCCGGCGAGCGCGCCTCTGTCCGGAAGCGCGGGAGAGGGGGTGGACGGAACGAACTCCATGGTCGGAGGAGGTCCGGGAAGGGAGAAGGCCTCTGGCGCCGTGAACGTGAGCACCATCACGGTGGAGAGGCCGACGGCGGCGGAGCAGACCATGCAACCCGCGAGCATCAGGGAAAAGTCCTGGCGATCACTGGCGGCCTGCATGAGCTGAAGGGCCCAGGCCACCAGGGCGATCACCGCCACCACCATGGCGATGGCCAGCCAGCGTGTCAAAGGGGGTGGCAAGCCGAAGAGTGCGGACACGGAAAGCCTTCAACAGTTTTACAGAACGTATCCGGATGTTACGGAACCCGAGGGGGACAGCGAGAGCCTGTCCCCACACCTCACCGCTCAGGGGCCGGAACGGTCTCCAGGGGGCGCACCGTCAGCCCGCGGCTGAGCAGTTCCCCCTTGATCTCCTCCAGGCTCAGGACTCCATCGTGGAGCAGGGAAGCCAGGAGCGCCGCCGAAGCCTTCCCCGCGCTGAGGGCCTCGGCGATGTGGCCGACGCAGCCCGCCCCTCCGGAGGCGATCACCGGCACCTCCACGGCCTCGACCACCGCCCGGGTGAGCTCCAAGTCGTAGCCCGCCTGCGTGCCATCCCCATCCATGGAGGTGAGCAGGATCTCGCCGGCCCCGCGCCGGGTCACCTCCCGGGCCCAGGCCACGGCGTCGAGGCCGGTGTTCTCCCGTCCACCCTTCACGTAGACGTCCCAGCCGGGGCTCCCCTGGCGGCGCCGGGCATCGATGGCCACGACGATGCACTGGCAGCCGAAGCGCTCCGCGCCGCGCCCCACCAGATCGGGATCGCGCACGGCGGCGGAATTGAGGCTCACTTTGTCGGCGCCGGCCCGCAGGAGGGCGGTGATCCCGTCCACGCCGCTGATGCCGCCCCCCACGGTGAAGGGGATCGTCACGGCCTCCGCCGTGCGGCGCACCAGGTCCACCAGGGTGTCGCGACCCTGATGGCTGGCGGCGATGTCCAGAAACACGAGTTCGTCGGCGCCACTGGCGCTGTAGCGGCAGGCGAGCTCCACCGGATCACCGGCGTCGCGCAGCCCGACGAAGTTGACGCCCTTCACGACGCGGCCATCAGCCACATCAAGACAGGGGATGATGCGTTTGGCGAGCATGGCGAGGGAGGGGGAGCAGGGCGCCACAGCTGGTAATGTTGCTGGGCTTTTTTCATGCGGTCCATGACCCAGACTGCCATCACCGTCGGCTCCAAGGTGCGGGTGTTGCGGGTGCGGGACCGCATTCCCGCCGATTTGGTGGCCGCCCTCAAAGCGGATCCCACCGGCACGGTCAAGGAGTTCCGCGTCACCGATGGCAAGGGCATCGGGGTCGTGGTCGACCTGGCCGGTGGCCAACGCTCCTGGTTTTTTGAAGACGAAATTGCCCCAGCCTGACCACCCAGCCGCGGAGGCTTCTCCCGTGACGGACCCCAAAGACCCGGCAGCCCCCCTCTCGGCCGAGCCCGGGATCCCCTCCGCTTCCAGCGCGGCGCGACAACTCCTCGGCATGAAGGGGGCCGGAGAAACCAGCACGGTCTGGAAAATCCGGCTGCAGCTGATGAAGCCCGTCACCTGGATTCCCCTCCTCTGGGGCGTCATCTGTGGCGCCGCCGCCTCAGGGGGCTTTCAGTGGCGCTGGCCGGATGTGCTCGCCTCCCTGGCCTGCATGGTGATGAGCGGTCCCCTGCTGGCGGGGTACACCCAAACCCTCAACGACTTCTACGACCGCGAGATCGACGCGATCAACGAGCCTTACCGCCCCATACCTTCCGGGGCGATTCCCCTCAGCCAGGTGAAAGTCCAGATTGTGGTGTTGCTGCTGGCGGGGCTGGCCGTGGCGTTCGGGCTGGATGCCTGGGCCGGCCATCGCACCCCGGTGTTGTTCCTGCTGGCCCTCGGCGGCTCTGTGGTCAGCTACATCTATTCGGCTCCGCCGTTGAAGCTCAAACAAAATGGCTGGCTGGGCAACTATGCCCTGGGCGCGAGTTACATCGCCTTGCCGTGGTGGGCCGGACAGGCCCTGTTCGGCCAGCTCACCTGGACCACGGCCCTGCTCACCCTGGCCTACAGCCTCGCCGGCCTGGGCATTGCCGTGGTGAATGATTTCAAGAGCGTCGAAGGCGATCGAGCGCTGGGTTTGCGCTCTCTGCCCGTGGTCTTTGGCACGGAGCGGGCCAGCTGGATCAGCGCCTTCATGATCGATGGTTTTCAGTTGGCGATGGTGGCGGTGTTGATCGCCATCGGCCAGCATCTGGCGGCCGTGCTTCTGGTGTTGTTGATCATCCCTCAGATCACCTTTCAAGACATTTGGCTGCTGCGAGATCCGGTGGCCTACGACGTGAAGTATCAAGCCAGCGCCCAGCCCTTTCTGGTCCTCGGGATGCTTGTCACCGCGCTGGCCATCGGCCACAGCCCTCTGATCCAGACCGCTTTGCCGGCTGTGCCCCTGTGAATCCGACCACGACCCCCATTGATCGTCAGCGGACAGAGCTGCCCTCCGCCGAGACGAAGGCAGCGACGTCCCGCCTGGCCCCGTGGCGAGCAGGCGCCCTGGCCTTGGCCTTGGGCGGCTCCGTGGCCCTGGCGCAGTCGCTGCTGAACGCTGGCCTGGATGCCACCCTGCCGGAGGTGAAAGGCATTCGCAGCTTCAACCGCCCCGGCACCCTCACCGTGTTGGCCGAGGATGGCTCTGTGCTCTACAAGCAGGGGCCCGCCACTCGGGAGAAACTGCAGCCGGGCAAGATGCCGCGCCTTGTCCAGAAAGCCTTCATCGCAGCGGAAGACCGGCGCTTTTACAGCCACGACGGCGTTGATCCGGTGGGGATTCTCAGGGCGATAGGTCGCAACATCAGCCAAGGTTCTGTCGAGGAAGGGGCCAGCACCATCACCCAGCAGCTGGCACGGATGGTGTTTCTCAGCCAGGACCGCACCCTGATGCGCAAGCTGAAAGAAGCGGCGCTGGCTGGCAAGATCGAGCGCCAGCTGAGCAAGGAGCAGATCCTTGAGCAGTATCTCAACTTCGTCTATCTCGGCTCCAGTGCCTATGGCATCTCCGATGCGGCCTGGGTCTATTTTTCCAAAACTCCAGAACAATTGACCCTGCCGGAGGCGGCGCTGATCGCTGGACTCCCTCCCGCCCCCACGGTCTACTCCCCTCTGGTGAATCCAGACCTCGCCCTGCAGCGTCGCGCCATCGTGTTGCGCCGCATGCGAGAGGCGAACTTCATCGATGATCGCCAACTTCAAGCGGCGCTGAACGCACCCTTGGGCTTGAAGCCATCCGAACCCAAATATTTTGTCAATCCCGCTCCCTGGTTCATCAGCTGGCTGGAGCAGGAGTTGCCCACGGTGCTCACCAAGGAACAGCTTGAGGTGGGTGGCTTGACGGTGCGCAGCAGCCTGAACTCCCGCTGGCAGGTTGCCGCCCAGGCCGCGATCAAGAGCAACGCCAGCGCCGGCATGGAGGGCGCCTTGGTGTCGATGGAGCCGGGCACCGGCCTGGTGCGGGCCATGGTGGGAGGCCAGGATTGGAATCGCAGCCAGTTCAACCGGGCCACTCAGGCCCTGCGTTCTCCCGGCTCCACCTTCAAATTGTTCACCTATGTCGCCGCCTTGCGCTATGGCCTGACGCCGCAGGACACCATCAGCGCGCGGGAGCGTTGCTACTCCGACGGTTGGCCACCCAAGCGCTTCTGCATCCCCGGCACCGGCGGTGCCATCACTCTGAAGGAGGCCCTGGCCCGTTCCGTGAACACCGCCGCAGTCGCCACTGCGGAGAAAGTGGGCTTCCCCCGGGTGATCGACACCGCCCGACGGCTCGGCATCACTGGAGAGATCGGGGAATATCCCTCCATGGTGCTGGGTGCCAATGAGAAGACGGTCTTGGAGATGACAGCGGCCTACGCGGCGATCAACAACCGCGGTCTCTTCGTCATGCCCACGCCGTTTGAGGAGATCATCGGACCCGATGGCCGACGGCTCTACAGCCGGGCGGAACAAGCCCAGCCCCCGCGTCGCGCGGTCAGCAGTGATGTGGCCGACGCCACCACGGCCATGTTGCAGAAGGTGGTGAGCGCCGGCACGGGCGGCGGTGCCGCCCTGCCCGATCGCCCCGTGGCGGGCAAGACGGGAACCGCCGAGGGGGCCCGCGATCTCTGGTTCATCGGCTCCATACCCCAGCTCACGACGGCCATCTGGTTCGGCTACGACCAGAACTGGAAAACGGGTAGCAGCAGCGCTCAAGCTGCTTACGCCTGGGGGTCCTACATGCGCACGGTCACCAAGGGGATGCCCGTGCAACCCTTTCCTCCCGAACCGGCGCTCACCAGCAAGTTCATCCCCTATGTGCCGCCGAAGAAGCGCAAACCCAGCGACCGCCAGACGCCCCCTCCCGCTGCCCGTGATCGCCAGTGGGACAGCCCGGATCTGACCAGCCCGGATCCCTTCAATCAGGATCCCCTGCTGAGGGAAACCGAGCGGCGCTGGACCCCCCCCACCGATGACGCGCCCCAGCAGGGTCGCAGCTGGCAGCCGGAGGAACCCCGGCGCTGGGAGCCCCGCAATGAGCCGGCGCCTTACACGCCGCCGTCGGTCACCTCCCCTGTCGCGCCCGCCACCACACCCGTGATTCCCAGTCCCGCGGCGGTGGCGCCCTCCGCCCCCATCGCTCCCCCCTCGGCGCCCCCACCGCTGCCACCTCCGCCGCTCCCTGTGTCCATCCCGCCCCCACCGCCTCCACCCGCTCCCTGATCCGTGAACAGGGCGGCGTAAAAACCATCCCCTGCCCCAGCTCCCGGCCACCACTGCGGCTCCCGCTCCAGCCGCCACT
>VGQX01000200.1 GCA_016882305.1 Cyanobacteria bacterium K_Offshore_surface_m2_239
GAGGCCGAGGGGCTGGAGGCGAGGCTCATGGAGATGAGCCTATGGGGTCGGCGGCGCGAGCTCGCTGGGCCGCAGTCCCTCGCCACTGGCACTGTCCCCTGGCTGGCTGGCCGCCCCATCGGCGTTCTCCTGGCCCACCTCTCGAAGCAGCCTGTCCTGCTCCTCGGAGCTCAAGGCCTCAAAGCGGGCGAGCAGTTCAGCGTCGGTACGGGCGTCATAGCCGGCGCGATAGCGCCGACGTTGCTCCATGTAGGTCATCTTGCCGCTCACCACCCGAAACAGGTAGCTGCCTGTCCAGCCGATGATCACCAGCGTGAGCAGGGCAGACGCCGCCAGCCCCGGGGTGAAGCCCTCCAGGCCGCTGGCCTGAAACCCCCACCAGCCGATCCCACCCAGGGCCAGCACCCCCAGCCCGAGAAGCAGGGCCTGTCCCCGCGTCAACCGCCCACCTCACCCTGGCCCGCCATGCGCAGGTTGATGAAGGGGGCGAAGGCGATCATGCCCGGGAAGAACAGGAACACCAGGCCGTAAAGCGCAGTGCGCTCGATCTTGCCCATCACGGTCCAGCGTTTCTGCAACCACCAGATCAGGGCCAATGGGGCCACCACCAAGTAGAAGCCGCCCAATGCGCCATAGGCGGCGAGCACGAGCAGTGTGTCGCTGGAGATTTGAGTCAAGAACCCTGGCAGGGCCACGGCGCAAAAGCGAGGGGCTGGTGGAATCTAGAATGGTCAGGCGGGGGCATGGCGGAATCGGTAGACGCAGCGGACTTAAAATCCGCAGGTCGCAAGACTGTGGGGGTTCAAGTCCCCCTGCCCCCATCGCTCCAAAGCCTTGTGCTGACTGAGTTGTTGGATTGTTGGGCTGGCTGGTGCGGTGAGCGCATCAAGCACGATTCAGGCACGAAAAGACCCAATAGGGCCAGACCAGGCACGCTTCCAGGCACGGTCTTCATGCCCTCAAAGGCCCCCTGCCTGAACCGCGTCAACCGGGCTCTCAAGGAGCTGGGATGCGCTGTGGCGCTTGAGGTCGCCCCCTCCGGCAAGCGGCTGCGGCTCAGGGGGACCATGCCCCTGGCCGATGGCTCCTGGAAGCAGCAGCGCGTCAGGTGCTGGTGGGCTGCCGGGAAGGCGAAACCAGCCGCGTGCAGGACTGGCTGGAGAGCTTCCCGCGCCTGCCGCTGGATGAGGCAATCGCGGCCGAAACGGTGCGGCTGCATCAGCGATGCGGTCACAAGATCCCCGATGCGATCATTTTGGCTCCGGCCCGCTGCAGCGACCTCAGCCTCGCGACCCGCATTGTGAAGGATTTCCCCCTGGAGTTGGAGGGCGTGATGCATCCCTATCGGCTCAACGACCAGCGATGACGGACCCCATCAGCGCCACCCCCGCCCCCCTCGTCAGCCGCGAGGCCCTGGAGGCCTTCACCCAGCGGCTGGTGGAGCGGTTTGCCCCGGAGAAGATCATCCTGTTTGGCTCGATGGCCCGCGGTGAGGCCCGCTGGGATTCCGATGCCGACATCCTGGTGGTGATGCCGTTTGAGGGACGCTCGCGCGACACGGTGCAGGCGATGCTGGAGACCTGCAAACCCGACTTTCCCCTGGATCTGCATCTGCGGCGGCCAGAGGAGATCGGCCCGCGCTATCGCTGGGGGGATCCTTATATCCGCGAGGCGCTGGACCACGGCGAGTGGCTCCATGGCCAGGCGGGATCGTGCCGCAATGCCATCAGCGACAACCCTGCGCGGTCAACCACCCCAACCGTTCCGGTGCGCAATCCGGTGGTGGATGAATGGATCGAGCGCGCCGAACGCCACTGGACGATGGCAACGCTGCTGCCTGATCTGCCGCCTGGGTATCTGAGCGGATTGTTCCAGGTGCAGCGCTGCCTGGAGACCTATCTGCGCGCCGCAATGATTGCGTTGGAGATCCCATCGCGCAAGGACCGTGATCTCCTCAGGCTGAGCGAACGACTGGGAACGGGAATCCCAGGTTGGGACCCTGATCCCGACACCTTGACCATCCTCACCCAGGCCGCCCAGTCCTATCTCGATCCTGGCGGTGGCGACCCCGAGCCCTGCCAGGATTGCGCCTGGGCCATCGCCCAGGCAAGCCCGCTGCGCGATTGCCTGCGGAATTGGTTTGCTGCCCTGGAGGTGGAACCAGTGGAGGCTGTGCCTCAGGAGGCGGCCTGATGCAGAGACTGCAAACGCCGAATGATCAAGATCAAGGCCGGCCCTCGCGCTTGAACGCATCAATCTCATCGGGATCAAAGATGTGCGGCCCAATGCTCTCCCTCAACGCTCTGATTCCGGCCAGCTCCTCTTCCACGGAAGAAACATCCGCATCCAGGCCGGCCTCCAGGCAGACGATGGCCTCATCTTCAAGGCTGCGCCCGTGACGGCTGGCCGCAGCCACGAGAAATTCGTAGGGCCTGCAAGCCTGATTCTCGGGAAGATCTGTTGCTCTGGCGGCCGGAAGATATTGAGGCTCGCTATCGCTGGGGAGATCCGATCATCCGCGAGGCGCTCGATCACGGCGAGGTGCTGTATGGCTGACTCCACTTTCACTATTTGCAGGTGCGCGTGGATCTGGTGACGCGTGCTGGCCTGCGGGCCGAGTTGCGCGAACGGATCGAGAGGGAGGCACCGCCCCTGATCTGACATGGCAAGACATCCCTGATGACCCCCTGCATCCCTATCAAAGTGCTCCACGAGCAATGGCTCGGGGGCGATCGAGCTCTGGCTCCAGGAGGTGCGCTGATGCCCAGACGATTCCAATCAACCCAACACAGACACCGGGTAGTCGCGCATCAGGGGATCAACGCTCACTGCGTTGGAGCCTGGGCTTGGTTGCGGGCATCGGCGAGCCGCACAACCCGGTAGGCGCCAATGGTGAAGGTGCGGCGTGCTCCCTGCCAGCGGTAGTCCTTGCGCCAGGTCTTGGAGCCGGAGGGCGCCACCCAACGCTGGCACGGGAGGGGATGTCGGCGGTTGGGCAAGACAGGTGACTGTATAGGCCCGGACCCTGACCCGGCTGGCTATGCCGTCAAAAATACCGTCATCCGCAACGGCAGATGGAGCTCACGAGGCTTGCACCAACATTCACACCAACACTTTTCAACTGGTTACGAGCGAGGGAAAGCTGAGCGGCCACGGAGTCAGAAAGCCACGAATGCAAGCAGAATATTATGATTTAGAGGAGGATAATGGACGCGGGAGAAATCCCCCTCGACCAGTAACTCCTGCTTTTCAAGCTAGAGAAGACTTGGAGGGCGCCACGGGCATGCATCTGGTTGCCATGGGCTCTTGGGCTGAATCGGCCAGAGATTATTCAAGGTCTGTATCCCATGACTGCACCTCTTTTGTCTGGCTGATTGAACAGAGCATGCCTGGCCAGCGTCTTCTGCGGCGTCATGGGTGACGCACCAGTGGCTCAGCTGATCCCGCCGATGGCCAGTACCACCAACTGGCGGACTTGCCGCAGCTCGGCGGGGGTGATCCGCGAGTCGGTCGCGGCGGTGATGCGTGTCTTGGCCTCGCAGGTCAGGCTCTGCGGGAGGAGGTGACTCTCCTTCGTGCAGCCGTTCGTGGACGTCGGTTGAAGCACAACCCCTGGTCTGAGTTTGTTCGGTTCTGGAGGGTGGGGAACCTGCCGAGGATCGACGGGGTCCCTGCGCCAATCAACGGCGATGATCTGCCCGGCTTGGAGCTTCACGGTGCCTTTCAGCGGCTGACAGGATCTGGGGTGGCCCAGTCATCGATGCAGGCCTTGGCGTCTGGATCCAAGGCGATGTGCTCGGCCACGGATTTGCTTTGCGCCCGGATCCTGGCCCTCAGAGTATCCATCCCAGCTGCAGGGACCTCAATCGGCAGGAGGCTGTCGAGACTGTTGGTCCTCTGCTGGACAGGACCGTAGACCTCTGCCTTGGTCGCGGTGGGATCAGCAGGGGTCATGAAGGGTGGAAAGTCCAGCAAGTGTCTGAACAAATCCAGATTAAGCCGTCTGTCTTGAGCCAGTGAGGCACCCGAAATTTTTTGATTTGATCCCTCTGGTGCCGTCCCGGGGCTGTCTGAGAACCGCAAGGGGCCTGCACCAGGTCCTGGACCAAGGTGGTCCGCTGAGCAGCCGGACGATCGGTTCAGTACCCCCCCTGATGTGCTTTCTCATGAGCAGTGCTGTGAAAACCGGCCGGGACCCCCCGGCCGGCTGAGGCCCAAGGCCTCAGAGCACCGACACGGTGGTGCCAAACCGCCCTTGCAGCTTGCGAGCGAGGGCATGGAGGTGACAGTGTGGCGCTCATGGCCATACTCCTTGATGCCAACTGCTTCGCAGAAGCCCAAGGGCTACGGGATAGACCTGCATCACCAGAGCACGGATCTGGCAGCAGAGACCGGAGGGGACCGCCATGGAAGGAATGGCGTGGGACGCCCGCCGAGCGCCTCCCGCCCGAGTGGCAGCAAGGACTGCGTCGCACCGAGAGGTGCGCCCCCGGGGAAACGCAGCCCGGCCTGATCCCTGCTGCCGCCTGGGTGGGGGGCAGTGTGGAAGGGTGCCGATGGCGTTTCTTTGGCGATCACCGAGGGGCTCAAGGCGGAGTCCGGGGAAGTGAGCATGGGGCCGGTGGCTGGAGGATGGCCAGGGGCGTCAGACCCCCCCTTGGTTCGAGGCGAGGGCGTTGGGGTGCGCGGCCCGGCGAGCGGGGTGCCCTGGGATCGGAGCCAGCCTTGCGGGCGGGTTGGTCGCCTGGGGTGGTGCATCGTCCCGAGGGCCTCAGCAGCGACGGGGGCCGGTCGTCATCTGATCTGAAATGTGGAATGACCAGTCAACTGACATGGGCTGAGTGGTTCCCACGGGAGCGAGGGCCGTGCGATCCCGGTCAGTCGAGCAGGGCTATTCATGGGTTCCCGAGGTGGGCCGATGTCCGTGTTCTTCTGATGGTCGCCAGTGGATCACGCGCAGGTGCTCTGCCGACCTCAGCCACTGGTGTGCGGTGGCTGAGCGGCTGATGACCCTGGAGTTGGAGCCCGTGCGGGCGATGGCCGACTGGCTGCGGCGCCAGCCCTGGTGAGCGGGCCCGGGGGGTCCTCAGCCGTGTTGCCAGCTGTCGAGTTCCATCAGGCGGTGGTACAGCGCCTGCCACTGCACGATCCGCCTCTCCAGCCGATGCACCGGCCCGGGGGTGAGGCCGCTGGCATACCCGCGCTGGGCGGATTCCACCAGGCGCCGGTCTTCCTCCAGAAAGTTCCGCATCCCGGCCATCCAGGCGTCGGCCTCGGCAGCCAGTGCGGCGGGGCCGAACAGCCACACATCCATGCTGCAGCGTTCGAGAGCAGCCGCCGGATCGCCGCCGGCGCCTGCGGGCAGAAAGCTGATCAGGGCCAGCCGCCCGTCCGGCCAGAGCAGCAGGTGG
>VGQX01000201.1 GCA_016882305.1 Cyanobacteria bacterium K_Offshore_surface_m2_239
CTCACAGCGGCCAGGTGATGGCAAGCGTTCGAAGGCAGCAAGCCATGTTCCGGATAAGTTGCGCTTATTTAGTGCCACTCTTATGCAATCTGCCGCACAAAGCTTGCTGCTCAATAGTCAACCAGGGCCTGAATGCACTGGAGCCTCGTCGACTGTGTCCTGCGCTTCAGCAATGTGATGCCGTAGAAAGTGAGAATATAGATGTTTTGAACTTCTGATCAGTGGAGTGGACCCCCTCGTTTCGACGCAGGTTTCTGGAAGTGATGATGCTCAGCCGCTGTACCGATCAACGGGAGCAGCGGCTGCTGAGGCAAGGCCGCGGCTGGTTTCACGTGGCGGCCATGGGGCATGAGGCGCTGGCGGCCGTGGGGCTTCTGATGCGGGAGGGGGATCTGCTCGCGGGCTATTACCGCGACCGCCCGATCGCCCTGGGCAGGGGCGTGCAGCTGGAGGAGCTCGCCCATGCCTTCCATGCCAATGCGCTGTCCTCCAGCGGCGGGAGGCAGATGCCCTCCCATTTCAGCGATCGATCCCTGGGTCTGTTCAGCCCCTCCTCGGCGATTGCCTCCTCGCTCCTGCCGGCCTGTGGCCTGGCCTGGGGATTGCAGCTCGATGGCGGCTCAGGGCTGGTGGTGGCCACAGTGGGGGATGCGGGCACACGCCAGGGGGATTTCTTCGAAGCAATCAACCTGGCCATCGAGTGGCGGCTGCCACTGCTGGTTTTGGTGGAAGACAACGGACTGGGTATCTCCACCCGAACCGATCAGAGCAACCCCCTACAGCTGGGCGTGTTGAACCGCAGCCTATGGCCATCGATCGACGCCTGGGATGGCGAAGCGGTCGTTGACGCCGTCTCGACGGCGATGGCGGCGATCCGCTCGGGCGACGGGCCCCGGTTTCTCTGGTGCCGCGTGGAGCGCCTGGCCGACCACACCAGCAATGATGATCAAAAGATCTATCGCCCTGCGGCGGAACTGGAAGGGCTGCGCGAGCGGGACCCCCTGCCCCTGTTCCGGGCGCGGCTGGAGCGCAGCGGCGAGCTGGGGCCTGGCGACTACGAGCGGATCGAAGCGCAATGGGATGAACGGGTGCGGATGGCCTATGACATGGCCGCGGAACGGTCTGGCGCCCCCCGCAGGCCCCTCGAATGCGGCCTGGAACGCCATCAGGATTCCGTTCCCCCCCTTCCCCATCACAGCTGGCCATCGACGATGCGCCTCGCGGATGGGGTCAATCGCATCCTGGCCCTCTGCCTGCAGACCTGCCCCGAGGCGGTGCTGTTTGGTGAGGATGTGGAAGATCCCCTCGGCGGAGTCTTCCGGCTCACCCGGGGGCTCTCCACGGCCCACCCCGGCCGGGTGCGGAACGCGCCCCTGGCTGAATCCACGATCGTTGGGGTGGCCGTGGGCCTGGCAGCCCAGGGCAAGCGACCGATCTTTGAGCTGCAGTTCATTGATTACATCGTTCCCGGGCTTCAGCACATCGCCAATCACCTGGCCTCCCTCTCCTGGCGCAGCCAGGGGGAGTGGACCGCCCCGGTGGTCTTCTACGCCCCCTGTGGTGCTTATCTGCCAGCCGGCGGGTTGTGGCACAGCCAGTCCTTCGCGTCGCTGCTGGCCCAGTTCCCCGGGCTGCAGATCGCGGTGCCCGCCAACGCCGCCGATGCGGTAGGCCTCTTCTGGACAGCGCTGCACAGCCGCCTGCCCTCGGTGATCCTGCTGCCCAAGCATCTGTTCTGGCGAAGCCAACCCTTCCCCGCTCAGCCCGAGCCCGTTCCCTTCGGTTCGGCGCGAATCTGCCGGGCGGGGGAAGACATCACGATTGTCACCTGGGGCAATGGGGTGGAGCTGGTGAGCGAGGCGCTGGACAACCTGCCGGCACCGGTCTCCGCGGAGTTGATCGACCTGCGCTCCGTGGCGCCGCTCGATACCGCCACGCTGCTCGTCTCGCTGCGTCGCACCCGGCGGCTGCTGGTGGTGCAGGAGGAGATCGGCACCTGCAGCGTCGGCCAGACAATCCTCGGCGAGCTGGTTGCCGCCTTGCCACCGGAGCACCTGCTGATGGCGCCGCGCCTGCTCTCCAGGCTGCCCTTGCCGATCGGCTTCCATCCCGATCTGGAAGCGGCGGTGCTGCCCAGCCGTCAGGATGTGGCTGATGCCATCACTGCCCTGCTGGTTGTTCCGGCATCCGCCGCGATCATCCCATCCCAGGACGGAGCGGCACCGGCATTGGAGCCAGCGGAGAATCTGATCCCGGTGTGCGTGCCGGTGTTGGGCGAGGGGTTGAGGCAGGCCACATTGCGGAGTTTGCTCTGCGCGCCAGGCAGCCCTGTGCGTCGCGATCAGGTGATCGCCGAACTCGAAACCGACAAGGCCCTCCTGGCGGTGGAGGCACCAGCAGATGGGGAATTGGTGCGCTGGACAGCAGTCGAGGGCGAGACCGTTGATCTGCACGCCGCGCTTGCCTACATCCGCCCGGACGTGACTGCCGCGTTAGCAGGCGCTGCCCCAACTGGCCCCATGGCGAAAGTTCCTGCCAGGCCTGCAGAGTTGACCTCCCCGGGTGGACTCCCCTGGCCGTCCTTCGCCGCCATCCGACGCGTCATCGCCGCCGCGGCGCGGCGCCAACTGCCCTGGACGCCCTTGGCGGCCCGAGTGCGTGATTCGCGGCCGACCCTGACGGCCATGGTGGCCTGGGCACTGGCGCGGACCCTGGCCACCTCCACCCTGCGGCAGGAGCTGTCTGACGCCCTGCAGCAGGCCGACGCTTCGCTGAAGGACGCGGCTGATGGCCTCGAGTCGCAGCCTGAGGATCACGACGATCTGCGCCAGGCCGCCGCCATGGCGGCCGTCACCGACCCTGATCTGGGAGTTGCCGTGACCAGCGCGGGGGGCCAGTTGAACACCGCCGTGCTGCGCCAGGCCTCCGCCCTGCCCCTGGGGGAGTTCATGGCGGCCTATCGACAGGCGGTAGCCCTGGCGCGTCGTGGGGAACACCAGTCCCTGGCGCGGGTGGCCTGGATCGTGAGCAGCCTGGGCCCATCGGGCCCGGATGGGGCGGTTGCCGTGGTGGTTCCGCCGGCGTTCGGCACACTGTTTGTAAGCCTGCGTGCCGGCGAGCTGAGCCTCTGGCTGAGCTTCGACCATCGCTG
This sequence comes from Cyanobacteria bacterium K_Offshore_surface_m2_239, assembly GCA_016882305.1. GTDB lineage: Bacteria > Cyanobacteriota > Cyanobacteriia > PCC-6307 > Cyanobiaceae > Cyanobium. Next base: position 3,152 of record VGQX01000201.1, read on the forward strand.
GATCACCGGCGAGCGGGCGCTGCAGCTGCTCGATGGCGTGGCGGCAAGTCTGGTGGAGTTGCGGCAAAGCCTGGAAGGAGCGCCCCCCTGACTGTGCAGCTGTGGCCTGATGTGGGGCTCGTCTCAAGCGGGGCTGAGGGACAGCAGGAGTGTGCCGGTAAAGGCCCCCTCATTGAGGCACCAATGGGCGATGCATTCCATCGAGCCGTTGGGCTTGCGGAGGGGCGTGCTGAGCTGAAGACCCACCCGCAGGTCGGCGGGCATCGCCAGCTTCTGGTGAGCACTCATCGCCAGGCGAGTTCCCCAGACAGCGATCGACTTGCGCTCGCAGCCCTGGCGATGCAGGAGGGAAATGATGGCGGCATCACCGGCGATGCGAAGGGCGAAGGGCAAAGAAACAAAGTCGACGCTGCCCTCCACTCTGGCGACAGCCTGATAGGCATCGGAAGCTGTGCGCCGAAAGCTGAGCCAGTTGTAGCGGTCGTCCTCCGCTCCATGAAGCAGATAGGGGCTGCCGAGGCATTCGATCTCCTGGTGGCTCAGCGCGGAGCTGCCAGCAGCTGGTGGGTCACTGGAAGGCAAGCCCTGATCCCCCAGGATGGTGGGATCAAAAAAGCGCTCTTCTTCGGCCTGGGCGAGGGTACCTAGATCCGTGGCGGTGTTTAGAATCACGTGGGCTGGCCCATAGCGGCCATTGAAATGATTGGCCAGTGAATAGCTGTAGGCGCCAGCATCCTCAATCAGCAGCGTGTCTCCCTTCCCAAGGCCATCCAGACAGGTGGCAGGCAGGAGGATGTCGCCGGCAAAGCAGTGGGGTCCCCCAACAGCGTCAGCCCCCTCGGTGGGAAGCCTGGTGCCATCGGGGCCGGTAAGGCGGTGATACCAGTGGAGCAAGGTCACCTTGGCGAGCTGATCGGTGCCCACATCAACGATCGCCCAACGCCGGCCGCGCATGGTTTTCAGCTCTTGCACAGTCGTCAGCAGGGCGATGTTGGGACCGATGAGGGCATGGCCGGGCTCCACCAGATAGCGCACGCCGCTGCGCAGCTTGGGGCTGAGCGTGGCAACGTAATCTTCGATTGAGGGGAAGGAATCGCCGTCCTGAAAGCTGATTCCGAGGCCGCCGCCAAGATCGAGGGTGTGGAGGCGCTGTCGCGTATGGGCATGGATCTGATCGCTGAGGTGATGCAGCAGGGCAAGGGCGCCGGTGAAGCTGCCCAGATGGTCCATCTGGGTGCCCACATGCAAATGCAAGCCAGAGATGGTTAGTGATGTGTGTTGCAAGGCACTGAGGAGATCCTCCTCGGGAATGCCGAATTTCGACTGGCTGCCGGCATGGGATACCAGCGATTCCCAGTCCCGCTGTTGTTCGTAGGCGCCAATCGCCGCTGGGTTGATGCGCACAAGGATCGATCCCGTGGATGCACTACCGGCAAGAATAGTTTCCAGTTCGCACAGGATCGGTAGTGAATCCACAACCACCGTGCCTCCCTGGTGATAGATGTGCTGCAGCCATCGACGATCCGGAGCCGGCGTGTTGTAGACGATGCGCTTCCAGGGAATACCAGCTGCCAGGGCGAGTTGCACTTCCGCCGGAGAGGCGCAATCGGCAGAGCAGCCCAGCACAGCCAGAATGCGCAGCACGGTGAGGGAAGGATTGGCCTTCACCGGCCAGGCAACGTCTTCGGTCCGCCCGGTCAGCCTGCGCCAGCGATGGACGGACTCCGTCAGCCCCTGGCGATGAATGAGATAGAGGGGGGAGCCGAACCGCTCAGCCAGCTCTGCCTGCCGCACCTGACTTGTCCATTGCACGGTCGTCGACTCCGTCCTCGGCCACTCATTCTGCCTGAACTTGCCGGCATCTATGGCCACCAAAAAATTCTGGAGAGCGACCCAGCCAACGACTACTCAGGCAGCAACTTTCTACGTTTGAGTCGCCCCTACCTTTACTGGGCCAGAACGGACCCCATCAAGCCAGTTGCAGTCTTGCCTCTACGCTGCTCGCATCGCACTGTGGATGTGAACCGTTGCTGGAGGGTGGCAGCCATTCATGGTAGTAAGTGCTTCATCTGGCGACAGGCCGCATAAGTTATCTACAGGGATGCGACACTTCGAACAAGCCCTTCGAGTGGACAGGCCGCTATAAGCTCTCTGCTTCACCACCTGACGCCCTTGCCTGCCACTCAAGGGCAGCGTTATACGGGAAGAAAGAACTGCCGTAAGACGAGCACCAA
>VGQX01000202.1 GCA_016882305.1 Cyanobacteria bacterium K_Offshore_surface_m2_239
GGAGCACGCCAGCAGTATCGCTCGCCTCAACCAGCTGCTCGCCTCCGACTACCGCGGCATCATCGTCACGATGATCCACAAATTCCGCGACATGCCGGCGGAGCTCAACACCCGCCCCAACATCTATGTGCTGATCGATGAAGCGCATCGCACCACCGGCGGTGATCTCGGCACCTTCCTGATGGCCGGCCTGCCCAACGCCACCTTCATCGGCTTCAGCGGCACCCCCGTGGATCTCACCATCTACGGCAAAGGCACCTTCAAAACCTTCGGCCGCGACGACCCCAAGGGCTATCTGCACAAATACTCGATCTCCGAAAGCATCGCCGATGGCACCACCCTGCCCCTCTACTACCAGCTCGCCCCCAATTCCCTGCTGGTGCCCCACGACACGCTCGATGCCGAATTCCTCTCGCTCGCGGCAGCCGAAGGCATCGCCGACATCGAAGAGCTCAACAAGATCCTGGAGCGGGCCGTCAACCTCAAGACCTTCCTCAAAGGCCAGGCCCGCATCGAACAGGTGGCACGCTATGTGGTAAACCACTACCTCAGCAATGTGGAGCCCCTCGGCTACAAGGCCTTCCTGGTGGCGGTGGATCGCGAAGCCTGCGCCCTTTACAAGCAGGCCCTCGATCTGATCTTCATCGAGCTGGGTCTGCCGACGGACTATGCCCAGGTGGTGTTCACGGGCAACAACAACGACAAGCCCCTGCTCAAGCAATACCACCTCGATAGCAAGCAGGAAAAGCAGATCCGCAAAAGCTTCGGCAAACTCGATCAACACCCCAAGATCCTGATCGTCACCGAGAAACTGCTCACCGGCTTCGATGCACCGGTATTATACGCCATGTATCTCGACAAGCCCCTTCGCGATCACACCCTGCTGCAGGCGATCGCCCGCGTGAACCGGCCCTACGAAAACGAAGCGCTGGAGATGGTGAAACCCCATGGCTTCGTGCTCGATTTCATCGGCCTGTTCGACAAGCTGGAAAAGGCCCTGGCTTTCGACAGCGACGAGGTCAACGCCATCGTCAAGAACATTGACCTACTAAAAGTGCTGTTCCAGAACAAGATGCAGCAGCAGGCGCCGGGTTATCTCCGCCTGATTCGCTTTGGTTTCAATGATCGTGATGTCGATGCCCTGATCGAGCACTTTCGCGATCCAGAGCGGCGCAAGGCCTTCTTCAAGGCCTACAAGGAGATCGAGATGCTCTACGAGATCATCGCCCCCGATGCCTTCCTGCGCCCCTTCCTCGATGACTACACGACCCTGTGCTCCATCTATGCGGTGATCCGCAAGGAATATTGCCAAAACAGAACCTATGTAGACCGTGAGTTTCAGCGCAAGACCCATGCCCTGGTGCAGCAGCACATCAACACCCTCGGCATTGGCAATCCCGGCGAGCTCGTTGCCATCAACAGCGACACGATCGCGCTGATCAAGCAGCGCCAGGAAGGGCCTGAACGCAAGGTGATCAACCTGGTGAAGAGCATCGAACGCGCCGCCCAGGAGGACAGAAACGACCCCTATTTGATTGCCATGGCGGAACGAGCCCGGCTGGTGCAGGAGAAGTTTGAACAACGCCAACTCACCACCGCAGAAGCCCTTGAAGCCCTGCTGGCTGAACTGGCCCAGAACGAAGCCCGCTTGAAACGGCAGGCCGAGCAAGGCTTTGACGGCCTCACCTTTTTCGTCTGCGAGGCCCTGCGCCAAGCCAACGTGCCCGACCCCGAAGCCGTCAGCAGCCAGATCCGCTCCGCCTTCAGCCGCCACCCCAACTGGCGCACCAGCGAAGCTGCCCTGCGCGAACTCCGCCAGCAGGTCACGTTTGCGCTGGTGGCCGCCTGCGATCACCTGGAGCGGGTGACACCCCTGGTGGAAACGCTGTTCACCACCCTGGCCAAGGGCGAACGGCTCGGATGACCCTCTGCCCCAAGCAAGCCTTCAAGCAGCGCGTGCGCCATTGGGCCCAGCGGCTGGAGGTGCCGATCGCCTGGCTCGCCGTGCGGCCGATGCGCCACAAATGGGCCTCCTGCTCCACCACGGGCCATCTCCACTTCAGCGCCGAGCTGCTCAGCCTCGATCCCTCCCTCTGGGACTACGTGATCGTGCACGAGCTTCTCCACCTCAGCGTGCCCAACCACGGCCGCCTCTGGAAGGCCCTCATGCATGCCCACCTCGGCGATTGGGAAGCCACCGCCGCCCGGCTGCAGCACCACGCCTCACCCCCACACCACCCACACCCCTGACGGCGGCAGGCTGGAGGCGCGAAAAAATCACGCTTCCAGGCCTCGTCGCCATGCATGGCGTGGAAGGCCCCAGGCATTTGTGGGAAACATTTTCACATCGGTTGTCTGTTCTCAATCCACTCCCTTCAGCCCATCATCGTTTGCGGGCCTTGCCCCGCTTTGGTTTCGGGGTGAAGACGCGACGCAGGGCTGTGTTGATCGCCTCAAGGTCGAAGGCTTCGGGATCGAACGGAAAGTCGAACACCTCGCCATAGGCCTCGTGATCGGGATGGCTCGGATCAGCCAGCGCCTCGCGGATGGCCTCCCAACCGCCCACGCCGCCCGAATCCTCCGGCGGGCAGGCCCGCTCGCCGGCTATACAACGGGGCAGGGCCGCCTCCACCGCTGGTTGCGTCAAGATCTTTTCCAGCACCAGACTGTGCAACCAGCTGTCGCCGAAATCGTATTCATAACGCAGCTTGTCTTTGGGCTTCAGCAGCAGGGCATCCAGCCGCGCCCTGGCTTCATCCAGGCATTCCTCATCACCCACCATCACCGGATCACTGAAATAGGTGAGCGGTCCGCGGTTGCGGGTGCCGGCGATGAACTGGTGCAGGTGGTCGTCCTGCCAATCCATGGCGATCTGGATCACCCCGTGCAGATCCGCCAGGCTGATCCCTGCGGGCACCCACAAGCGGCGCCAGATGGCCGGCTGGCTGCCCTCCAGGGTGAGCTTGAGTTGGAAAACCTCCGCCATCCCTTCCGTCAGCTGAGCCTGTTGCTCGGCCCGGCCCGAAGTGCCATACCCCTGATCCCTTCCCTTCTGGGGCTGGAGGTTGCTGGTGTTCATGGTTGGCCTGGGAATCGCGGCGGGGGCCGCAGGGGAGGGGCCGCCAGGGGGTATTTGCGGGAGTGTAGTTGGTTGAGCTCGGGAGCACACCAGCCGCCGGAGAGAGCCCGCCTCGCCCCTCAAAGCCCGAAGCGCCGGCAGATCAACCAGGGCACCACCAGCGCCAGCGTCAGGGTCAGCGGCGCCCCGTAGCGGGTCATGTCGAGGAAGCGGTAGCGGCCGGGGCCGAACACCATCAGGTTGGTTTGATAGCCGATCGGCGTGAGGAAGCTCTGGCTGGCGGCGAAGAGGATGGCAAAGATGAAGGCCATCGGCGGCAAACCCAGACCCTTGGCGAGCTCCGTGGCGATCGGCGTCAGCAGCACCACCGTGGTGCCGTTGCTCAGGGCCTCGGTGAACAGCTGACCCATCACAAACACCACCAGCAACACCGCATAGGGCGACCAGCCCCGCAGCGACTGGAGCAGATCGCGGGCCAGGGCCTCCGCCAGGCCGGTCTTCTGCATCGCCACCGAAAAGCACGACAACGACCCCAGCAGCAGGATCACATCCCAGCGGATGGAGCGCTGCAGCTCCCCGGGCCGCAGGCAGCCCGTGGCCACCATGATCACCACCGCCAGCAACACCGCCGCCATCAAAGGCAACACCTTGAACATGGGCAGCACAATCACCAGGGCGCCGATGACCAGCGCCAGGGTTTTGCGGCTGGTGGTGGGCAGATCCTTCTCCAACTCCTCCAGCAGCACCAGATCGTTGTTGGCCTGCATGCCGCGGATCGCATCCACCGGCGCCTGCAACAGCAACACATCGCCCGCCTGCAACACCACCCGCCCCAGCCGCTCCCGCAACACCTGGTTGCCGCGGCGCACGGCCATCAAGGTGGCGTTGTAGCGCTGGCGGAAGCGCAGATCGCGGGGGCTGGATCCCGCCAGGCTGGAGCCATTGGGCAGCAACACCTCCACGATGCGCTGGGTGGTGATCTCCGGGCGCGAGAGCTCCTGGATCGCCTCCTCCTGCTCGCCCGCTGGAGACAGCACGATCGTGTGCTCCTGCTGAAGGCGCAGCAACGTCTCCCGATTGCAGCGGAGCACGAGGCGATCACCCCCCTGCAAGAGCCGATCCGCCAAGGGCGCGCCAAAGATCTCCTCGCCGCGCTGCAGCTCGAGCACGTCCACATCAAAGCGGCGCTGCAGACGACTGGCGTGGACGGTCTGGCCGATCAGCTCGGAACCCGGAGGGATCAGCACCTCCGTGAGATAGCCCTCCCGCGTCAGGCCGCCCAGCAGGTCATCGCCGTCGAGGCCGCGGTCGGGCAGCAGACGATCGCTGACCCAGAGCATGTAAAGGCTTCCCAGCAGCCAGATGGGGAGGCCGATGCTGGTGAAGCTGAAGAGTTCCAGGGAGCCGTAGCCGAGCTGGCGGCTGACGTCGCTGGCGAGGAGATTGGTGGAGGTGCCCAGCAGCGAGATGGTGCCGCCCAACACCGTGGCGAAGGAAAGGGGGAGCAAGACGCGCGACGGGGCGATCTTGCGGCGTTGACACCAGCCCTCCATCACCGGCAGGAGAGTGGCGACGATGGGGGTGTTGGGGATGAACGCGGACACCGGAGCCACCACCCCCACCAGCAGGGCGATCATGCGTTTGGGGCTGCGCACGGCGTCGGAGCCGATGAGGGCCCGCAGGCGATCGAGGCCGCCACTGCGAAAGAGGCCCGCCGAGACGGCAAACAGACCCATCAGGGTGATGAGGGCGGGGCTGCCGAAGCCCTGCACCGCCTCATCGGGCTTGAGCACCTGGAAGGTGACGAGCAGGGCCACCGCCAGCAGACCCACCACTTCCGGCGCCAGCCAGCCGCTGATGAAGAGCAGGATGGCGACGGCGAAGATGGCCAGTGTGAGAAACCCCGGGAGGGTGGCGGCCACGGCGAGGAAGTTGCTCATGGGGGAGGGCGCGGGCCGGCCGCCAGAAAATACGGTTTAACAGTAGGAATTTAGACCATGCCTGCGGCTGGCCCCGTTCAGAGGTAGAAGCCCACCGTCGTCACCACCCGCGTCCCCTGGGCCCGCAAGGCATTGCGCAGCAGGATCGTGCTCTGGTTGTGCAGCAGGTTTTCCCAGCGGTGCCGCGTCACGAACACCGGCAGCACGATCACGCAGAACCTGTCCCGGTCCTTGCGGTGCTCCTCCTCGAAACGCTGGACGAACCCCACCACCGGATCCACGAGGGAGCGATAGGGCGAGGGGAGCACCTCCAGCCGCACCTCCGGAACTTGCCGCCGCCAGTTCTTCTCGAACTCGGCCGCGTT
>VGQX01000203.1 GCA_016882305.1 Cyanobacteria bacterium K_Offshore_surface_m2_239
GGCGTCCTGGAGGCGCTGGTGCCAGGCGGGGGGGGAACCGGAGGGGGTCAGGGGGCTGGTGGGGGCGACAGGGGAAGCTTGGGATGGCGGGGGTGCTGGGGGGGGTCCCATCACGGCGGACGTCCGTGGCGGAAAATCACCGCCGCGATGGACAGAATCAGAAATCCGACTACATCGTGTAATTCATGTGATCACTGTATTGCGAATACAAACCTTCGAGCCGTGTCATGAGTCTGCGCAGCCGATCCGTGCCGCGAGGACCAGTGAATTGATGGCTCTGTCGTTCCGTCAAAAAAGCCAGAAAATCATGCGGGGTGCAGGCCTCCTTTCCATGCCAGGCATGAAATTCAAGATGGATTTTGTGTTCAAGCACGAGAATATTTTCCTGCTTGGTCGCCAGGTCTTTGCGTGTTTTCTGGTCAAACAGATGATGGCCATCCAGTTGAAAGTCGGTGGTTTGCCGTTGGCTGCGATTCGTGATTGCACAGCGCCCATTGGCCAATTTCTTGGCGGCTTCAATCGCTTTGCTGACATGGGCATCAAACGACTCCAAGAACTTCTTGCGGTGTTCCAAGCAGGGCTCCACCACTTCAGACACAGCGCTGAGCCAGGCTTTTCGAGTCTTGTTGACACTGCTGTTCGCTGCCATGTCAATGGCCAGCCGACCGATCCCCTTTTGACTCCAATGCTCCAGTCCGTCAAACTCATCAAAATGAACCCCCTTCTTCAAGGGCTCAATCCCCATATAATCGTTGGCCCCCAATTGACGCTTGCGGGAGTTATTCAACCCCTTGCCATTTGTCTTGAGCACATTAATGACCTTACTGCGATGCAAAAAGATCAAATCGTTGGCAATCAAAACGCCATCCCCGTTAAGGGTTTCTTGGATGATGCGGCGTTCCACCAAGATCTGGCGCATTTTCGCCTTGCGCCTGGTGATCGCTTCCAGAAAAAGCTCTTTCACAAAGCTGAAGATATTGCTACCAGACTTTTCTTTACGATAAGCCGCCAGTGCCATCACGCCTTCTTCATAGAAAAGCCGTGCACTTGTGGATTTGCTTTTACCTGAGGCATATTCAAAATGCTCACCCTCCTGGAGTTCCCACTCATCATCATCATGCAGATCAAAGTAGGAAACAATGCTATAGAGCTTTGCCAGGGTGATGCCCAGCAGGTTTGCCGTTTCCTTATCCGTTAGAAGTTCTCGCATGGCTTTAAACTGCTGTGATTTACTGGAAATAAGCAAGAAGGGTATCCCGCATCACCTGCAACTGCTGGAAGACACGTGCATCACCTCCGCAATCAGGATGATGAACCTTGACCAACTTGCGAAAAACATCATTCACATCTTCAACAGAAGCTGTTTTGGGGTCCAGGTCAAAGACAATCCATGGCCGGAAGTTGAGGAGAACATCAATGCCATTGATTGTTGTAGGTCCTTCAAGCGCACGCTCATCTTCTGGCACGCCAACCCATTGGCGATAGAGCTTCAACAGGTCATCGCGTGAGCTGAAATTCAATTTCTCACCAGCCATGGCCATTTGAAAGTCTTTATTCGCTTTCAGAGCTTTGATGTCCGCGCAACCAAAGCGCTGAAGAACCGCTGTTTTCAATTGAGTATTCGTTAAGGGCTTTGGCTTGACAGGCCTTGGCGTCTTCGGCGGCTTTGGCTCTTTTTTCTTATAGTGAGCGATAATAAAGTGGGCAAATCCCTGAAGCAATGCTGTGTCGAGACCATACTCAGCGGCCAACCGATCAATCTCAGCACGTACATAAGAATTCAGCGCGGGGGGGGAAGTGCCGCTTGCCTTTTTTGACGCAGGCATCAGGTTTTAACCTGTTTATCACGGAGCAAGGGTAGCGCCTGACGACAAGATACTGCGTGGTTTTAATAAGCTTTGTTGCGCATTGCAATGCCGCCCCCCTATCTTGGCCCATCCACCAGGAGCGGCTCATGTCGAGCCAGGATGGGGCCAGGTGCCATGGGTTGGCAAGAAACCACCGAAATCAGTGCCCTTCGGGATGGAGAGATCACAGGTCCACACGTTCACCCCTCGTCCTCCCTCTCAATCCTGCACTCAGATCAACCAGTGGTGATCAGATTCAACATCGACGAAATAACCGTGGAGTAGAAGAGAAAACTGATGATGGAGTGGAACAGAACCACACGGCGGATGCGGTGGTCTTCCAGGTTGACATCACTCATGGCATAGGTGAGGCCAACTGCAAAGGCGACGTAGAGGAAATCCGTGATCACCGGCTCATCGGTGCCTGCGAACACAAAGCCCTGGGGATTGGGTCCATCAGCCGCCGGCTTGGGGTTGAGCAGGTAGTAGGTCTTGGCGTAGAAGATCGCAAAGCCAAGATGGAGTTGCATCCAGGTTGTGAACAGCGCCAGGAAATAGATGAAGATCCGCAGTGAAGGCGGCAGGATGCTGGCCTTGTGCACGTCATGCACCGAAAGGCTCAACAAGCCAATGCTGATGAATGTCAGCAGCACAATACGCTTCATCATCAGTGTGCGGTTGGCTCGCCAGCCGGAGAAGATCTGCCGGGTTTCCAGTCCGCTCATGTGGTTGAAGACGCGGAGGATGGCCAGCAGATCAATCACCATCGCACTCAAAAAGCCGATGGACACGGCCTCGCTGAGCGGTAACTTGCCCAGAAGAGAAAGGGTTGTCGTCGAACCGATCGCCAAAGCACGCAAGCCGCGGAAGCCATCAGAGAGCGCGCGCGGATGGCGTGAAGCCGTTGGTGCCATGGGGTGAATGAGAAATGGCGCAGGAGTTCAATCGGCACAATACCCCTGAAATCCCGACCCACCCGCAGGCCCGCCGCCCGTGATCAGACCCACCACGAAACCATGGCAGAGTGAATGACGCAGGTCAGCCAAGATTCCACTCCATGCCTGATGTCAACGGTTCAGCCGGCCACCTGCGAGCGCTCTCCGTCTTGCGCGAGCTCAACCAAGGCCATGAGCGATTTTTGGCGGGTCACTCGGCCCATCCCCATGCGTCCATCCACCGGATCGAGCAATTGGCGGCGGGTCAGCATCCAACGGCGGCGATCCTCAGCTGTTCCGATTCCCGGGTGCCGGTGGAGTTGCTGTTTGATGCTGGCTTCGGGGATCTGTTCGTGGTGCGCAACGCCGGCAACGCCTGCACCAGTGCAACGGTCGGCTCTCTGGACTATGGCATCGGCCATCTGGGGATTCCCCTGCTTATTGTTATGGGGCATGAGGGCTGCGGCGCCGTGAATGCGGCCTATGCCACCGACACCGGTCTGACACCTCAGTTACACGATCTGGTGCACATGATCCGAGCGGGCCTGGATGAGGTGGACGCGGAGGCACAGGGCGGGCTGCCACAAGCCTTTCGTCGCAACCCCATTCAGGCGGCGCGACATATGGTGCAGGCGAGCGAGCTGATTCAGCAACGCCTTGCCGCCGGAGAGCTGATGCTCCAGGCCGCTTACTACACCTTGCGCAAAGGCGAAATCGAGTGGCTGGGCCAAATGGATGCGACGGGTGCGCTTCAGCCATCCGGCCTGGACGGATAACACTGGATGCCAGAGGCAAGCATTCACATCGTCAGCCATAAAGCGCACACCAGACACAAACAAAACGACAAACCCAGAGACCATAGACCCAGCCATCATCAACCAGATAAACCATCGTCCCACTGTTCCTGAAGCCTGAACATCCCCCAATCTGGCACGGCCTCTCGTCCCTGAGATCAGGGTATCCGCATGCTGTCCAGCCCCCTAGCGTGGCGTCCCATCCACCGGAAATCAAGGTTCTCCAGGGCCGCCTCCGGAAGCTGCGCCAGGCCATCACAGACCAAACCCTGCCAAATCAGTTTCACCTCCATTACAGCGACCTCTTCTATGGCCAGAACTTCCCGCTGATTTCAGAGAATCAACAGCAGATGTATCAGCTGGCGCGACGCAGCTGGGCCGCTTTGCTGCTCGCCAGCTTGGGCGCCTTTCTCCATTCCCTGGTCGGCCCTGCTGTTGCCCCACTCTGTCCCGGCACCACCCAGGCCGCTTTTCCATCCGTGATGGCCTTCTTCACGGCCTGGTGCTCCGGGCCTTGACCCGCCTGCGCTCTCACCTCCCCCCCCGCCCGGCGAGCAGCACAGAAACGCTCGCATCACTTCAACGCAAACCATTGGTCATAGGCGTAGTACTCCGGCTTGTCGAGACCGTCGTGCCAGAGCATGCGCCGCAGCTGGATGATCTCCTTGCGCTGCGCCACGAGGATCTGTCGCGCCAGGCGGCGCAGGGTGGGATTGGAGGTCTTCTTCAAGGCGTCGTGCGCCATGATCAGGGCGCCGCCGTGGTGGTGGAGCATCCCTTCCAGAAACCAGGTCACCCGGTTCTGGCGGGTGGGGGTTGTGGTGATCATGCGCATCGCCTCAATCTGGGCCGGACTCATGCGGATCAGATCCGCCATTGCATTTGGATCGCCCTCGGGCTTGAGCGCCACGGGATACACCGGCGCCTCCGGGTACCAGGCCTTGCGCCACTGGCCCATCGCCTTGATCTCCCGGGCCTGATCGCGCCAGATCTCCTTCGCCAACGCCCCCACCCCCGGCACGCCGATGTCGAACACAAACTCGCTCATCCGCAAGGCGCCCGTGTGGTGCTGCACCATGCCATCGAGCCAGCGCAGGTCGTAGGTGCCTCCCGCCGGGCCGACCTCGTGGGCGTGGTGGGCATGGGCGCTGGGAGCGCTCGGACGGTCGGCCGCCCCCGGCGGCACCTGGTGGAGATGGTGTTGATGGTGTTGATGGTGTTGATGGTGTTGATGGTGTTGATGGTGTTGATGGGGATCAGCGGGCTCCATCTGGGCCCGCGCCGCGGGCACCAGCAGGGCGAGCAGAGCAAGAGCCCCCGGGGCGAAACGAATCACGTCAGACAAGGCGAAGGTGTCACCAGAATGGAGTCTCCAGTCGGTGGAGAGTCAAGCCCTCGGCGGCGGCGGGAGCGCGTCCTCCGGGGTGGCGCCAGGCCATTGCGTCCCTTCGTCCCAGCGGCAGGCCCGAAGCGTCGCGCCGCTCAGATCCGCGCCCCGCAGATCGGCGCCGCGCAGATCCGCCCCGCTCAGGTCGCATCCCCGCAGATCGGCCGCCCCCAGATCCGCCCGGCGCAGGTCGGCCCCACGCAGCGTGCTGCCCGCCAGCGACACCCCATGCCACTGGGCGCCGGCCACCTGAATCTGATCGAGGTCCAGACCGCTCAGATCCCAG
>VGQX01000204.1 GCA_016882305.1 Cyanobacteria bacterium K_Offshore_surface_m2_239
GGAGCGGGCGGTGGAGGTGTGGGGGCCGCTGGAGGGGGGTGAGCAGGGCCGCCGGATCGAGGCGGCCACCCGGCTGGAGGGAGCACCTGAGTTTCCTGGATTGACGCTTGAGCTCGAGCCAATCTGGGCGGAGTGAGGCCGTTGGCGCAAGCCCACCCAGCGGACTCAACACCCCAGCAGCTTGCCCGATGGCCAGCCGGGGGAGAGCCCCCGCCACAACGGCACCACCAGCACATCAGGGGTGAGCCATTCCACGCTCGTGCCGGTAGGCAGCAGCAGGCCGGCGCGGGCCTGGTTGCAGTCTATGGCGCGGAAGGATTGCAGCTGGGCGCAGTCCGCCAGCCTGGCGAGGCCGAGGCCTTGATTTCAATCGGCAGCTGCCTTTTTTCGCGCTGTGGTGCGCCGCAAGCATCCCGGCAAGGAGGTCGAGAAACTTCAGGCCTGGGGCGCGGAACCGGCTCGCAGGCGGGCTCGTAGTCGGCGACTGTGGGCGAAGGCGGCAGCGACGCCGAACAGGGGCAGCGGGCCGGGAACGGCGATGCGAGCCTCGATCGTGTCGGTGCCGATGTTCCAACTGCCAAGGAGTGCACCAGGGGTGGTCGAATTCAGGCCGAGAGAGCTGAAGGATTGCCCTGAAAGCAAACCGGAGCCCGCAATGGTATCGCCTTCGTTATATCCCGCAATACCTAAACCGCCATTTGGAAAAAAGAACAGGACGTTACCAGTATAGCTAACAAGAGGAATGAAGGCTGTGCTTGTTCCGATGCTAGTGGGGCCGGTCGTCGGGTACCTGCTTGCTCCGGTAACACACCCTGTTAACGTCCGAAAAGGGCTGGCAGTTACACTAGAACCAAAGCAAGCATTAGAATTTGTAGTAGCCGGAACAGGCAGCCCTGTCAGCGAGCCCGCTATATTCAGTCGAACATCAGCACCCTGCTCCAAGAACTCGAAGACCAGGATGGCTTGGGCGCCGCCGGCATCCAATGCCGCACTGGCAGCGAGGGCAAGCGCAGAAACCGGCAGGAGCCGTTTGAACATTTTGCCGATCATTCGCACTCCCCTGTGAATGGCGATTTGCGTCATAGCTTTGGCCAACGTTCGTCGATTTCAGGGGGGGGTGCCAGTTTCCCTGGTGGCCCAGTCGCTTCCCGGCGCCGCTCCTGGGAGCGATGTCTTCTCCTCTCGAAGTGAGCGCTGGCGTGCCTGGCAATGAGCGAGGGGATGCTGCCTGAGCTGCCGCCGGTCCCGATGCTGTCGAAATCATCGATGTCCACTGATCTCTGCCATGGACCGTCTACCCCCCATCAGCCCCGGTGAATTGCTCCAGGAGGAGTTCTTGCAGCCGCTGGGTGTGAGCCAGTACCGGCTGGCCAAGGCCATTGGCGTGCCGGCCTCAAGGATCAGTGAAATCGTGACGGGTCAGCGGGCGATCACAGCCGACACCGATCTGCGCCTCTGCCGGTTTCTGGGCCTGAGTCCCGGTTACTGGCTGCGAGCCCAGGCCGCCCACGACACCGAGGTGGCCAGTGCTGCGCTGGCCGACAAGCTGGAGCAGATCCAGCCGCTGGTGACAACTCAGACGTAGCGGCCGGATAAGCGCAGCAGCTTGCTGCCGCTCACCGGGTAGGCCAGGGCCTGGACCAGCAGCGGCAGGTCATCAGCGGTGATCGCCTCGCTCACCTGCCGGCGGAGGGCGGCTCGGCCTGCACGCGGACCAGGAACTGCTCCATCGCGGATGCACCCATGGCGGTGGCAGGTCCAACCGGAAGGAAGGCGTTCTGCCTGGACTCTTCCCCGCCCCGCGTGCTGGATGGGGGTGGGCAGGGCCTGCGGATCGAGGCCGCCACCCGGCTGGACGGCGGAGCGGAGTTTCCGGGGTTGGTGATCGAGCTGGTGGCGATCTGGGCGGGCTGAAGCCCAAGAGGGCGAGGAACCCTGCGCAAGATGCCGAAAGCGGGGCAAGTCGTTGTTGGATCCAGCCAGCTGCGCCCCCACTAAGTTGGGGGGAGCGGGATGCGGTTCAGTGGCGGATCGATCGGCCGACTGGCTGGATCAGGCCCTCAGGGATCTGGAGCAGGCCGAGGAGTCGAGGCGGGCAGGGCGTCATGAATGGGCCTGTTTCGCGGCTCACCAAGCGGCGGAAAAGGCCCTGAAGGGACTCAATCTTGCCGTGGGACAACAGGCCTGGGGCCATACCCTCACCCGCCTTTGGGCCGCCCTGCCCCAAAGGGACTGGCCCCTGGATCCTCCTGCGGATCTGGAGGATCGCCTGCGGCTGCTGGATGGTTTTTACATCCCCACCCGCTATCCAGACAGCTATCCGGAAGGCACACCCGGCGAACATTTCGGCAGACTGCAGAGCGATCAGGCTCTTCTTCATGCCGGCGTCATCACCCACTGGGTTCGTGCTGCGGTGGCCCAGCTCCGTTGAGGTGTTGGGGGCTGCTGCCCGCTGGGCTGAGCGGCAGCGCGGCAACCACGACGATCTGCTAGCCGTGGGCGTGTTTGGCTCCTATGGCCGCGGCGATGCCGGCGTGGGCAGCGACCTGGATCTGATCTTGATCCTCAAGACCTGCACCGATCCCGCCTGGGAACGGCTGCGCCGCTGGGACACCGGCTCCTTGCCTGTGGCCTGCGATCTGCTCGTCTACAGCCTGGCGGAATGGTGCTCCCTGCCCGGCTGGAATCCTCGCCTGGCGGAGGTGCTGGAGCAGGACACCCACTGGCTGGCGGGACAGCCGCCCCCTGCCGGGGAGGTCGGCCTTCAGCTTGGAGCCGATCTGGGCGGCCTGAAGCGAGATTGGGAACATGGGACCACAACCGCCGCCAGCCGCCCCATCGATCGACACCGGCGACAAGCCTGAAATGTCGACCAGGCCCTTCAGCGGCCCGATGACCCCCACCTCCGAGCAGGCTTTGAACCTCGGGATCGGGCCGACGCGCTCCAACCTCGGATGGAGCTGGCCATCGCTGAAGACGCCACGCCACTGGTGGGCTGAGTCACAAAAAAGCCCTGCCAAGGCAGGGCTGAAGAAGCGAGCGATGAACCCATGCGGCTGAACTCAGAGCTTGTAGGACCGGGAGGCGATGCGACGACGCAGACGGCGACTCATGCCGAAGGCCGTGGCTGCGCCGAACAAGGGCAGTGGGCCAGGTACAGCTGTTGCTTGAGGATATGTAAGAGTACCAAATTTACTTACACCTTCTTCAATCACCCCACTTGGGGCAGGAGGTTGAGTTGCTTAAACATAAGAGATTACGCCATTGCCAATTGTTTTGTATGCAAAAAAGGGGCCACGAGCTCCACCTGCGTTTGGCTTGCCGAGAGCATCCAACACCGTCGTTGCAAATTGCTGTGCCAGCGTTGCATTTCCCCACCAAGGCATCACGCCTCCATTGTTGGGTGTATCGAATTTCGCGGCATTGGGGTCGAAGCGTCCAGTAAATGTTGTTATGTCGTAATCCTGACCGTCCGGCCGCGGCTGCACTTGACCATCGCTCAGGCGCGATCGCTCCTGGCAGTTCCAGCAATCAGGGATCTGCTTCCCGCCGCGCTCCTGTAGCAGCTGGCAAACGGCACCGATCAGGGGATGAAGCCAAGAATCTGGCCCATGATGTCCAGCACCGCATCGAGCTGGTCCTCCTTGAGTTGGCCCATTGGATGGGGGCGTGCGCCGCGGGCTTTCCAATCGAACGACTTGATCTGGTGACAGAGCACGAAGCTGTGGGCGTCGGCTCGATCCGGGATGGGTCCAAGATCCAAGGCGAGAGAGGAACCCTGGTTGGAGGCCGCGGAGGTCATGGCGCAGCCGACAACCAGGCCCACAACCCTGTGGAAGGGGGCGGTGGACAGCACCAGAAACGGGTGGTGATTTTTCATCTCCCGGCCGACCTGGGGATTGTGGTCGATCCAGATCACCTCACCCCGATCGGGCAACCAATCGGCCCCCCGCCGCGGTGGCGTCATGGGGTGAGTTCACGGCCGAGGGGTTCCCAGGCCATCGCTTCGGTGGGTTCGCCCGGCATTGGCTGATAGGCGGCCAGCCGCTCGGCCAGAGCCAAGCGGGGCTGAACGGGACGGATCAGCACGCCCTCGGGCACCACCTTCAGTTCCACGGTCTGGTTGTCGTGGAGCTGGGCTTCGCGGGCGACGGCGGCCGGCAGGCGCACGCCCAGGGAATTGCCCCAGCGGCGCAGATCCTGACGGGGGAGCGAGTGGGCCATCGGTGCCCAAGTTTATCAAATACTTTAAACCTCCAGGTCTGGCTCCGCAGCCCCGCCTGCAGGGGCTGGGAGCCACGCAAGGCTTGCGCCGGTATGCAGCAGCAGGCCAACTCGGGCTTGGCTGCCGAATTCGGCGCGGAAGCTGCGCAGATGGGCGCAGTCCGCCAACCGCCGCTCGCGATGCAGGCGCAGCGTGGATCGAACCGCCTCAGCAGGGCAGCAGGGCCACCCCCTCCAGCCGGGCCGCCTCCTGGAGGGCCTTGTCGCGCGTGGCCAGGGGCAGGCCCTTGCGGATCGCCAGCTCCAGATACGCCGCGTCGTAGGCGGTGAGGCGATGACTGCTGGCCAGGGCAAGGCTGTCGTGCCAGGCGGTGCCGCTGCTGGGCGGGTCAATGCTGATCGGCAGTGCCTCCAGCAACCCCAGGAAGGAGCGGATGGCGGCAGGGGTGATGCGCCTGCGGCGCTCGGCCTGCACGAGCACGTTGGCCGTTTCCCAGAGCCAGAGGGCCGGCACATGGGCCCTGCCGGCCTGCAATCGCTCCAGCACCGCCCAGGCCTCCTCGCTGGCCTCATCAGCAAACCCCCAGGCGCAGCTGAGGGAGACATCCAGCACCACATCGCTTCTGGCGATCTCCTCTCCAAGGGCAGGGGCCGGAGTGCTCATCGGCGGCCCAGGTCGCGCAGGTCGGTGATCGACAGCCCCCCGAGGGTCTGCCCCTGGCTGAATCGTCGCAGCTCAGCAATCGTCTCCGCCACGGGGGCCCGCGATTCGCTGGCTGGCGGCACCAGCCTGGCCACGGGGCGGCCATGGCGGGTGATCGTGATCTGCTCGCCCGCGCTCACCGCATCCAGCAGGGCCGCCAGATGGGTCTTGGCCTCGAAGGCGCCGACACTCCGCATGGGTAGGTTCAAACCAGTTGTCAACCAGTTTATCTGGAGTGTCGGCAGGTG
>VGQX01000205.1 GCA_016882305.1 Cyanobacteria bacterium K_Offshore_surface_m2_239
CACTCCCCCTCCCGCTCCCGCTCCCCGCCCCGGCCCTCGCCGCCAACGCCCTGCCCCCCCGCGCCTATGTCTGCGACGGCGATCCCCTCATCGCCGAGCTCGCGCGGGGTCCCATGGACGACCCTGCCATCCCCGACCCCAGCGCCGCCCCGGTGCCCGTGGGCGGCTGGGTGGTGCTGCGCTGGCGGGAGCTGAGCCTCCAGCTTCCCCGCACCAACAACGCTGGCGAGGCCAGCTTCAGCGATGGCAAGTGGTGGTGGAGCCTGGAGGATCCCGCACGGCCGCGCTTCCGGCTGCGCCAAGCCCTTGGGGACCCCCGGGAATTCGCCTGCCTGGAGGCCCCGACCCCGCAAGCGACCGGCGCCATGAAAGAGCCCCGGCGCGAAAGCTAGGGTTCCAGCGGGTTGCCCCCGCACCGCTGTTCCGTCGTCCTCTTGGATCCGCCTTCCTTCGCGATGCCCCATCTGACCCGCGTTGACGGGCTCTGGTGGGCAGCCTTGACGGTGCAGCTGCTGGCGATTCCCGGCACCTTGCTGCCCGTGCTTCCGGGCCTGGCCCTGCTGCCGTTGGGCGCCCTGCTCTGGGTCTGGGCCGTGGGCTGGAGCGCCGGCTGGCCGCCCCTGCTGCTGGCGGCAGTGATCCTCCTGCTCGGCTGGGGCGCGGATGCTCTCGGGCTGGTGCTCGGCGCCGCCAGGATGCAGGCCACCCGCTGGGCTTACATCGGCTCCGGCCTCGGCCTGGTGGCGGGCCTGTTCGGGTTCCTGCCGGCCCTGCCGGTGGGGGGACCGCTGCTGGGCGCCCTGGTGGGTCCGCTGCTGGGCGCCGCCCTGGGGGAACTGCTCACCGCCCCCACCTCCCTCGGCCCCCTGGGCCTGCTGCGCCTGCGGCGCTCCCTCTTGGTGGGGCTGGCGGTGGTGGCCGGGATGCTCGTCAGCCGACTGGCCCAGTGCCTGCTGGCGGTCGTGGGGGTGGCGGGGTTTCTGGTGCTGACCGCAGGCCCGTTCCGCTGAACCGCCTTGATCCGCCCCCTAGACCCGAGGTTCGGAGAGGGCGCCGGGTTCCAGAAAGCCTCGGGTCAGGCCCGTGCGGTCCTCAGGCCCGAAAAGCTGGCGATAGGCCGCCGTCGACACGCACGTCACCAGGGGGATGGCCACCAGCAACCCCACCCCGCAGGCGCACAAGCCCGCCAGCACCAAAATGGCGTTCAAGCTGAGCAACGACACCACCCGCGGCCAGACAGGATCCACCACCCGGCGCCCCCGGGCGAGCGCGGTGAAGGGATGGTCGTCATCGAGCAGGGCCACCTGGGGCAGGAACGCCTGGCTGACGGAGAGATAGAGCGTTCCGGCGAGCAGCGCCAGGCCGGGCGGCAGGGCGAGCCAGCCGTTCACCCGCCCCAGCACCGCCGCCAGCAACACCAGCACCGACACCGCCAACACCACACCGCACCCCAGCACGAACCCTGGCAGATAGAGGCGCAGCAACGCCTGCGGATCCCAGTGGAGGAAGGTGGCCACGCGGGGCCGTCCGCCCCCGAGGGCCACCCAGGCCGCCCGCACCAGGCTGCACGTGCCCCAGAGGTTGGCCACCACGCCCAGCAGCGACGTGAACACGAACAGGCCAACGGTGATGGTGAGTTCGCGCAGATGGGGCACCATCGTTTCCCAGTCCATGGCCGTCTCCCACGGCGCCAGCTTCTCCGGCGACAGGCTGGGTTGCAGTGCTTGCAGGGCGAGCTGCAGGGCCGTCAGCAGCAGGGCGAAACCCACAAACAGCCAGGGAGCGCGATTGAACGCCCGCCAACCCTCCCGCAGGGCTTGCCCCACATCCAGCTGAGGTTGGGACCGGGAGGCGAGCATGGCGGCCACAGGCGCACAGCGCTCAGGCTAGACAGGGCGCCTCAGGGTGGACAGCGCCTCTGCCACCGCCGCCACCGCCGCGTCCACCTCCTCGGGTCCCGTGTCCCGACCCAGCCCGAAGCGGATGGTGGCCGCAGCTTCCCGGCGATCGCGGCCCAGGGCGGCCAGCACATGGGAGGGACTGCCCGCCGCGCAGGCGGACCCGCTGCTCACGGCCAGCCGCCGGCGCAGCAGCTGGTGCAGGCGGTGGCCCTCCACTCCGGTGAGCGTGACGTTCAGGTTGTGAGGCAGGCAGTGGCTGGCGGAGCCGTTGCGCTCGACCCCCCCCAGCCCCTCCAACCGTCGCCAGAGCTGGTCCCGCAAGGCGCCCAGCCGTCGCGCCCGCTCCTCCCGGTCGGCGAGGGCCAGCTCCAGGGCGGCGGCCAGGCCGATGATCAGGGGCACCGGCAGGGTGCCCGCCCGCAGGCCGCGCTCCTGTCCGCCCCCCAGCTGCTGGGGCGCGACGCGCACGCCGGGCCGGAGAAGGAGCGCGCCCACCCCTTTGGGTCCGTGGAACTTGTGGGCGCTGAGGGTGAGCAGATCCACGCCGAGCGCCGCCATCGACAACGGGATGTGGCCCACGGCCTGGGCGGCGTCGCAGTGCAGCAGCACCCCCTGGCGACGGCAGAGGGCGGCGATGGCCTCCAGGGGCTGCAGCACGCCGATCTCATTGTTGGCGGCCATCACCGAGAGCAGCAGGGTGTCGGGGGTGAGGGCCTCGGCGAGGAGCTCGAGCTCCACCAGGCCATCGGACCGCACGGGCAGAACGGTGAGGGGAGCGCCCTGGCGCGCCAGGGCGGCGAGGGGATCGAGCACGGCGCGATGCTCCGTCGCCAGGGTGACCAGACCGCGGCGGCGCTGGCCGTCCTCCCGGGCCGCCTCCACCACCCCCCGCAGGGCAAGGTTGTTGGCCTCCGTGGCGCCACTGGTGAAGACGACCGTCTCCTCCGCCATGCCCAAAGCCCGGCCCACCTGGCCGCGGGCCCGCTCGACGGCGGCGGAGGCCTCCAGCCCCGGTCGATGGAGGCGGCTGGAGGGATTGGCGAAGCGCTCGCTCCACCAGGGCGCCATCGCCTCCACCACCGCTGTGGCACAGGGGGTGGTGGCGTGATGGTCGAGATAAGCCAGCATGACGCCATGCTGACAAATGTTTTCACCGACCGGGAACCGACGTCGCGCCAGGCGCGTTGGCGGCGGAGGGGCGCTCTGGCGCTGGTGTCGGCTCTGCTGTCCCCCGCAGCCCCGGCGCTGGCCGTCCCGGCTGCTGAAGCCGCTCCCGCCCCTGTCGCCAGCGCGGTCACCTTCCCCCGCGAGGACCCGGACTTCAGCGGCGACCCTCCCGCGCCCGAGGACCTGGTGGTGCTGATGAAGAAAAGCACCCTGAAGGGGCGCTGGCGGCTCGGGGTCTTCGGCCGGGTGCCGGATCCTGTCCAACCGCGGGTGTGGCGGCTGAAGCTTTGGGAGCAAACGGAGGATCGGGTGTTCGTTTCCACCGATGTGCTCAATTGCGGCACGACGCAGCCGATGCGCATCACCGGCGGCAGCGGCGGCGTCCGCGGCGTGCTGATCCTGCGGGAGCTCAACCCCGGCGGGCCGATCACCCCCGCCAACCGCCTCGATCACCAGGTCTGGTGGGCCGCCTGCTTCCCGGAGCACACCGGGCGGGATCCCGCCAGTCTCGGAGCCGAGGCCAGGCGCCTGGGCTTCAGCGGGGCCCTGGTGGAGCGGGAGCAGGTGGTGCCCGGCGCCCGCCGTCCTTAGGCTGAACGGGTCGCCTTCTCCCATGGCTCCCTCCTCCCCCGCTGACGCCACCGGCTCCGTTCCCGATGGAGAGTCCTCGCCCGAAACGGCGAGCGCCGAAGCGGAACGCCCCCCCGTGCGGGTGTTGCTGGTGGATGACGAACCCGGCCTGCGAACCGCCGTCAAGGCCTTCCTGGAGGACGAGGGCTTCCAGGTGAGCACGGCCAATGACGGCGAGGAGGGCTGGGCTCAGGCCCAGCAGCTCGCGCCCGATGTGGTGATCACCGACGTGATGATGCCCCGCTGCGATGGCTACGGGTTGCTGAAGCGCCTGCGGGGGGATGAGCGGCTGGGGGGCACTCCCGTGATCTTTCTCACCGCCAAGGGCATGACGGCGGATCGCATCGCTGGCTTCACTGCGGGCGCCGACGACTACATCCCCAAGCCGTTTGATCCCGATGAGCTGGTGGCGCGGCTTCGCAACGTGGTGCGCCGCCAGGAGCACCTGCTGGCCGAGGCCGCCCGTTTCGCCGATGCCGACATCGGCCAGATGGCGAAGCAGATCACGGAGATCCGTTCCATGCTCGGCACCGGCGGGACCAAGAAGCCGGCGCCTGCCCTGGCCTTTGATTTCACCCCTCGCGAGGCGAGCGTGCTGCAGTTGGTGGCGGAAGGGTTGATGAACAAGGAAATCGCCCGCCAGCTCGAGACGTCCATACGGAACGTGGAGAAGTACGTCAGCCGGCTGTTCATCAAAACGGGCACCTCCAGCCGCACCGAATTGGTGCGCCATGCCCTGGAGCATGGCCTCGTCGACTGAGTCCGCCGCCTCCCTCCCCCCGGCCCCCGACACGGTTCCTTCCCCCCCGCAGGGGCCGTCGGGCGCGCCGGGGTGTGATCTCGCTGCTGTCGACTGGCTTCCCGCCGGGTTCAACGCCGGCTTTTCCTACCGCGATCGGGTGCAGGCGCCTGAGCAGAGCGTGGCCGCGTTTTATGCCGCCCGCCATCGCCACAGCCCCCTGGAGGTGTGGCTCAACCGGTTGGCCGCCGGGGAGATCTGGCGCAACGGGCAGCGTCTTCACGGCGACGGCCCCCTCCGGGCCGGGGACCACCTCCGCTGGCGGCGTCCCCCCTGGTGGGAGGAGGCCGTGCCCGCCCGCTGGCGGGTCGTCCATGATGATGGCGATCTACATGTGATCGACAAGCCCTCCGGTCTGCCGGTCCTGCCGGCTGGAGGCTGGCTGGACCACACCGTCCTGCGCCTGATGGAGCGGCGCCACCGCCAGGATCCCCGCGGCGTGCCCCGTCCGGTGCATCGCCTGGGGCGGTTCACCAGCGGCCTGCTGGTCTGTGCACGGCAGGCCTCCAGCCGCCGCTGGCTCAGCGCCCGACTGCGGGAGAGCACGGTCGCCCTGGCGGGGCCGGAGGGTTCGGTGACGCAAGCGTCAGCGGCGGAGGGGTCGCCACCGCTGTGCCAAGGT
>VGQX01000206.1 GCA_016882305.1 Cyanobacteria bacterium K_Offshore_surface_m2_239
CGAAGGCGTCTTCGGTCCACTCGGGGGGCATGCCGAGCAGGGCGAGCAGGTCCCACACCTCCAGCTCACTCACCTGCATGGGGGTAGCCGTGAGCAGCAGCAGACCGTTGGTGCGCTGGCGCAGCTACTGCATGAGCTGCATCAGGGTGTTGGGACGTAGGCGTTCACCGCCGCTGCTGTTGTTCTCCCGCCGGGTGCGGGCGTGGTGGGCTTCATCGAGCACCACCAGGTCGTAGGGCTCGGCCTCCAGCAGCTCGCGCTGGCGATCGCGACGGCGCATCAGGTGGCTTGAGACCAGCACGAAGGGCTCCACGGTCCAGGCATCTCGGCCTACTGGCCGGATCTCGCCGGCGGATCTGAAACAGGTTTCCTGCCAGGTCAGAGCTTTGCCGTTGTAGATGGGCCAGTCGAGGCCGAACTTCTCGCGTAGTTCCCGTTGCCACTGCTTGAGCACCGACGCGGGTGCCATCACCAACATGCGGCGGGCGCGGCCGCTCAACCAGGCCTGTCGCAGCAGCAATCCGGCCTGCACCGTTTTGCCCAGGCCCACCTCATCCGCGATCAGCAGCCTGGGCGGCCACTGCTGCCAGAGCCGCTGGAAGGCCCGCTGCTGATGGGGCCAGGGGGTGACGGCACTGGTGGCTTCACCGACCCGTTCGGCTCCGGGCAGATCGCTGGCGGCGGCCTGGAGCACGTAGCTCCACACAATTCGGCGCCGTTCATCGATGTCGAGGACGATCTCACCGACGGGCTCTGGCTCTGGCGCGGGGAGACCCTTGATGTAAGGATTGAGCCGACGGGGTATGCCTTCCACCGGCTGGAAGATCGCCAGCTGCTGGCGCACCGCTTCCGGCAGGGTGAAGGTGCGGGCGCCTTCGTCGTTGTTCTCCCAGAGGCGAAGGAAACCCGCTTCCAGATCGTCAATGGTCTCGGCGCCGCCCGGCTGCCAGGAGCAGAAGGTCTGGATGGTCTCGAAGTTGCTGGCCCAGCCGTTGGGCGTTTCGTTGACGCTACCGCTGAAGCCCAGGCGATCACCATGGCGGTCTTCCACCACACCTTCCTTGGCGTGAAAGATCGAGCCGTCGTTGGCCAGCTGGCCCTGGTGAAGGGGCAGCGCCACACGGATTTCCAGGTGCCCGTACTGCACCAGCCAGGCCAGCAGCTCGGCTCCCAGGCCGGCGTCGCTGTCATCGCCCGGCTGGACCTTCCGGAAGGGGAAGTTGGCGGTGAGGCTCAAGCCGAGCACGTCCTCAGGGCTGCTGCCAGCAGCCAAGGCCCGGATATCGGCCTCGTTGAGGAACACGCCTGTGATCAGTCGCATCTGACCGTGGCCACGCCCATCGGGAGAGGAGGCCACCAGCTGCTCGACACCTTCCAGCACCTGAAGCAGCGAGCGGCTGGTGAAGTAGCCCGTGATGCGCCAGTAGCGCACCGAATCCATCAGAGCTGGCTTGTAGAAGCCCTCCAGCAGGCTCTCCAGGGAGCTGCTGAAGCGACGACGCCATTGGTGATTGCGCAGAGCACCCATAACAAACTATGCGCTTACAAGCGATCAGGCTGGGAAATGTGGATAACATCTTGCAAGGCCTCAATGTTCCACAGGCAAACTTGTAAATGCTGGCCCGCAAAGAAGTTGCCATCTTCCGTCAAGGACGTCCCCAAATGAAAAGGCATTCGCAGACCATGCTTTCCGGAATCTGCCAGGCTGCGCTGAATTGAGTTGACAACGGCGCAGTCCAGATAAAAAAGCTGGTTTTTATTGTCATTTACAGGCTGGTTCTTTCTTCTCTGAATTGCCTCAAGGGCGACGCTGGCTTCCTCGCGAAAAAAGTCCGCGTCGGATCGCCTGCTCAGATCAAGCAGCAGATCAACGTCAATACTTGCGGCAAGGATGGCCCCGGATCTGACTCCTTGGGACATATGCCAGCGCTCTGCTTGCCACCATTCAGCCCAGTTTATGTCTTCCCAGAAATAAATGCCGTGGCCAAGCCAATCGTGCATCTCGGTACTCCACCTGATGCCAGAACCTGCCGCCACAGTAGTCAATACTTCCTCAAGTGCTCCCACGTGGTAAATGGAGATTCTTGTCATGTCTCTGCCTGGTTGATCGCGTCGCTAGGGGAGGAGCCGGCAGTTCGGGTGATTTTGGCTTGCCAAACGCGATTGTCTTTTGCGTGCGGTCCGCTGGAATGCCGCTCGGGACTCAAATGATGATCACGCCCGTCTGTGGGATACTGTAAGTTGAGATAGTTCATTAAAGCCGAGCGAATCTTTCCTCTTTTATCAATCAGCCTTTGAATATTTTGGGCGGACTCATGCAATCCTGGCTCGCCCTGAGTAGCGGCCGATGATGCAGTCCACCACTCGGAGTAGACTTCTATGAATTTCTCCAGAAGGCCTGCAGCGAGAGGATCTGTCTTGATGATTTCCGGCCTTAATTGAGTATCCTCCAGATCGCCTGCCAGGCCAAGCCGTTTCGCGACAATTCGTGGTGCTTCCTCAATGACTTCCTCAAAGTCCCTTTGGGTCATTGCCAAATACATTGGATCTCCTCCAGTTGTTGATCCACTTTAGCGGAATTGCCCACTTCCAGCACCCTTCCATCCCGATGGGCCTGGGCGATCACGTGGCTGATCCAGTGGCGTCGCTCCTCCACCTTGCTGCGGGGATAGAGCAGCAGGTCCACAGGAACGCGATGCCGGGCGAGCTTGTTCCAGAGCTGCCCGAGTACCTCAAGCCCGTTGTGAGTTGCATGCCAGTCGTCGCTGACCGTGATCATGAGGTCTACATCGGAGCTGGGCCTGGCGTCGCCGCGGGCATGGGAGCCGAACAGGCGCACCTCCGCCTCGGGGATCTCCTCGTGGATCTCTGCAGCCAGCTGCCGCAGCAGGGCTTCGTTGACGGTGGCGGGAGGGGCTGTCGTCATAGCAAGGCTGGAGGCGGAAGCATCGCTTCGATGACGGTCACCAGTGCTTCGGCCCTGCCGTTGCAGCTGGAGCGATCAAGGTTCTGCAGATCAGGTTGATCGTCGTAGCGGACCTGCACCGCGAAATCGCGGTGAAGCGGGCGAGGTCGCGATAGGGGGTGATGTCGATGCCGACTTCTTCCAGCAGCTTGAGCAGGGCAACCAGATCGTGAGTGAAGGGAGGCTGTATGCCAGAGAGATACAGCCACGCCTTGAGAGCTTTCTCGATGGTTTGCTGCACCTGAAAGCCCCACACCGCTTCGTGGAAGACGGTGGCATCCGTCATCCCACGAGCGGCCTGCAGATCGCGGCGAGCGATGGCCAACAGCGCAAGGGCATCGGCTTCAGCCATCGAGCCGCCACCCATGCACGTAAGCCTGGTGCACCACGCTGCTGTGCAGCTGCTGGCGTTGCTCCACCTGCGAGCGGGAGAACAGCAGCAGATCCACCAGCCGGCGGGGCTGGCTGAGACGCCAGCGCAGCCGATCCAGCACCTCAAAGCGGTTGTGCTGAGCCAGCCAGTCATCCGACACCGTGATCAAAAGATCGATATCGGAATCGGGCCTGGCGTCGCCGCGGGCACGGGAGCCAAACAGGCGCACCTCAGCTTCCGGGATCTCCTCGCGGATCTCGGCAGCCAGCTGCCGCAGCAGGGCTTCGGTGAGGGTGGCTGTAGGGGTGGCGCGGGGCGTGGTGGTCATGGCTGCAGCTCCAGTTCTCAGGATGCCTCGGCGAGTTCCGCCAGCACCAGCTCCAGTTGCTTGGGTGCAGGCACCTGCTCCGCGAGGGCGAGGCGACGCAGGTTCTCCAGGGCCTCGAAGTCGGACGCAGCGGGCTGGGCCGCCTTCACGGGATCGAAGCCGGTGTAGCGGGCGGAGAGGGGCAGAACTTCGAGCACGGCCTCCAGGGCGGTGAGGAAGATGGGGCTATTGGCCAGGCCGTTGTCATCGAGCAGCTGCTTGGCGGCGTTGAGATCGATGCCGCGGGCGCGGTGGGCGCAGTGGTGGATGGCATCAATCCAGGACTTGGTGCCATCGGGTGCGCCGAGCTTGCCTTTGGTGGCGCGGGTGGAGCTATCCCAGAGGATCAGATCGCTGCCCTTCTTCTCGGCCAGCACGCCCACCACGTCTTTATCGAGGTCGAGGCCCACAACGCGAGCCAGGCGCAGGGCTTCATCGAAGGGGAACTGGGGTGCTTCAAAGGCATCCCAAGCGAGCACAAACCATTCGGTAAGCGGATCCAGCTGGGCGCGGCGCGAGCCGGAGGTGAGTTTTTCGATGCGCCAGGCCTTCACCTCGCGGCGGGCGGCATCGAGGGCGTCTTCCGGGGTGACCTGGTAGGGGAGATCGGCTTTCTCCTGCTCGGTCATCTCTGGCTCCAGCTGGGAGCGCTTGCCTTTATTGGCCTGCTGCTCGATTGGTTTGGGTTGGCCTCGCTTGATCGGCCAGTGAAGGGAGAATTCTTCGAGGGCGGGGCCAAAGCAGGAGAGGTAGAGATCCACACCGCGAATGCCGCTGGCCTGAAATTGCTCGATGCGCTGGCGCACGGCCGCCTTGACGCGAGGTTCGAGGTCTTCCCAGTACTGAATGCCGTCTGCGGGTTTCTGGGCGGGGCGGGGGCGGCAGACCAGAAAAATCGTGCTGTTGGCGGCGGACTTTTCCTTGATGTGCAGCGACCCTTCCGCTTCGGAATTGATCGGCCAGGAGGCAGTAATCGTGAAGCCGGCAGCGATCAGACCTTTGGTGAGGGCATCCCAAGCGCCGGTGGCCTTGTGGGTGAACATCAGGTTCATGACGCCATCGTCTTTGAGCACGCGGCGGCACTCGGCGAAGATCTCGGCCATTTTTCGCTGATAGTTGAGCCCGGCCCGAACCTTGGCGCTGGCGCCCTTTTCGCCCTCGTGGCGGGCTGGATTGGCAACGGCTTCGTTGTCTTTATCGGTGAGCGGCGCCATGGACAGCTCGGGGTAGAGCAGCCCGGCGGTGCGCTTGAGCCACACGTAGAAGAAGTCGCTCAGCTCCGCATACATCACGTTGTCGTAGTAAGGCGGATCCATCACCACCGCGTCAACGGATCCGGCGTCGAG
>VGQX01000207.1 GCA_016882305.1 Cyanobacteria bacterium K_Offshore_surface_m2_239
GATGATCTGGATCCGATCGGTCGGCGGCGGCGGCGGGGCCTGGGGGCGGAGCGGGTGTTGGTGGCCCTGGTGCCGCAGGAGGAGGCGATCGCGGCGCGGTTGATCGCCGCTGGTCTGCCGGTGGCGACGGCCGCTGGCGAGGGCCTGCGGGTGGCCAGCTCCCGGGAGCTGGGCCAGCGCATGGCCACGGTGGGCGCCAACGACCGGCTGGGCTTGAGCGGCCATCCGCCGGTGAGGATGGAAACCATGGCCACAGCGCGGTTGTATCGCCACAACGGCGAGGCGCTGGCTTTTTCGACGGCCGCGCTGGAGGAGGACACGTTTTATCTGGCGGATGATCCCTTCCAGCTGGTGGACAGCGTGACCAGCGAGCTGCGCCTGCTGCGGCGGCACTGGCGCGGGGAGGGCCTGCCGCTGCTGCTGATTCCGATTGCCAGCGGTCCCTTCGCGCGGGATGCCGAGGCCTTTTTGGAGTTGGGCCAGCGGTTGCTGGCGGGGGAGGTGGAGGGGGTGCCGGTGCGGCTGGGGACGTTGGCGGAGCTGGCCGCCGAGGCCGCTTGGGTGGACCTGCCGGATCAGGCGATGGCGGCCTGTCGGCTCGTTCCGCCTCGGCAGACGCTGCTGCCGCGGGGCTTGGGCCATCAACCCCTGACCGCACGAGAGGAGCAGGAGCTGGAGGACATCTCGGTGGCGGAGTTGGTCGAGCGGCTGTGGCGGAGCACGTTGCTGCAGGAGCAGGCAGAGGTGCTGGAGCTGCTGGGGCGTCGCCTGGGGCCGGGCGCCCAGCTGCGGGGGCCGAGCGAGGGCGCCTCGCTGCGGCTGATGGCGCTGCTGGAGGAGGTGTACCGGCGCGGGTTGCGGGAGGGGGATTGGAGCGTGGTGCGCCGCACGGCGGGCGTGATGGGGCTGGTGCACCCGCAGCTGGAGGATGCGCTCACGGATCTGCTGGTGCGTCAGAAGCAGGTGGTGGTGGGCCGCAACTACACCGGCCAATCGCTGATCAGCCAGCCCCAGGGCAGCAAGATGATCGCCGCGATGATTCGGCGCTTCAGCGGCGAGGACGCGCGGGAGTGGATGGTGCAGCAGGAGTTGCTGCTGGCGATCGACAGCCTGGCGCGGCTGGAGCCGAGCCTGCTGAGCGGCAGCCTCACCGTGCAGCTGGGGCAGCTGTTGCTGCTGCTCACCAGCGAGCTGGCGGCGGAGGCCAATCTGAGCCCGAGCGAGGCCTTTGAGGAGCTGTGCGGGCTGCCGCCCCATGGGTTGCGGCGCCGTCTGCGGGTGGTGCTGGCGGATGTGGAGCACGCCCAGACGGCGTTGCGACGGAAGGAGCAGTTGCATCTGCGGGGTGCCCGGGTGCGCTGGGAGGTGCCGGATCCGCTGGAGGAGTTGCCCCGCGGGGGCTGCTGGCTGCAGCACCGGTTGCGGCTGGGGGCGCTGCAGCGGGTGCCGCGGGATTTCTATCCGGGCATCTGGGATCTGCTGCACCATTGCCGCGGCATCGTGATCGGCGACAAGCTGGAGCGCCGCAACCGGCTGGAGAGCGCGCCGCTGTTGAATGACCTCACCCCGGGCGAGCGCAATTTTGCCGCCTTGGTGGAGCAATTGCTGGGCAAGATCGAGGCGCCGGAATATCGGCAGCTCTGCACCGAGGCCCTGCTGACGCTGATCGCCTTTGTGGCCGCCAATCCGCTGGTGCGATTCGAGGATGATCTGGCGTTGGATGTGGTGATCGGCCACGCCGTGCGCGTGGGCTGGCAGCAGCGCCATCCGGAGGTGAGCG
Organism: Cyanobacteria bacterium K_Offshore_surface_m2_239; assembly: GCA_016882305.1. Taxonomy (GTDB): domain Bacteria; phylum Cyanobacteriota; class Cyanobacteriia; order PCC-6307; family Cyanobiaceae; genus Cyanobium. The sequence goes on from VGQX01000207.1 coordinate 1,781, forward strand.
CAGCGGAGTATGGAAGCCACAAGTTCGAGGCCTGGGAGGCGTTTTATCGGTCGTCGCCGGCCCAGTGCCGCCGCTGGCAGCTGCTGGCGTTGCAGCAGCTCAGCCGCGCCGAGCAGCCCCCGATCGCGCCCGCCCCGGCGCCCGCCCCGGCGGCGGAGGCGAAGGCGGCCTGAGGGGGCCTGCAGGGGGCGGGGGGAGGTGGTTGTCTGGCGTGTATGAAAAATGGCGTGAGGAGACACCACATGTGGTGTGGTGGTTGCGATGGGTTGGGGCGCTGGTCAAGTTCGGCGGAAGATGCTTTGTATCCCGTGCGTGCTGTGCCGACCCGTGGCACCGCGATCCCCTGGCAGCCCCCTGGAGGGGTTGGATTTCGAGCTGGAGGGGGGCTTGGGCAGAGCCGTCCCGCCAGCGGCCAGACCGGCTCCTGGATCGTTGTTCCCCTCTGCTCCCGTCTTGGCTCAGAGCTCTTGGCCCTACCGCTTCGCGGAAGCCTCTCGGCTTCGGCTGTTGGTTTGGGCCTGGCTGTTGGGCTGCTCGTGTTTAGGGCTTTGGTGGGAGGCGCCATGCACGCCGAGATTTTGCGCCATTGCGCACCGCTGGGGCTCAACCACCCCAAGGCTGCTTGGTGAACAGGTCCCCCACGACAGCCTCCACTCCCGCCATTCCGAGCGAAGGATCGCAGAGTAGAGCCCGTAACATTTATTCTGTTATTAGCTGCCATCAGGATTATGCACGCCTTGGGGCCTCAATGCCCGAGCAGCAACAAATAGCAAAGGCAGGAGAGTGGAAGAATGAGATGTCAGAAGTGACCGTGGCCATGCCAAAAGCCATTGCCCTAACAGGGTTTTGACATTGTTGTCAGCCGCCTCCCTGGATTGTAAGCTGCCAAGGTATTTGGAAGAGGGTTTTTATTCGGGTTTGGCCAATAACGAGTTCGAAGGATCAGAAGAGCAAGATCTCAGCTTATATTTGCGTCGAACTTGCAATCTTGTCACTATACGCTGTTGGCAATTGATTGCGCGAGTGATAACAATCAAGGCGGCCTACCACTTGTTTGCACCTCGGGGCCCAGCACATCTCGCATTTGGGTATTACTCAGAAAAGAAGAGATCCTAATTCTCTATCCAATCTCTAGTGGCTGGCTTCATGGCTCGGGGTCGGGGTTTTGTATCCTGGCAAACGGTTATAGGCGGATCCGTCTATGGCGGCAGGGTCTTGGCAGGGTATTATGAAAAGCATTGCCACGACAGGGATCTGGCCATGACTCCAGCTTGCAGCCGATGTGATAGGCGGCAAAAACGGTGCCTAGGCACTCCATACGAGGATCCGTCCATTTTGCGTTATACTGACAAGAGTAAACTTGGAATTTCTCTCAGAGTTAAAGGCTCACCCTAAGACTTCCGTTTCATCGTTTGATGATTGATCTAATCACTCTGTCAATCTCTATCCTCGCTCTTGCGGTCTCCGTCCTTACTGCATGGCTTACATTATTTAAGCGCGGAAGTGTCAGGATGACAAAGCCTACCGTTGTCTACTTCGGGCCAGACGGAACTCGCAGGACCCAAGACGAGTATTTACCCAAGGTCTACATAAGATCATTGCTATACTCAACGTCCAAGAGAGGCAGAATAGTCGAGAGCATGTATGTCTCGCTATCACGCAATGAGTCGATACAGAATTTCAGTATTTGGGTACATGGTGGAACTAATTTAAAACGAGGTAGTGGGCTTTATGTCGGAGAAAATGGATATGAGTCGGATCATCACTTCTTGACGCCTAAGGACGGAAGCGAATACACGTTCAAGGCTGGCGTATATCGTCTTAATGTTTTTGCATGGCTGGTTGGCGAAAGCAAGAGAAGACTGCTCTTTTCCCATGAATTCGAGATTTCTCCTGCAATTGCAGCTTCTCTCGAAGATCCCAGAACGGGCGTCTACTTTGACTGGGGGCCGGACGCGGGAAGATATATCCCTCATATTGACAAGAAGAGTCCAGGGATTGGACCTGAAGATATCATTGAGGCGTTGCGTATAACATCAAGATCCAGCGGACGGGAGGAATGAATCTAGCTAGTTTAAAGGCTAGTTCCGCCGCTGATCTTGGCGTTAGCCTACCCCCAACTACCTCCATCCCGATCCGTCTAGACAACACCCTCTGAGCGTAGCCTTATCCGCAGGAATAGTCGAAAATAGAGGTGGTATGAGAAGCCAGTTACCCACCAGTGGGCGCAAATCAGGCCAAGATAACGCAGATGTTTGACAAAAGGCGGAAAAATGCCGCTGCAGTAGTTGAAAGCATGTCCAAGGTGGAAATCAGAGAAACATGAACTCTGAGAATGGAGGAAATGCCCGGTTTTGCACTGTTCCGCAAACATAAATGAACCCGTGCCATCCGCTAGGGTCTTTGTCTAACTACAGCGTCCAACTCTCTGGCCCGAATGGCAGCTGCAAGCGCTCTGCCGCAGCTAGTCTGAACTGCGCTCCTGTCCGAAAACCATGGCGGTAGCCCTACGCCGTGAAGCCTGATGATGAAAGACATCCTCGCCACTCTCCAGCGCGGCTTCAATTGGACCTGGCCCAGCGCCCTCGATTTCCGCGACTATCGGGCGGAGAAACGCGAGGGCTTCTGCGGCCGGGAGTGGCTGAGTGAAGCCGTGCGCCGCTGGGCCCTTGATCCCGATGCCCCCACCGTTTTGCTGCTTCAAGGCGCGGCGGGTGTGGGCAAGACCGCCTTCCTGGCCCACCTGCTGGATGGCGGTGGGGCGGGTCTGCCGCTGGCGGCCCAGCACTTCTGCCTCCAGGGGGAAGCCGCCACCCTGCGGCCTGAGCTGTTTGTGCGCAGCCTCGCGGCCCAACTCGCAGAGGCGCTTCCCGCCTATCGGCAATCCCTGCGGGATCCCCACCTGAACGACGGAGTGACCGAGCGGCGCCGCCAGCTCGATGGCGCCATCTCCGACCCGCTGACGGCCCTGGAGGTGGCCGTGCTGGAGCCTCTGGCGGCTCTCCAGCCTGCTCCAGGGCCCCAGCTGCTGGTGGTGGACGACCTGGAGGCGGCCCAACAGGCCTGGCCCAGCGGCGGCGAGGAGCCGAGCGCCACCCTCCTGGCGCTGCTCATCCACCTGAGCGGACGTCTGCCCCGCTGGCTGAAGCTCCTGGCCACCTGTCGCGGTCCGATTGACGGGCTCATGCCCCCGCACCAGGGCCTGTCGCCGCTTGTGCTGGCAGTTGCCGGGGACCGCAACCGA
>VGQX01000208.1 GCA_016882305.1 Cyanobacteria bacterium K_Offshore_surface_m2_239
GACCTGCGGCCCTTCTGCTCCTCCAGCTGGGCGATACGGTCGATCAGTTGCTCCAACAGCGCCCGCACAGCCGGCGGTGTCGCCTCCCAGTCAGATTCGGTGACGCCGGCCGGTGGAGGAAACATCTCAGGCTGTCTCGTGCTGAGATCAAAGCGGCCGTCTGGGTTCTGTCAAGGGCGAGGGGCCCGGAGCTGCCACCCCCGTGAACGGTTACCTTCAAGGTTGACAATATCCAGGTTTACAAAGATGAACACCTTTGTCGATGCATCATTTCTGATTAGACCAAAGATGTTGGACGCATTGCGCCGCTGATAGATGATGGATGGTTGGAAGTGAAGATATTCAATGAGAGATCTTCGGTGGCCTTCTGAGAGTTGTAACGGGTTTAAGTCATCATCCGCGATTAAATCGGCTGTCCTCTTGTGCTAGCAGATGTTTAGATCTCTTGTGAAGACGAGCTGAATAATGAAGATCTTCTGATGCTGAAGATCTTCTGATACTGAACGTCTTCGGATCATGGGGTCCTTCAGATCATGAAGGGATTTGTTTGTGGGAGGGCGGCCAGAGCATTCGCTCAGCGAGGCGCTGGCGCCGGCAGGAGAGCGGTCCCGCGGGCAGTGGAGCCTCCCGCCTGACACGCGACCTTGCCAAGGTGGGGATCCTTCGCCGCGGACGTCAACGGATCAGGAGGGTCCTCTTCCATCCATGTCCCTCACCTCGCGGCCAGTGGAAGCCTCAGTCAGTTCCCCCTCCGGCAGCGTCAGCCCCAATCGCCGCGCCAGCCAGGGGGCGGTGGATCCCTGCAGCCCCACCGTCAGCAGAATCGTTAGAAACACCAGCCCCTTCAGAGCCCCTCCCCCGCCGATCCCGGCCTCCTCCAGTTGCAGGGCGAAGAGGCTGGCCACGGCGGCGCTGACGATGCCGCGCGGCGCCACCCATCCCAACAGCACCTTCTCCCGTCCCTCCAGCGGCAGCCCCACCGACGCCACCTGCACCACCAGCAGTCGCAGCGGCATCAGGGCGACCACCGCCACCAGCCCTCCCCAGCCGAGAGGGCTCAGCTCCCCCCAGGAGAGATCCGCCGCCAGCAAGGGGAACAGCACGGTGATCGCCAGCTGTGCCAGCTGACGGATCAGGGCGTCGAGGGGAGCGGCTCCCGCCTCCAGGCGCCACCCGACCATCACGCCCGCGCTCACTGCGGCGGGCAGTCCGGACTGGGGCAGCAGAGCTTCGCAGCCGCTGAAGAGCAAAAACAAGGCTCCCAATGTGATCTGCAGCCGCAGGGGGCTGCTGGCCTCGTCGCCGGGGAGGCGCCGCAACACCTCCGCCAGCAACCAGCCCCCCAGTGCTCCGGTCCCGACGCCACCCCCGAAGCGCACCATCAGCCGCTGCGCCAGCTCCGGCCAGCTCGCCACGTCGCCCATCGCCGATTGCAGCAACAGCAGAGCCAGCACAGCTGAAAAGGGCTCCAGCAGCAGGCCCTCAGCTTCCAGCACCTGGCTGAGAAAGGGGGGCAGGCGCATCTGGCGCACCAGGGAGGTCACCACCGTCGGTCCAGTGGCCAGGGCGATCGCGCCAAACACCAGTGCCAGCGGCCAATCCAGGCCCGCCGCCAGGTGGGCCACGGCCGCCCCTCCCACCAGACCCAACACCGCGCGGATCACGACGAGCTGCACGACCGACCGCTGCAGATCCCGCCCCGCCAGCCGCAGGTTCAGCCCGCCGTCAAACAGCACGAGGCTCACCAAGAGGCCCACGAGAGGCTCCAACCCCTGGCCCAGATCCTCGGGGCGGATCAACCTGAAACCCGCTTGGCCGATTATCAGGCCAATCGCCAGCAGCCACACCACTGCCGGCAGGCCGATGAGCCGGCTCAGCCCCTGGCCGAGGGAGCCACCAAAGAAAGCGATGCCCCAGAGGAGGGAGAGACGATCACCGCCGGTCATCGCGCCACCGCGCGGTTCAGGCGGTCAGCTCCCGCAGCGGTTGCCAGCGCAGGGCCCGGGCTCCGCCCATTTCCACCACGATCTTCAACCGGGGTTCCCGCTGGCAGAGCGCCACAAGGGAACCGCGCTCGGCGGCGGAGAGCACCTGCCCCTCCAGCAGCCAGAGCAGAACGGGGGCGTTGCCTTCGAGGAGCGGGCCGAGCTGGGGCTGGATCCGTTGCACCTCGCCCACCGCCGCCGTGCGCCCGACGCTCTGATGCCCGAGGTGGGGGGGGCGAACGCCGTGGAGTTCAAAGAGATAGGTCTCCGGATCCCCGAGCCCGCGGGCGGAGGTGAGGTGGGCCTTGTAACCGGTGGCCCGCAGGCGCCGCAGGAGGCGCGTCTCGCTACCCCCCTCCAGAGGGACGTAGAGCGCCAGGGCACCCGCCTGTTCCAGGTCTTGTCGAAATCCGCGGCCAGTGAGCAGCAGGGGCATGACGACCACTCAAGTGGCGGTGAGTCTGGCAGGAACCCGTGAGAAGGGGGTGGTGGCCCGTCCGCAAGGTGGATCGGGGGGGCAACGGTGGTGAGGTAGGATTTTCTCTTGTGTTGATGCTCTGTGCCCGACCGCTAGCCGGGCCTCCAGGACCCAACACAGGATTGTCCGTGGTGGCAGTCCTTTTGGCCAGTGCGTCCGCTCCTTATCTTTTGGATGGTTTTCCATCCTCACGAGACAAGCGGTTCGCCGGGAAACTGGGAGATCCGCCGCTCTGCGGCCGGCTCTCGCAAGTCCCAGCCCGCTGATTCGTCTGCTAGCTCCGGGTGTGGGCTCAAGTCTCACCTTCGCCAGTTCCGAAATCAGCTTTTCCCCTGCCCTGGGGGTGTGGGCCGTTCGCGGTCCCCGTCGTTCATTCGCGAACACGCAAGCCCAGGGTCGTTCTCGCTGGCATTCTCCCCTCCGTCCATGTCCATCGGCATTCTCGGGAAGAAATTGGGCATGTCCCAGTTCTTCGATGACGAGGGCAGGTCCATCCCGGTCACCCTGATCGAGGCGGGCCCCTGTCGCATCACCCAACTCAAGAGCCCCGCCACTGACGGCTACAGCGCCGTTCAGCTCGGCTACGGCGACATCCGTCCCAAGCTGGTCAACAAGCCGGCACAAGGCCACCTGGCCCGGTCTGGTGAGGACCTCCTGCGTCACCTGCGCGAGGTGCGCGTCCCCACCCTCGATGGCTTTGAGCTGGGCGCCACCATCACCGTCGCCGACTTCGAGGCCGGCCAGAAGGTGGATGTGCGTGGCGAAACCATCGGCCGAGGCTTCGCTGGCTACCAGAAGCGTCATGGCTTCAGCCGCGGTCCGATGACCCACGGTTCGAAGAACCATCGGGAGCCCGGCTCCACCGGTGCCGGCACCACCCCCGGACGGGTTTACCCCGGTAAGCGCATGGCGGGCCGTTATGGCGGCAAGCCGGTCACCACACGCGGTCTCACCATCCTGAAGGTGGATGCCGACCGCAATCTGCTTGTGGTGAAGGGTTCGGTTCCCGGTAAACCCGGCGCCCTGCTCGACATCCGCCCGGCTCTCCGGGTGGGCAGCCAAGCCGCCACCTGAGGAGGAGAATCATGGCTAATTGCGTCGTCAAAGACTGGCAGGGCAAGGACAGCGGACAGGCGGAGCTCACCCTCAGCGTCGCCCGAGACACCACCGCTTCCGACCTGCTCCATCGCGCCGTGCTGCGCCAGCTGGCCCATGCCCGCCAGGGCACGGCCAGCACGCTCACCCGCGCGGAAGTGGCCGGCGGTGGCCGCAAGCCCTACAAGCAAAAGGGCACGGGTCGGGCGCGTCAGGGATCCATTCGCACGCCCCTCCGCCCAGGTGGTGGCATCGTGTTTGGCCCCAAGCCCCGCGCCTATTCCCTTTCGCTCAACCGCAAGGAGCGTCGCCTGGCGCTGCGCACCGCCCTGATGAGCCGTGTGGAGGACATCACAGTGGTGAAGGGCTTCGGGGACACCCTCGAAGCGCCCAAGACCAAGGAGATCACCGCCGCGCTCACGCGCCTCGGCATCACCTCGGACACTCGCGTGCTGCTTGTTCTGGATGGCGCCAGTGAGGCTGTGAAGCTCTCCGTGCGCAATCTGGAGCGGGTGAAGTTGATCGCCGCAGATCAGCTCAATGTGTTTGATCTCCTCAACGCCCAGAAACTGGTGCTCAATGAGGGGGCTCTGGCCAAGATTCAAGAGGTTTACAGCGATGGCTGAGCGTTTTTCCGAGCGGCTGCCCGATGTGATTCGGCGCCCGCTGATCACCGAGAAGGCCACCCGCCTGCTGGAGAGCAACCAGTACACCTTTGAAGTCGACCACCGGGCGGCCAAGCCCGACATCAAGGCGGCTGTGGAGGAGCTCTTCTCCGTCAAGGTGATCGGGATCAGCACCATGAATCCCCCGCGGCGCACCCGTCGTGTCGGTCGCTTCTCCGGCAAGCGCGCCCAGGTGAAGAAAGCCATCGTGCGCCTGGCCGAAGGCCAATCCATCCAGCTGTTCCCTGAGTCCTGAGGGGTCTGAACCATGGCAATCCGCACCTATCGACCCACCAGCCCGGGAACCCGCACCCTGGTGCTCACCGACTTCAGTGAGCTCACCGGCAAGCGCCGCGAGCGCGGCCTGGTGGTGGCCAAGCATCGCCTCAAGGGGCGCAACAACCGCGGGGTGATCACCTGCCGCCATCGCGGTGGCGGCCACAAGCGCCTCTATCGCGTCGTTGATTTCCGTCGCGACAAGCATGGCGTCGCCGCCAAAGTGGCCGCCATCCATTACGACCCCCACCGCAACGCTCGTCTCGCACTCCTCTATTACGTGGATGGCGAGAAGCGCTACATCCTCGCTCCCGCTGGCGTGGGCGTGGGCCAGACGGTGGTCTCCGGTCCAGACGTGTCCATTGAGCCCGGCAACGCCCTGCCCCTCTCCGCCATCCCCCTGGGTTCGAGCGTTCACAACGTGGAGCTCTACCCCGGCCGCGGCGGCCAGATGGTCCGCACGGCCGGTGCCAGCGCTCAGGTGGTGGCCAAGGAAGGC
>VGQX01000209.1 GCA_016882305.1 Cyanobacteria bacterium K_Offshore_surface_m2_239
GCCGCCGTTGGGGCGCAGTGGAGGCCCACCGGGCTCTCCGGAGCGCTGTAGCGGAAGGCGTTCTCCAGGAGATTGGCCAGAATTTCGGCCACGGCGCCCCCATCGCCCCGCCAGGAGGGCAGGGCCGCGGGACCAACCCAGCGACGTCCCTGGAGGGCGGCGGTGGCCGCGGCTCGCTGGAGCAGGGGGGCCACCAAGGTGGCGAGCTCCTCCCCCCGAGGGCCGGACAGCAGGGGGGGCAGCAGCAGCGGATCGGGACTGGCGGCGGCGGGCGGGAGGGCGTCGGGTTGGGCCAGAGCGCTGATGGCGTCGACGTAGCGGTTGAGCTGCCGCTCCTCCGCCAGCAGGCCCTCCACCAGGCCGCGGCTGTCGCTGTCGTCCTTGAGACGGCGCAGCAGAAGATGGCCGAAGGTGCGCAGGGCCGTGAGCGGATTGCGCAGCTGGTGCACCAACAGGCGCAACTGCTCCTCCTGGGCCTCCAAGCGCCGCTCCAGGCGTTGGCATTCCAGATCCAGGCGGAGCGCCTCGGTGAGGCAGAAGGCCACCCCTTGCAGCCGTTGGCGCAGGGCCGGCGGCCAGGCCGCCTCGCGGGTTTCCACCTGCAGAGCGCCCAGCAGGCTGGCCCCGTCCCGCAGGGGGAGCCAGCGGCGCTGCTCGGCGGGCAGCCGCAACGGGCCATCGGCCTCGGCGTCAGCGCCCACGGCCACCAGCCGACGAGCCTCCTCCGGCCACTGGCCCAGGGGGAGGAGGGTGGGAAGGCCGCCCGGTCCGGGATGGGTGACGTAGACCACCAGGACCTCCACATCCGGGCAGTCGGCAAATTGCCCGAGCTGACTGCGCAGAAGGGCGAGGAACCGCTCGGAGACCGGCATCAGGACAACCGACCGACAGGACGCAGAAGGTTGTTAAAAAAACTTATTATGCGACGGTGGGGAAATCCGAAAAAAAGCTTTAGGATGGGTGTATCGACCACTACTTCCCAGTCCTGACCGGGGGGGAGTTGTCCAGCTGTCGCGGCCAAGGTTGCAATCGCCTTGCAATCAGGCTACAGCAGGGGCAGGTGCAAGCCTCTGTCGTCCGGGTGGGCCACCGCCCCCCGGCGAATGGCTGCGATCTCCCCTTGATCGCTTCTCGGACGACAGAACGTAGGGCCGTGGGCCGCCCCCAGCGACCCGGCAAGGCAGCGGATCGAGCTCGCGCTCGCCCGTCGTCGGCCCCCGCCCTCATACCCCCAACCCCCCTCTCTTCACTCCACTCCTGGAGTGCTTCTACATGTCCAAGAAGCGCAAGCGGATCAGCCGCCGTCGTCTCGCCGGCCAGCGTGTGCTGGCCCATGTGCCCACCTTCAACCTGGAAACCGGCTCCCACAAGCCGGTGACCGCCGCCCGCCGCTTCATCGCGGAGTCCGAGTTGGTGCCCCCCGCCATCCTCAACGTTCGGCGCAACGAGCACACCACGGACCGTTTCTTCTGGGGCGAGAAGGGCCTCTTCAGCGCACAGTACGCCGAGGAGAACCACTTCCTCTTCCCCTCCCTGCGTCTGATCGTCGATCGCATCGGTGAGGATGTGCTCTTCGAAGGCATCGAGGCCCTCGCGGCGGATGACTGGGAAGAAGTGGAGGAGTACGAATACGCCTTCGTCTGAAGCGTCTGAACCCTTCGTCTGGAGCTGATGTCGCTGGAGGCCACCCGCGTTCGCACACCGCGGGCTGGCCTTGCTCCCTCCACACCCACACCCCTTCACCCCCGCCAGGCCCGCTCCAGAAAGGCCGCCATGGACGGGAACAGGGACGGGTCAATGCCATGGCCCCCTGAAAACGGCAGCAGCTCCACCTCGCCACCACGCTCCCGCAAGCGCTCCTCCAGGGCCTCGCCTGCGGCGTAGGGCACCACCGGATCCTCCCGGCCGTGGGTGAGCAGAATCGGCGCGCCCGGACGCTGGGGCACCCAGTCCGGGTGGGGGTAACCACTGCAGCCGATCAAGCCCGCCAGAGGCACGTCGTTGCTCGTGGCCACATCAATGGCCATGGCCGCCCCCTGGGAAAAGCCCAGGAGAACGGTGCGCTCCAGCGGCACCGCTTCCCCCAGCCGCCGCAGGCGGCGCAGCAGATCCGCTCGCGCCTGAGGCAATTGCGGCCAACCCGGCAGGCTCAGGTCGTACCACTGCCGTCCCACTCCCCCGGGGTGGGGAAGGGGCGCCCGCAGGGCCACCACACCCACCGCCGCCGCCGCCGAACCCAGCAGGACCTCCCCCAGATCGAGCAGATCGTCGGCGTCGGCTCCCCAGCCATGGAGGAGCACCAGACGCCGATCGGCCTGCCGGGGACCGGCCAGAAGGCAGGACTCCGGAGCATCGACCGGCTCGGGGGGCGGGGCATCCGCGGGCCGGGCATTCGCCTGAAGAAGGGCATCGGCGGACCGGGCATCAGAAGCCATGGAAGGCATCATGGGCGGGGAGGACGGCGCGGCGAGGTCTCTGCTTTGATGACCCTATGCCCTGGCGCTGACGGGCGTCTGCTTAGGTTGGCTGGGTCGCTCTTCGCTCCCCTCGCATGGCGCCCAACGCTCTCCTCAGTGTGTCGGACAAAGAGGGGTTGGTGCCGTTGGCTCAGACCCTGGTGGCCCGGGGCTACCGGCTGATCTCCAGCGGCGGCACGGCCAACGCCCTCGCGGCGGCGGGCCTGCCCGTCACCCGGGTGGCCGAGGTGACCGGCGCCCCGGAGATCCTCGGCGGGCGCGTCAAGACGCTGCATCCCACGATCCACGGCGGCATCCTGGCCCGCCGGGACGACCCGGATCACCAGCGCGACCTGGAGGCCCGGGGAATCGCGCCGATCGATGTGGTGGTGGTGAATCTCTATCCCTTCAGCCGCACGGTGGCCAACGGCGAGGTGTCCTGGGAGGAGGCGATCGAGCAGATCGACATCGGCGGTCCCGCCATGGTGCGCGCCGCGGCCAAGAATCACGCCGATGTGGCCGTGCTGACCGATCCGGCCCAATACCCCGCCTTCCAGGAGGCCCTGAACGCCGGCACGGTGGACGGGGCGCTCCGGCGGCGCCTGGCCCTGGCGGCCTTCCAACACACAGCGGCCTACGACGCCGCCATCAGCGCCTGGTGGGCCGAGCGCCTGGCCGGGGAGGACACGCCAAGCACCGCCGCGGAGTCCGCCGCCCCCGACGCCCCGGGCGGCCCCTTGAAACTGGACCTCCCGGTGCTGCAGGTGCTCCGTTACGGCGAAAACCCCCACCAGGCCGCCACCTGGCATGGCTCCCCCGCAGTGGGGTGGGGCGCCGCCCGGCAGCGGCAGGGGAAGGCCCTCAGCTTCAACAACCTCATGGATCTGGAGGCGGCCCTGGCCTGCGTGCGTGAATTCGGCTACGGCGACCATCCCGTCCCCCCGCCGCTGGCTGCGGCCGTGGTGATCAAACACACCACCCCCTGCGGCGTGGCCACGGGCATGACGGCGGCGGAGGCGCTGCAACGGGCCCTGGACGCCGACGCGGTGTCGGCCTTCGGGGGCATCGTGGCCCTCAACCGCCCCGTGGACGCCGCCTGCGCCGAAGCGCTCACCAGCCTCTTTCTGGAGTGCGTGGTGGCGCCTGGGTTCAGCGCGGAGGCTGGCGCGCGGCTGGCGGCCAAGCCCAACCTGCGGGTGCTGGAGCTCAGTGGCGATGCGGTGGCGGCCGCCCCCCGCCTGCAGCTGCGCTCGCTCCTGGGCGGGGTGCTCGCCCAGGAGGCCGATGACGTGCCGATGGAACCCGAAAGCTGGACGGTGGCCAGCGCGCGCCAGCCCAGCGAACGGGAGTGGCTGGATCTGCGCTTCGCCTGGCAGGTGGTGCGTCATGTGCGCTCCAACGCCATCGTGGTGGCGTCCCGGGGGCAGACCCTCGGCGTCGGCGCCGGCCAGACCAATCGGGTGGGCGCCGCCCGGCTGGCGTTGGAAGCCGCCGGGGATGGGACCCGCGGCGCCGTGCTGGCCAGCGACGGCTTTTTCCCCTTCGCGGACACCATCCGCCTGGCCGCCGCCCACGGCATCCACGCGGTGATTCAGCCGGGTGGCAGCCTACGGGATGACGAGAGCATCGCCGAATGCGACGCCCATGACCTGACCATGGTGATCACGGGCCGCCGCCACTTTCTGCACTGACGCGCTCGCGATGTAGCTTCCCCTCAAACGGTGCGACCCTCGCCCCCCGCCATGACCGACCTGATCTCACCAGAGCTGGCCAAGAACCTGAACTTTCTCCACCCCGTGCTGATGTGGGTGCTGCTCGGACTGGCGGGCTACTCGATGGTGCTGGGCATCAAAGCCAAGAAAACGCGCACGGCCAGCCCCGAGGAGCGCAAAGAGCTGATCAAGGGCCAATTCGCCAAGCGCCATTACCTCCTGAGCAGCCTGATGCTGGCCCTGATGGTGCTCGGCACCGTGGGTGGCATGGCCGTGACCTACCTCAACAATGGCAAGCTGTTCGTCGGCCCGCACCTGCTGGTGGGATTGGCCATGACCTGCCTGATCGCCATTGCCGCCGCCATGTCCCCGTTGATGCAGCAGGGCAATCTGGTGGCCCGCAAGGTGCACGTGGGGCTCAACATGACGATGATGACGCTCTTTCTCTGGCAAGCGGTGACCGGCATGCAGATTGTCAACAAACTCCTCACCAGCTCCTGAGCGGAGCGACCTCGGGGTCGGGGCGGCGGCTTAGAACTGGGCGCGCCGCCGGGGAGGACAGGGGATGCCATGGCGCCCGTGGAAATCCTCCTGCACCTTCCAGGTGAGACGGCGCGAGATCTGGCGGACGATCTGGCGCAGGAGATGGTCGCCACTGTTCTGCAGCAACCCGTCGGGAAGGAGCGTGAGCATGGACGGCAGGCGAATCCACACCGACAGATCGAGCTTCCAACGCACCAGCGTGTGGGCCATCAAGCGGTCGTCGTCCTCCCGGGAGAG
>VGQX01000210.1 GCA_016882305.1 Cyanobacteria bacterium K_Offshore_surface_m2_239
CGCTGTACGGCAGCTCACCCAGACCAGCCTCCCGCTCTCGGCTCAGCCAACCCGCCGTCGACTCGCCCACCCCACCAGAAACACCACCGCCATCGCCAGATACCCCAACGCCCAGGACGCCCCGGCGCCCCAGCCGAGCTGAAACACCGTGTCGGCGGGGGTGAAGCGCCAGGCGTGGAGCAGGCCCACCCAGGAGGCGGCGGCGGCGATCAGGGCGCAGAGGGCGGCGGCGCGGAAGCGCTGATCGATCACGTAGACGAGCATGGCGGCCAGGAGCATGGCGGCGACGATCTGCCCCTGCTCCAGGGCAAAGGCTCCGGCGGCCCAGACATCCGCCTGCTTCAAGCGCTCGATCAGGATCGGAGCGAACGGAGCCGCCGGGGTGCCCGCCCCGCCGGCGCGCAGGCCCGCTTTGAGCAGCAGGGCGCCCCAGCCCGCCAGTCCCGGCATCAGCCCCAAGGCGACGGCTGGCGCGTGGCGAGCGGGGGTCACCTGAAAGGCCTGGGCGGCGATCACCAAGGCGATGTAAAGCACGATCGCCATCCCTGCCTCGATCGGCACGATCTGACCGATCAGGCCGAAGAGGCCAAAGAGGCACCCCAGGCCCATCACCAGCCCGTTGAGCCAGGAATAGCCGAGGCGGGCGCCCATGGCTTTCCAGCCGGGGTGGCCGATGTAGATCGTGGTCGGGAAGCAGGAGCCGAGCAGGGCCGCCACGGCGGTGCCGAGGCCATTGATCAGGAGGGAGGAGCGCTCGGGGTAGCGATCGCCGGCGGCCTCCGCGCTCTCCAGGTTCTGCAGCGAGCCGAGCACATTGAACAGACCCATCGGAATCGTGACGCCGAGCCAGGGCAGGAGCTGCTCGCGCCCCTCCCAAAGCGCGCCGAGCTGGAGCACCGGGACGTGGAGGCCCACATTGGCGAGGTTGGTCTGCCAGAGGGCGCCGTCCACCTGCAACAACCCCGTGCCCCAGGCCAGGGCGATGCCCACCAGCACCGCCAGCAGTCCGCCGGGAATCGGCAGGCGGATCTGGCCGTAGTAGGCCACCAGGATCACGGCGAGCACGGCCAGGCCGACGACGGGATGGGCGTAGGTGCGCAACAGAAACCCGAGGGCGATGTAGCCCAGGGCGATGCCGGCCAAGGTGGCCAGCAAGGCGGCGCGGGGAAGCCAGCGGCGCAGGGCGGCGGCGCCGAACGCTCCCGCAGATTCGATCAACCCCGATCCCAGACAGGCGAGCAGTCCCGCCTGCCACGACAACCGCACCGCCGCGTCCGCGCTGGCGCCCGACCCCAGGGCGCTGAGCTTCACCGGCAGCATCACCAGAAAGACATAGGCGAACAGGCTCACCGTGTTGATGCCGTAGGGCAAGGCCGTGCGGCGGGCTGCCCCCTCCACCCGATCGAGCTGATAGGCCTGAACCGCGTAGGCCACATTGCCCACCACCAGGCTCAGGCCCGTGGCGGGCAGGATCACACCAAAGATCAAGGCATCGGGATAGCCGAGCACCGCGCGGCAGAGCGCCAGGATCAGCAGGAGCTGGATCAGGTTGTCCAGTCCCAGGCCGAGGAAGCCGTCCAGATCGCCGCGCACCCACCAGCGAGGAGCGCTGCTGGGGGAAGGGGAAGCCGAGGGGTGGGGGGAGGGTGACGTCATCGGCAAAGCCTGCCACCGGAGGGTCGCGCGCCCAGTGACGCAGCGAACGATCAACCGCCGCTGGCGGCCAACACCCGCCGCCGCAGGGTGCGGCTCCACCCCAGAGCGGCGGCGCCTCCCAGGAGCGGCAGGGGCCCGGGAGCCGCCGCAATCACCTTGAAATCGGGACCGTTGTCGCCGCTGTAGGGAGGCGTGCCACCGATGGGTCCAAGGTTGTTGTCGGTGCTGGTCAACCGCAGCGTGCGAGTGGTGGCGCCGTTCAGGCTGAGACCAATGGAGCCGATATTGAACGGTCCGTTGTTGAGGATCGGACTGACGACCGTGCTGATGTTGTAATTCGCGGGAGTGTAGTTGGCTCGAAGAATATGATAAGAAGCCAGGACGCTGCCCACATCATCCAGGGCTTCCACCAATAGATCACTGTCGCCAAAGGTCGTGCTGCCGGCGCTGCCACCACGTTCCCAAAAGAAAAGTGTCTGGATCGGCTGGGCAAAAGACACTTCAAAACTGGCCTTGGCAGCCGATTCACGCGTGACAACGAGACTGTTGAGGTTGAGGTTCCCCAAACTTCCCACAATATCGGCGGCTGTTTCCACTGGCTTGGACGGTCCTTCGCCCACCAACGGATCGCTGCTTGTGTTGCCACCACGGCCGGAATTGAGAATGCCAAAGATCTGACCATTTGCGGCGGTGTATGTGTCGTTTTGAAGAATCCTGGCACCGTTCACCACCTCGAACTGAGAATACAACACGCCGGTGTTTGTGAGGATCGAATCAAGCCGGATGTCACGGGTGGGGTCATTGAGCAGGCCAGGCCCGGTGGCGGGACTGGCGGTTCGGTTGGTGGTGAAGCTGAAAGCACTGAAGCTGGCCGCCTGCGCTGAGGCGGCGACCAACACAGTGAAAGCAGAGGCGGTGAGGGCGGAGCCGAACAGAGCGGTGCGAACCAACGAGAAAGGCGAGCGCGTCATTGTTGAGAGAATCCTGAAAGGAGGGGGGACAGAGAAAACGTTGCGGAGGAGCGGCAGCATGCACTCCGCCGTGATCCACCCTGAACGCTAGAGATGGATGATGGCGCTGATGTCGTCCCGTTCACGTCGAAGGGCGTCACCAACCACAACACGCACCCCCCAGCCCCACTCCTCACCTCCCTGAACCATGAGGCCTCCCGATCAGGGGACACAGGCCGGTGTGGTTGAAAACGCAGCCGACTGTTAAACGATCCACAAGCCAGCTGACGGTCTGAGGTTAATTTTCAACCGTTGATCGCTTTCCTTCCGATGGCTTCTGACCACTTCTATCTCTTCACCGCCTGGGCCAGCTTCAGCAAAGAGGCCCAGAATCTCCTGCAATCGGTGCACTCGCCACAAGAGATCGTTGAACTCGCCGCCCAGAAGGGCTATGCCATCAGCGTGGAACAGCTCAGGCTGTTTGCGCGACGCCTGCAGGAGCCCCACTGGGTGTGGAATCAACAGGATGACCAGTGGGTCGAGGACTTCTTTGCTGGCCAGGGTCCGGGCGTCTCGCTGGAATGGAGCGTGCGCACCTGAGCGGTCAACGGACCAGCGGCGGGGGGATCGCGGGAGGGGCATAGGCCCACGAGAGGGACATGGGCGGCCAGGCCGGTCGCTGGTGGAGGATGCGAGAGAAGGCGACGAGCAACGCACAGCCCATGAGCACACCAATCGAGGCACTGGCTCCCCAAACCTTGGACAATCTGGAGCTCAGGCCCCGGGGGCGTGTGTTTCCCAGCCCGCTGCTGTGGCGCAATCACGTCTTCTATCAAATCCTGCCGGACCGCTTCAGCGACGGGAAGGAGGCGGAGCGGCCCCTCTTTGATCCCGCACAGCCGGAACAGTTCCGCGTGCGCGACAAGGCCGCCTGGATGCGCGCCGGGCTGGCGTTCAACGGCGGCACCCTGCGGGGCATCCTCAGGAAACTCGACTATCTGGAGGGACTGGGGGTCACCGGCCTTTGGATCAACCCGCCCTTCAAGCAGCGGATCGACTTGGCCACCTATCACGGCTACGCGATTCAAAACTTTCTCGACATCGATCCCCGCTTCGGCACGCGCCAGGATCTGCGCGATCTTGTCGATGCCGCCCATGATCGCGGCATGGTGGTTGTGCTGGACGTGGTGATCGATCACACCGGCAACAACTGGTTTTATGGCCCGGATCTCACCGGCAGGGTGGAGGAGTCGCTGCCCTATCGGTACGACCCTCCCTACAGCCTGGGCGGTTGGCGCTCCGGCGATGGCACCTGCGCGCCCTCCATCGACGACCTGGAGGATGGCTGCTGGCCGCGGGAATTTCAAAGGCCGGAGGCGTACAACCGCCATGGGGCGATCCAGAACTGGAACAACCCCGATCCTCTCGATCCGAACGCCGAGTTCCGTCGCGGTGATTTCTTTGATCTGAAAAAACTTGACGGTGACGATCCCCGAACCCTCGATGACATCATCCGCTGTTTCCAGTATTGGATCGCCCTGACGGACTGCGATGGGTTTCGCCTCGATGCCGCCAAACACATCCCCAAGGACATCTGTCGGCGGTTCAGCCAATCCATCTGTGCCTATGCCACCTCCATCGGCAAGGAGAATTTCATGGTGGTTGGCGAGATCACCGACAATCTGATCGCCCTCAACTACCTGTCCCTCTTCGGCAGCATTTTCGATCGGGCCCTCACCGCCGTGCTCGACATCAACCAATCCCCGGTGCAATTGGCCGGCGCCGCCAAGGGCACGCTGGATCCGCGGGAGTTCTTCAAACGCTTTCGCCTGGATTCCGAGCTCACCCGCTTTGTGCAAACCGGTCGCGTGCATGTCTCCGTGCTCGATGACCACGACATGTCGTGCAAGCCGCGCAAAGAGCGCTTCTCCGCCAACAACGCCACACCCCATCGCGATTGGCAGGCCGCCCATGCTGTGGCGATTCAGCTCCTCACCCCCGGCATCCCCTGCATCTACTACGGCACGGAGCAGGCGTTTGATGGTAACGAGGGCTATCACGACTACAACATCGAGCCGCAACGCTACGGCGAGGATCGCTATGTGCGCGAAGACATGTTCGGGGGGGCCTTCGGCGCCTTTGCCACCAGCGGCTGCCATTTCTTCAACCCCGACCACCCCACCTATCTCCGCATTGCCGCCATCGCCCACCTGCGGCGTCGGGAGGATGGCATCGGTCGCACCATGCGGTCGGGCCTCTGCTACCCGCGA
>VGQX01000211.1 GCA_016882305.1 Cyanobacteria bacterium K_Offshore_surface_m2_239
CCCTGCCCGATGGACGCTTGGCCATTGCTGTTGTGGATGGCGACCGTGGTGAGAGCGGATCCGGTATGGCCGTTTGGGTCTGGGATCCGACACCGGCCTCGGCTGATGCCCTGGCGGCCTTCCGGACCCGCTCCGGCAGCGACAACTTCACGCTGCCAACAAAGGTCATGGGCGGTACTGGTAATTTTTCATCGTCGTTTCTGGCCTTGCCGGACGGGCGGGTGGCTTGCACAGACGTCAAGTGGCTTGAGCAGCAACAGGCCATGCGATGTCGCCTCCTCATCGGGGAGCCATTCAACGACTCCCCGCTGACGGTGATCGACGTGCCGGTGGACCGGTGTTGTCTGGGGCTCTTGCCTGACGGTCAGCTCCTCTCGGGGGGATCCGATGGCGCCATCCGCCTCTGGGACACCGCTACGGGCCTCTGCCGGCAAGTCATCGCGGCCCATCCCGCCGCTGTGACGGCCCTCGCGGCGCTGCCTGACGGCCGCATCGCCTACGGAACCGGTGATGGCGCCGTTGGCCTGTGGAATGCAGAAACGGACTCCCGCCTCGCGGTCCATCCCGGCTTGGGGGGCTGGATCCACTCCCTGGAGGTCACCACGGATGGGCGACTGGCCTTTCTTGCCCAGACCAACAACAAGCCCGTGGGTGGCGAAATGCAGCCAACAGCCACAACCACACTTCTCGTCCTCGATCCCGACAGCGGGAGCCCTCCAGAGCGGATTGCGGAATATCTGGAGCACGGTCATCCGCTGCTGCTGCGAGCGCTGCCGGACGCACGCCTGGTCGTGTTCAACTTGGATGGAACCCTTCAGATCATCGATCCGCGCCAGGGCGCGTTGCTGCAACTGCCCTGGCCGGCGCACAGGGTGGTGATGTCTTTGACGGTTCTCGGCGACGGGCGGTTCGCCTACGCCTCAGAACGCACCATCTTTCTCTGGGATCCAGCCCGCCCGGAGCAACCCGCCCGACCGATCTTTGTCGCCGACCACACACTGATCGCCCTGACGTCCATCCCCGGCCAGTGGCGGCTGGTGATATGGGATACGTACGGTCACCTCCACGGCCTTCAGTGCCCTGGCAGCCCCCAGGCCCCTCTCCCCGGCGGTCCCGAGGAAAAGAAGCCGCCACCGAAGGCGACAACCCTGCCGTGGGAGGGAATGAACCCTTGTGAGGAGAATAACCGTGAGGCGGCGGATTGGCAGACGTTCCTCTGGTTGCAGCAGCGGGTGGACGCCCTGGGCATTGATGTCTTGCTGCGCGATGTCGCCAGGGCGGCCCCCAGCCCCGCGTTGTCGATCTTGCTGCGGGCCTTGCGGCAGGGCGCCCATGTGATCGGTCAGAAGGGCGACGGCTGGCGTGGGCCAGATCAGCTGGCCTCCCAGCTCCTGGCGCGACTGCCTGCGGACAACGACCAACCGGCCCTTCTTCGCCTGCGGGAGGAGGCCGCCGCCTGGATCCAGGGCACCGGTGGAGCCATCCCGCTCACCACCAGCCTGCAGGCACACCCCGCCCTGCTGCGGACCCTGCTCCTCTCAAGCGGCGTTGGGGCCATGGCGGGCCTGGCTGATGGTCTGCTGGCGGTGGGCGGGCGCGACGACGGCGCCATCCAGCTGCTGAATCTCGCCACAGGCGTCAGCCAGAGGGTGCTGGAGGGCCACCGAAGCGGCGTCACAGCATTGGTGGCGCTGCCAGGAGATCGACTGGCCTCTGGATCTCGTGACGACACCATTCGCCTCTGGAACCTGACCTCAGGCCGCTGCCTGCAGGAGCTGAAGGGTCACCAGAAAGGGATCAACGCCCTGGCGGTCCTCGCCGACGGCCAACTGGTTTCCGCCTCTGAAGATTGCACCATCCGTCTGTGGGATCCGGCCAGGGGGGAGTGTCTGAGGGTGCTCGAGGGACATCCGACGGGAGTGCAGCGCCTGGCCCCTCTCCCCGACGGGCGCCTGGCCTCCTCCGGTTTGGATGAGGTCTTGCGGCTGTGGGATCCGAAACAGGGAGGCGACCTGGGGGCCCTGCAGCGCCCGAAGTTGTACGTGCATGGGGAGGCTTTCCTGGGGGCGCTTGCGGATGGGACTCTCGCCTTTTCCGGTTCCTATCCGAGCGGTGTCGTCACCTTGCGCGATTCCGGCTCCGGTGCGGGCCGGTCGATTCTCGGTCGAGGTGGAGAGCAAGCGCGAGCCTTGGTTGCGTTGCCCGACGGACGGCTCGCCTTACTGGGCCGAACCACCCTTCGCCTGATCAACCCCGAATCACCCGGCTGTCTGGCTGCGGTTCCCCTCCTGCGAGGGCGGCAGGCGCGAACGCTGGCGGTCTTGCCGGATGGACTGCTCGCCATCGGCTGCGTAGACGGCACCATCCACCTGAGCGAGGCATCGACGGGGCGATCGCTTTTGATTCTGGAGGGGCACCAAGCGGCGGTGAAGGCTTTGGCGGTGCTGCCCGGAGGCCTCCTGGCCTCATCCTCTGAAGACCGAACCCTTCGTCTCTGGGATGCGCCATCCGGCACCTGCCTGACGACCGTCCCCCTCGGGGAGGAGGAGGTGAGTGCCCTGGCGGCGCTGCCGGATGGGCGCCTCGTTTGCGGCGGCGGGCTCGTATCGGCCAACACGGGCTGCATCTGGATCTGGGATCCACGAACAGGATCCTTCCAGCAGAGTCTTGTCCTGCAGGCCCCCGAGCTCTTGACCCTGAGCCCGGTCCTGGCCGATGGGCGCCTGGCTTTCACCACCATCTACGAACAATGGGCATTCTGGGATCCAACCTCCAACACAGCGGAGCTGGTCCAGGAGAGTCGCGCGCGGATTCCAGCGCTGGCCCTCCAGCCGGATGGCGCCTTGGTTTCCGGTTCAGAGGACGGCATGTTGGCGCGCTGGGATCCGCGGTCCGGTGTCTGCCTCGCGGAGGGGGCCAGCCTTCAGGGGGGCATCCGCTGCCTGGCGTCGCGGCCCGATGGACGTCTGCTCTCCCTCACCAGTGACGGCGTCCTGCGTCTCTGGGATGCGCAGCGCCTGTGGGAGGCCGCCGCGCTGTCGGGAAACGCCGTGCTGCGGCACGGGCATCGGAGCGAGCCAACGACTCTGGTGCTCTTGCCCGATGGCGGCTTGGCCAGCGGCTCGGTCGATGGCACCGTGAGGATCTGGGCTCCGGTCTTCGCTCGGGGCGGCTCGTGCGGCGAGTCGAAGATGGGCCCCGTGAAGGCCCTGCTGGCGCTGCCGGATGGTCGCCTCGCCGCTGTTGCCAATCAGGGCATCACGCTGTGGGATGGGGCCCTGGCCAGCCATCTGAAGGACTGCGTCGATGACAACTTGTCGAAGTGGGAATCGTCCACAAATGAGGCCAGCATGTTGGCGGTGCTCCCAGATGGGGCTCTGCTCTTTGCAGACCTCTACGCCGGGGGGGGCCTCCTCCGATGGGATCCCAACACCGAAGGCGGC
Source organism: Cyanobacteria bacterium K_Offshore_surface_m2_239 (assembly GCA_016882305.1). Classification (GTDB taxonomy): domain Bacteria; phylum Cyanobacteriota; class Cyanobacteriia; order PCC-6307; family Cyanobiaceae; genus Cyanobium. Next base: position 3,444 of record VGQX01000211.1, read on the forward strand.
CTCACCCCCATCCAGGGGTTGCGCCAAGACGTTCGGGCCTTTCCGGCCGTGGAGACTGCCAATCCCCCGGGCGAGGGCTCCCTCCTGCCCTGGGACCCGGCGGAGGGCACAGACCTCAGCGTCGAAGACTGCCCGCGTTCTCCGGTGGTGGTGCTGCCGGATGGGCGGCTGGCCGCACTGTTCAAGCGCGCTGTCGCCTCCAGGGATTGGGAGGTGGAGCTGAGTGTCCGCCTTTGGGATCCGGCAACGCATGCCATGCCTGTGGGGTGGACGATCAAAGAACGAGGAACGGTCACGGCGATGGTGACGTTGCCGGATGGACGTCTCGCTTGTGCGTTGATGATGGAGCGTGATTGGGGGCCCGGAGGTCCCTATCCCCACACCCTGCAACTTCTGAATCCAGCCACGCCTGCCCAATGGCTGGAACTGTCCTGGACGCGGAAATGGTTCGATCCAGATGATGGTCTCCATCGCTGTGATCGTTACAACGGAGGCTTCATCACCTCCCTGGTGGTTTTGCCCGATGGGCGTCTCGCCTCCGGGCACAGCGAAGGGGCGATCCGTCTTTGGGATCTGGAGACGGCAACCTGCACGGCAGTGATCCAAGCGCATCAAGGACGCATCAGCGCCCTGGTCGCCCTCCCGCAGGGTCTGATCTCCACCGCCATCGGCCGGCACGATCACACAATTCGGCTATGGAATCCAGCCCAGCCCGATGAAGAGGCGCGGATTCTGTTTGTCGCCGATGCGCCGCTCACCGCCCTGGCCGTGATCCCCGCTCACCAGCGCCTGGTGGCGGGGGATGAAAACGGATGCCTGCACTGGCTGCAGCTGCCGCCCAGCAGTTGAGACTCCCCAGTGCTGGCCGTCCAATTGTCGCGTGGGGAGCGTTTGTTCCGTCAGGCGACACTCGCCACAAGCAAGGCCTCAATCTGATCCAAAGCCTCATCCAAAGGCAACACGGCTTTGGCCACCGCGACTTCACCCGCCTCGCCGCCGGGCCAATGGCCTTCCACCTGCTGCTGCAGATGTCGCAGGCCATCATCAATGCTCTCCAAGCGCGTGGAAAGGGCGACCAGGCGTCCATCGCGTTCATCCAGGCCCAGACGGGAGGCTTCCAGCCAAGCCGCTGCTTGAGGTTGCGGGACTGGCTGACGAAGTCGAGATCGAGGCTGCTCCAGGGGTTCTCACCATCAGGCCATCGGTTCAACCGAGGGCTGGCTGGGCAGAGGCTGCATCGTCCTTTCAACCTGAGGGACTTATCGATGAGATGAGCTCCACTCGGTTTGATGATGAAGAGTGGTACTGGTGAGTGAAGAACACGTCTCAAGAGGCGGGCGACGAGACCGAGCACGATGCCGCCAGTGGCCTGGAGGAGGCCCAGTCGGTCGAGGCGGAGGCGCCAGGGGCGTTGGGGTGAGGCTGATTCTG
>VGQX01000212.1 GCA_016882305.1 Cyanobacteria bacterium K_Offshore_surface_m2_239
GGCAGATTCCCACGCGTTACTCACCCGTCCGCCACTAACCCGAAGGTTCGTTCGACTTGCATGTGTTAAGCACGCCGCCAGCGTTCATCCTGAGCCAGGATCAAACTCTCCGTTGTAAACACGCCCTATTGGCTTCCTCTTCCCAATCCCTAAACTCTCGCCTAGGTCTCGAAATTTGGCTTCCTCAGCCTGCTTTGCCTCAGCCAATCCTCTCGCTTTCGCTTAAGATTGCTTCAGCCCCTTCCATTGCTGAAAGGTTGAGAGTGCTCCCTTCCGCTTTCGCTTTTGGAGCTGTCCAAGATCTCAGATCCGGTTCGCTTAGACTCGCCTATCCTTGGCGCGTCCTCGCATGTTCTCTTTTGACGGGACCTCACACCTCTGTTACATACTTCGTCAGATCCTTGGAACATCCAGCTCCTGACATTCTCACGAACATCAAATCAGCTGTTGCTTCCTTAGTCTGACGCAACAGAAGCGTCAGTTCCTCAACTTCTTGAATTGTCCAGGTGCTCCCGCCTCTCCCCTCCAGGAGGCTCAGGCAGGCTGCCGTCTCTCGACGACTTGATCACCTTACAACACCGTCGACTCGCGTCTGGGGTTCGGAAGGTGGCGCGTTCCGGACTTCCGTCCCTCCCGCGCAGTTGATCAACCTATCACATCCATCCCCACAAGGCACTCCCCCCACTCCCGGTAGCGCTCCATCTCCTTCTCCTCCGACGCGGCGAGGACTGGAAAACCAGTGGCCGCGAGGTCTGCGCCGGGAAGGATTTGTGCGGGATCCCTGACAAGCCAGCGCAATGGGCAGGAGAGTTCCCGCAAAACAACCCAAGCCGCGGCCAGGTCCCAGATCTTCGGGGTGGCCTCCAAGGCCGCCACGGTTTGGCCCATGGCCACGCTCACCAGGTTGAGGCTGGCCACGCCAAACATGCGGACCTTGCCGGGAAAGGGATGGCCAGGGCGTTTCGGCAGCACGCCGATGGAACGACTGCACAGGGACACGCAACCGCCGGGATGGGGCTTGGCGGCGGGAGGTTCCAAGGGGATTCCGTTGCTCCAGGCTCCCCGTCCCGCTTGGGCGACGATCCTCAACCCCAGCGGCGGCACGTCGAGGATGCCAAGAACAGGCACACCAGCTTCAAAACGCGCCAGGGAGATGGACCAGCAGGGGATGCCTGCGGCGAAGTTGGTGGTGCCATCCAAGGGATCCACGACCCAGAAGGCAGGGGAATCGGGTAGACGGCAATCGCCCTCCTCGCTCAACACGCCCTCACCGGGGTAAAGCGTCCGCAGTCCATTCACAATGGTCTGGTCGCTCCAGAGATCGCAGGCGGTGACCAAGGTGCCATCGGGCTTGAGCTGCGCGGACGCTCGGCCAAAATCCAACCGCTGCCTCGCGGCGACCTCATCAATCAGCCGGGACAGGCCATCATCCAGAACGGTGGAGATGGAAAGGGAAGGGGCGCTCATCCAAGCTCCACGGCAAGCACCCGGTTGAGGCTACGTCCCGCGTCTTCACGGAACTGCCGCGGATTGAGACGAGAGAGCATCAGCCAAGCCGTCAGCGCCACCAGCGTTTCCACACCGAGAACCAGGGCAAACGCGGGAAGGGCTGTGGAGACCTGGGGCAGCCAGCGCTCCTGAAGCAGACGGCCCGCATCAAGAAGTCCTCCCCCCAGAACCTTGCCCATGGCACGGGAGAGGGCCTGCCCCAGACCCCACAGGCCAACAAAAGTGCCGGCGGCCTGGGGAAGGGTCAGGTCCAGCATCAACACCAGGGCGCTGTTGGTGCCGATTCCGGCCGCCAGACCAAAGAGAAAGAGAACACCCTGCAACACCGGCACCCGTCCGATGAAGCCAGCCACCACCAGCAGGGCCAGGCTGGCGGCGATCAACTGGCATCCGAGCCGGGCCGCGCTCAGCTTGCCGAGCCGGGGAACGAGCCACAGGCCCGCCAGCAGCAGTCCGATGAGGGTTCCAATCCCCCAGACGGCATTCAACGAGGCGGTGGCGGCGATGGGCATGCCGAACACCTCCGCCCCATAACTCTCGAGAATCGGATCCTGCAGAAAAAGCCCCAAGGTGAAGAGGACAAGAAAGGTGAAGAACACCAACACCTGGCGGCTAGAGGTGATGAGCGACCAGGCTTGCCTCAGGGTGGGTCCATCCTCTCGCTCGCTGGAGACCGTGGCAACGGATGGTGGGCTGACGTGCCCCGCGCGGCGCCAGCGAGGTTCCATTCCCAGGGTGGCGACAACGGTGAGAGTCAGGACCACCAGCACCACGCGGCCCATGAACCCGAGCAACACCCGCCGCAGAACAGCGGGATCGGTGACCCCGTCAAGACCACGCAGGCTGAGGCCAATGGCAATGGCCCCCACCACGATGCCCACCGTGAGCAAGCACCAGATCAATCCAACGGCGCGGGGGCGCTCCTTTTCCGTGGTGCGATCGATGACCAAGGCCAGATAGGGGGTGGTGGCCAGCGACACCGCCAGGCCATAAGCGGCGAAGAGGCCGCAAAGAGCGGCGATGGCCATGGGTGCGGCGCTTGAACCCTCTCGCAGAACCGACGCCACATGAAAGATCAAGGGCACGGAAAGGACCGCCAGGCCGCAGAAGAGGGCGGTGCCCAACCAGATGTAAGGAAGCCGATGCCGCCCGGCGATGGGATGGGCATCGGAGATCTGGCCGAACCACACCCGCGCGGGGGCCACGATCTGCTCGAAGGCCAACGCGCCTCCCACCAGCAGGCCAGGCAATCCCAGCTCGCTGATCATGACGCGGTTGAGCAAGCCGGCGAAGATCACGGCCAGACAGCCCAGGCACCCCTGAAACAAACCCAGCCTGAGAACGGACGGCAAGGAGAGTCCCGGGGGGTTGGCCAAGGGGTTGTTGTGGGCACCCACCACGGTTCAGCGGCCCCGATTGGAAAACAGGCCTCCAGCCTGGCAAGCGGGGAGAAGAGGTGTGGGCTCGATCGGCACATCCGCCGTGGTGTTGGCGGGACGGCTGGCGGGAAGGATGGGTCGCTGACAGAGGGCGATCAGGTCCAGGCCGGTGCGACGGCGCAACTCCGCCAGACTTCGGTTGTAGTTGGCGATGGCGCTGGAGTAGCGCACCTCGGCCTGGGTGAGGTCGCGCTGGGTGTCCACCACTTCCCGCTGGGTGGTGACGCCGGCCTGGAAGCGCAGGCGGGCCAGGCGCAAGGATTCGCGGGCGGAGAGGACCTCGTTGGAGGTGGTGAGGATGTTGCGGTTGTTGGTGAGCAGCTCATAGAAGCTGGTTTCCACCTCCTGGCGGATCTGGTCGCGGGTTCGTGAGAAGTTGTACGTTTCTTCCTGAGCTTTTTGTTTGCTCTGCCTGTAAAGGGCTCTGGCGCGACCGCCGTCGAAGATGTTCCAGGTCACGTTGATACCGATGGTGTTATCCACATTCCATTGGCGCTGGGGTTGATTTTCTAAAGAAAGCGGTCGACCCGTGTTTGGGTCCGTAAGGTTGCTCCGCAAACCCGGAATATATTGGGATCCGGTGCCTCGACCCACCCCAAAATCATTGAACAGATTCAATACGGGCTGCACGGCGGCCAGCTCCCTGTTGGCCGCGCTGTTGGCGATGGAAATGTCAAGGAGGACCTGATCCAGCTCCTCCCGGAATTTGAAGGCCGCCACGATGCTCTCCTGGAGCGAAGGGAGCCAGGTCCCCACCACCCGCGCGGGATCTTTCGCCGTGGGAGTGACGTTTTGGGGGAGATCCAGCAGGGTTGCCAAGTTGCGACGAGCAATCGCTTGCCCGGGACCGGAGGAGAGCGCCCCGGCGGAACGGCCGTAGAGAGCCTGCGTGAGGAGCTGTTGATCCCGGGCCAACTGGGTCTGGGCTTCCAGAACCTCCAGTTTGGTGGCCACCCCCGCCTGGAAGCGAGCCTGGGCGTCCCGCAAACTCACGAGAGAGGCCCGGACGGATTCCTGGCCGATGCGCACCTGCTCATCAGCGTTCTGAAGATCGAAGTAGGACGAGGCCACACGCAAACGCAATTCGCGCAGGCCGATCAAATAGGCATTCTTCGCCTGTTCATATTGATCCCGGGCGAGGGCGATGGAGGGCACCCGGCGCGGATCGATCAACGCCCATGAAGCCCTCAAGGAGGCGTCCATGGTCGTGATCGTCTGGACCGTGTATCCCGTTTGACCGCTTTGTGCTGTGGTCAGCGGAGAGACGCGGCTGTAGCTCTGACCGGTCTGTGTCGCGGGGAACCGGTTGGCATTGAAGCTGAGGTTGGGATACCAACGCGCCAGCTCCGCCCGCAGAGCGGACTGAGCCTGTTCCACCTGGCTGGCGAGAGTCTTCAGGTCGGGGCTGTTGACCTCCGCGATGGATTCGGATTCGTTGAGGCTGAGGGGTCGGAACTCCTCGATGCGCACCTGCTGGGGCTGGGTGGGAAGGGCCAAGGGGGCCGGAGCCCCCAGATCCACGCTCTGTTCAGGAAGTTGCCTGGCCGCTGGTGGAAGAACCTTCGGATTGGAGAGGGGCCTCGGCCCCTTCACCGCGGGGGCCAAGGGCAGGACCTGACGCGGCAGAAGGGGCATGGACTGGCCGGCTGGCGCCGCCGTCGGCGGGGGGGACGGGGCGGAGGGCTGGGGGGAGCCGCTGGCTGGTTGTTGCGGCGGCGGCGCGGCCTGAACGGCACTCAGGCCGTCAACGCAACCGATGGAGGCAAACAGGAGCGCTGTGCAAAGGAATCGGGAGCGCCCCACGGGCCACGCAGCAAACCGCAGGAGCTTAGGCACCTTCGCCCTTTCTGCCGACGCAGGCGGCCACCAGATCGTCCGCCCC
>VGQX01000213.1 GCA_016882305.1 Cyanobacteria bacterium K_Offshore_surface_m2_239
AGGTTGTGGGGGGGGGGGATGAGGGGCCGCTGTCAGGCCAGGGGCCATGCGTGTCGCTCGCTACAAACACTGCGGCTTATCATTTAAGAGCCTTGCAGAAAGGTTCCTTTCAAGATGGCCACGTTCAAGATTTCCATTCAAGATGGTCCGAGTTTCGAATGTGACGAGCTCACCTACATCGTTGACGCCGCCGAGGAAGCGGGCGTGGACCTGCCCTATTCCTGTCGTGCCGGTTCCTGTAGCACCTGTGCCGGCCGCATCATCAGTGGCAAGCTCGACCAGTCCGATCAAAACTTCTTGGATGATGAACAGATTGCCAACGGCTTCGTACTTCTCTGCGTCGCCTATCCCATGAGCGACTGTGTCATTCAGCAAAATGTTGAGGATGAACTCTGAGCCCAGCAATCAGTCCTGTCCATTTTTCGGGTACGCCGTTCAACGTATCGGTCTTGTCTTCGGTGAAGACCAGCCATTCGTCGCGGCAACCGGCACGGGACGTTTCATGCATGGCGCCTTTTGGACACTGAGCAGGAAGGGAATGTCCACTGTTTGTTGTTGCGAGTCTGCGGCATGACGGGGTTAGGCCTGGTGTTGGTCGGTCTCGGAGGCGGGAACGGGAATGACCGCTTCGGCTTCGATTTCGACCAGAAGAGCTGGGTCGATGAGCTGGCTGACTTGAACCATGGTGGCGACAGGACGGATGGCGCCGAAGAATTCGCCGTGGGCGCGACCGACCGCCTGCCACTGGGAGATGTCGGTGACGAACATGCGGGTGCGAACAACGTGATCAAGAGAAGCACCGGCCTGCGCGAGCGCAGCCTGAATGGTGCGGAGGGCCTGCATGGCCTGGAGGTACGGATCGCCAAGGCCGACGATGCCCTCCGGAGTGACCGCAGTCGTGCCGGCGACAAAGACGTGTTGACCGATGTGAACCGCGCGGGAATAGCCGACAACCGCCTCCCATGGCCCGCCGCTGGAGATGTTGATGCGCACGTCAGTCATGCTGAGAGTTTAACCCTTGAAGAAGGACGGACAGATCAGCTGGGTGAGTTCTACTCAGTCGCTGGGGTGATGGTGAAACACCATCGTGACCGGTGCAACCACTTCATCCAAATCCAGCCCAAGGGAGATCCGCAGGCCGTGGCCGGCAAGCTTCGAGGCAGCGCTTGGTTCAGCCGATACCTTATTGCCGGGTGGGTGCATGATGATGTCAGGTCCCTTTGGCATTGCCAGTGGAATGAGACTCGACATAGTCCTTAAGCACAGAATCCATACGAGCTTGCCAACGTGCTCCGGAAGCCTTGAAATAGGCAATTACTTCAGGACTATATCGAATTGAGATCAGCTGCTTTTTATGTACCAACTGTGGTCGTCTGCGAACCAAGCGCATGGTGACCATCGCGCTCATCTGATCGTCTGTCAGCGGAAGGGCGTCTGGATCTGATTCCGCCGCCGCTGTTATCAACTGATCTTCCTTAAGTGTCGGGATCTTCAGGCTGATCTTCTTGAGTGGCTCTGACATAGTGATTGACCTCACGGCGATTGGCTCTTCGTAGGCTGATGATTCTTCTTGCCGGCTTGCGATCTACAAAGGCTACAAAGAAGAGTATGTCACCTATTGGGGCTAAGGCAGCCATCCTTACTTCACCATAGTCAGACCGATCAACAATCCAGACGAGTGCTGCTTCCCAACTGAGCTGGGCTGCGGCTGACAAGGAGAAGCCGTGCTTACTCTAATTGGTCGCATCCTTACCAGGGTCGAAATCGTACTGCACGCTTTTTAGTAGCTACGCCAAGTCACCCAGTCAACTCCTGCTCCGCACGCAGGCTTCAGGTGGGCCTAACGCTGCCCTTGAGTGGCAGGCAAGAAGCATAGAGCGGAGCAAGAATCATGAGGCGGCCTGTCCACTCGAAGGACTTGTTCGAATGCATTAAATGTTAGAGCTAACATTGTCCTCTGTGGCGAATCGATAGGCATTGCAGAATACACAGAAAGGAACGCAGGCTACATCTAAATCTTTGTCTCTCCTGTAAGAGCTTGTCTGAATATGCTGCCTGACACGTGCAGGTCTGCTGACCTCAACTCCACCACCTGCTCCAAAGGAAACAACGGACTCCCCGGCACCCAAAGCTCACAACTATCGCTGTTGTCCTCGTAGTATCTGGCGTTGCATGTGACGCGCATTTCCTTGTCGAGGCCGGGCTGCGTCCAAGCGAAGTCACAGGCGCCGATCGGGCGGGCACCGCAGCCGGGCGGCAGCAAGGCCGGCTGCCTGAGGATGGCTTCGAGATCAGCCAGGGTGAGCGGTGAGGGCTGCAGGCTGTTCACCACATCGCTGATGGCATCGAGATCCTGGAGGACGTCATCAAGGTCCAGACCTTTGATCTCGGGCTCCTGCTCCACAGCTGCGACGGCAGACGCCCTGGCCTTCTCCCGCTGATCACGGCTGACGAGGGTGGCCTGGGAGATCGAGCTGGAGGCCTTGGCCAGGATCGGCTGCAACTTGCCCACCACCTGCTCGAACATCGCGATCCGGCCCTTCAGTGCCCGGTACACATCGGCCTCGACGGTGCCATCGAGGTGCAGGTTGACGATCTGCATCTGCTCGTGGGTCTGGCCGATGCGGTCGATACGGCCAATGCGCTGCTCCACGCGCATTGGGTTCCAGGGCATGTCGTAGTTGATCAGGGCACCGCAGAACTGGAAGTTCAGGCCTTCGGCCGCGGCATCGGTGCAGAGCCGAATCTCAGCCTTGCCTTCCTTGAAGCCCCGTTTGGTGGCCTCGCGGTTCAGGGCCTTCCAGACCCCGCCCCTCTGCAGGATCTCGCCACCTCGGCCGGTGAAGGCCATCAGGCTGGTGCGCCCTGCGCCGATCAGCAGCTCCTTGAGGGCATCGACGGTGTCGGTGTACTGGGAGAAGACGATCACCTGCTTGTACCCCTGGGCCTGCAGCTCCGCGATGGCCTTGAGGAACTCGGCTCCCTTGCTGTCGTGGCCGACCAGTGGCCTGGCCTGATCGAGCAGCACGCCGATGGCATCGAGTTCGCCCTGGAGCGAGGCCTCCTGGAAGGCGCTCTGCATGCCCTCCAGATCGAAGGTCTGCTCTCCGCTGATGTCGTCGTCTTCTGCGGCGGCAGCGTCTTCCTCCAGTTGCTGCTGCTGGCCGGCCAGCCGTTTCTCCAGAGTGGAGACCAGGGCGGCCACGCTGCTGGCCAGGCGGCGGCGGTAGATCGTCATCACGAAGCCCACCGCCGATTTCTTCTGGCCGGATGCCTGGGCGTACTGGGTGGAGATGAAGTCCTCCACGGCGTCGTAGAGCGCCCGCTCATCGGGGGTGCTTTCCAGGAAGCGGTCGTCCACATGGCGGGTGCCGATCGCCAGATCCATCGATCCCTGCTGCTTGTAGGCCCGCAGCAGGTTGCGGCTGTGGCGGGAGATCAGCCCCTGCACCGGGGTCCAGCGCTTGGCCAGGGCCAGTGAGGCTTGGCGGATCTCGACGCTGAGATTGCGGCGGGAGAGGGGGTCGGTGTCGTTGAGGGCGCGCAGGGCCTTGCGTTTGCGCAGCGGCGACCTGCGCAGGTCTTCCGGCATGGCATTGCCGGGTGCCTCTCCAAAGGCCGAAACGCTGCTGCGCCACAGCCCGGCCAGGTAGGCCAGGGTGGACTCATCCGGGTTCTCCTTCTCCACCCACTCGAAGAAATTCTCGAAGGCGTCTTCGGTCCACTCGGGGGGCATGCCGAGCAGGGCGAGCAGGTCCCACACCTCCAGCTCACTCACCTGCATGGGCGTGGCGGTGAGCAGCAGCAGACCGTTGGTGCGCTGGCGCAGCTGCTGCATGAGCTGCATCAGGGTGTTGGGACGTAGGCGTTCACCGCCGCTGCTGTTGTTCTCCCGACGGGTGCGGGCGTGGTGGGCTTCATCGAGCACCACCAGGTCATAGGGCTCGGCCTCCAGCAGATCCCTGTGGCGGTCGCGGCGTCGCATCAGGTGGCTGGAGACCAGCACAAAGGGCTCTGCGGTCCAGCTGCTCCGGTCCACTGTTCGGGAGAGCCCAGCCGGGCGGAAGCGGGTGGGCTGCCAGTCGAGCGACTTGCCGCTGTAGATGGGCCAGTCGAGGCCGAACTTCTCGCGCAGTTCCCGCTGCCACTGCTTGAGCACCGACGCGGGTGCCATCACCAGCATGCGGCGGGCGCGGCCGCTCAACCAGGCCTGGCGCAGCAGCAGGCCGGCCTGCACCGTTTTGCCGAGGCCCACCTCATCCGCGATCAGCAACCTGGGCGGCCACTGCTGCCAGAGGCGCTGGAAAGCCCGCTGCTGATGGGGCCAAGGTGTGACGGCGCTGGTGCCTTCTCCAACCCGTTCGGCTCCAGGCAGATCGCTGGCGGCGGCTTGGAGCACGTAGCTCCACACAATCCGGCGCCGTTCATCGATGTCGGGGACGACCTCAACGACGGGCTCTGGCTCCGGCGCGGGAAGATCCTTGAGGTAGGGCTTCAGCCGGCGAGGCAGGGCCCCTTCTGCCGGTGCATAGATGGCGAGCTGCTGGCGAAAGGCCTCGGGCAGGGAGAAGGTGCGTACACCAGGATCCTCGTTTTGCCAGAGCCGCAGGAAGTGGCGCTCCTTGGCATCCACCCGACGCTCCTCACCCTTCCAGTTGCAGAACACATCAAAGGTCTCGTAGTTGGTGGTCCCGCCGTTGGGGGTTTCGTTGACGCTACCGCTGAAGCCCAGGCGATCACCATGGCGGTCTTCCACCACACCTTCCTTGGCGTGAAAGATCGAGCCGTCGTTGGCCAGCTGGCCCTGGTGAAGGGGCAG
>VGQX01000214.1 GCA_016882305.1 Cyanobacteria bacterium K_Offshore_surface_m2_239
CAGGCCCTCGCCAGCGGCCGTCGCCACCGGCAGACCAGCGGCGATCAACCGCGCCGCGATCGCCTCCTCCTGCGGCACCAGGGCCACCAACACCCGCTCCGCCCCCAGGCCCCGCCGCCGCCGCCGCCGCCGACCGATCGGATCCAGATCATCCGGCGTGATCAGGCCATGGAGCAGCAGATCCCCCAGCCAGGTGAGGCTCTGGGTCCAGAGCAGGGGCACGTTGTCGTTGGGCTCGCGGTGCTGGCTGCCCGGATTGCGCCGCTCAGCGGCGATCGCCTCCTCTCGCACCAGATACAACTCCGGCAGCAGCGGCACCCCCTCCACCTCCACGCTCAACTCCGCCAGCCGCCGCCGCCAGCTCCACGCCTCCTCCCAGCGCTCCTCGCAACAGGCCGTGAGCAGCTCGTAGGCAATGAACAGCGGCCACTCGCACTCGATGTGCTCAAACTCCGCCAGCTCCTCCGGCTCATAGTGCAGACGACTCACGTCTTCGATCACCGCCTGATGGCCATCGCGGCGGAAGCGCTTGTAGCCGAAGGCGCCCCCCAGGTCCTGGCGGATCTTGGCCCGGGTGCGGGCCACCAGCTCCTCATCGTCGACGGCCCAGGCCGGGTAGCCGATCACCGACAGGCAGGCGCTGTCGGCCTCCTTGCTGGCGGATTCCCGCGGCAGCAGGCTGCGCAGGGCCCGCCGCAACCGCACGATCGCATCCTGGGGAATCACCAGACACCAGCTGCCATCCCCCTCCGGACCCAGCAGGTCGATGCCCTCCAGCGCCTCCAGGGCCGCCTTCACCATGCCGATGGAGCTGGCGTTGCGCTCCGGCAGGCCGTGATTGCTCTTGTCACCCCGCTCCCAAATGCCGTAATCCGCCACGCGGTAGGCCCGGGCGACGTAGTAGACGAGATTTTGCACAAAGTCGCGCTCATGGCTTGTGCGCACCACCACCAGGCCGGAGCGGGTGAGCTGGGCCAGCTGCAGCAGAAACACTGCGGTGGCGTCCAACTGCAGGTGACCCCAGCCGTCATCGGGCACCACCGTCGCGCCGGAGCCGGTGTCGAACTTCGCGTGCAGGGCGTCGAGCGGCCGCAGGCTGCGCTTGAACCGCTCCACCTTCGGCGCCTGGCGCATCATCGCCGCCAAAAGGCCGCGCATCAGCTGCAACACGCGCTGCTCCAGCTCGAACGCCCGCCGGCCCCCGCCGCTGAGGCGGCGGTGGGCGATGGCCAGCCCCCACACGCACTGGATCGAGTAGACGCAGTCGCGCACCCAGGCATCGCCATAGTTGCCGTGCACCGTGTTGGCGGTGCTGGCGGGCAGCAGGCCCGTCAGGGGATGCTGGCGCCGCAGCACCACGGCCTCGATCCGGGTGTCCAGTTGGCGCAGGACCGCAAGGGCATCAGCGCCCGGCCCCTCCACCGCTGCGCGCCCCCCCGGGGGTGATCCCGCCTCGTCCACCGTTGCCACCTCAGCGCCGCGCATCCCCACCGATTGGTCCACCCATTCGCAGCCATAGATTCTCCTCCGCGACGCCCCCCTTCCTGGCAACAAGCGCCACCGCCGTGCCCCAGGCCCATGTGCTTGGCTTGCCGGTGAGTGTCTGTCCTGACGTTTTCGCCGCCGCTGTGGCGCTCCACGAGGAGCGGGGCGGCGGGCAGATCGTCACGATCAACGCCGAGATGTCCATGGCCGCCCTGGCCGATCCCGCCCTGGAGGCGGCGATCCGCGCCGCAGACCTCGTCATTCCCGACGGGGCGGGCGTGGTGTGGGCCCTCCAACGGCAAGGGATCCGGGTGCGCCGCGCCCCCGGCATCGACCTGGCCCGCCAACTGCTGGAGCACGCTGCGGCTGCGGGCTGGCGGGTGGCCCTGGTGGGCTCCACTCCCCAGGTGTTGGAACAGCTCTGCCCCAGGCTGGCACGGGAGATTCCGGGACTCCAGCTCGTGATGGCCATCCATGGCTACGGCGATCCGCGGGCCTGGCCCGAGCTTCAGGAGCGTCTGCTGTCCCTCGAGCCCGATCTCACCCTCGTGGCCCTGGGGGTGCCGCGGCAGGAGCTGTGGATTCAATCGCTTCCCCACCCCCTGTTCGGGCTCTGGATGGGGGTCGGCGGCAGCTTTGATGTTTGGGCCGGCACCAAAAAACGCGCCCCCCGCTGGATGGGGCGGATCCATCTGGAGTGGCTCTACCGCCTGCTCCAGGAACCCACCCGCTGGCGGCGCATGCTGGCGTTGCCGGCCTTCGTGCGCGCCGTGCTCAGCGGAAGCCCACCGAGGCCTGCCACACAAACGCCAGCAGCAGGAAGAAGAGGGGGATGATGGGCAGGATGTCGACCAGGGGGGCGAAGGCCTGGTAGGCCTCAGGAAGCTGGGCGAAGACGGGCAGCGGAAGGACCATGCCGGAGAAATCCTTTGCGGTGGCTGGAACCTACCACGTGTGCGCCGCCGCGGAGGCCGGCTCCCAAGGAGCGAAATCCTCTGAAAAACAGCCCTCGGCGATCGCCTGACCCATCGCCCGCGTGAAGCGCAACAGGGTGGTGAGGTTGTGGAGGCTCAGCAGGGTGCGCCCGAGCATCTCCTCCACCCGCACCAGGTGGTGCAGGTAGGCCCGGGTGTGGTGTCGGCAGGCCAGGCAGGGGCAGCCGGGGTCGAGAGGGGTGTGGTCGTGGCGGAAGCGGGCGTTGCGCAGGTTCCAGCGCTCGCCCCCCACCAGGGCCGTGCCATGGCGCCCCAGGCGGGTGGGCAGGACGCAATCGAAGAGGTCGAAGCCATGGGCCACCGCCACCGCCATCTCCCGCAGGCTGCCCACGCCCATCAGGTAGTGGGGACGATCCTCCGGCAGCAGGGGGGCCACCTCGGCCACGATCCGATGCATCTCCTCCACCGGCTCCCCCACGCTCACGCCCCCCACGGCGATGCCCGGCAGCCCCATGGAGGCGACCACCCGCGCCGATTCCCGCCGCAGCTGGCTGAAGCAGCCCCCCTGCACGATCCCGAACAGCGCCTGCTCGCCCCCGCCGTGATGGAGCAGGCAGCGCTCCAGCCAGAGATGGGTGCGGCGACAGGCCTCGGCCACCAGGGCCTCGGTCGCCGGGTAGGGGGGGCATTGATCGAAGGCCATGGCCACATCGGCGCCCAGGTCCCGCTGGATCGCCATGCAGCGCTCGGGCGTGAGCAGGATCGGGGCGCCATCGCGGGGGGAGCGGAAGACCACGCCGTCGTCATCGATGCGGTTGATCGCCGCCAGGCTGAACACCTGAAAGCCGCCGGAGTCGGTCAGCAGCGGCCCCTGCCAGCCCATGAAGCGATGCAGGCCGCCCGCTTCCGCCACCACGCCCTCACCGGGCTGAAGATGCAGATGAAAAGTGTTGGCCAGCACCATCTCGGCGCCTGTCTCCGCCAGCTGGGGGATGGTGATTCCCTTCACGGTGGCGGCGGTGCCCACCGGCATGAAGCGGGGGGTGTGCACCACGCCGTGGGGGGTCTGCCAGTGCCCGCGACGGGCGCGGGTGCGGGGGCAGCGTGCCGTCACGCTGAAGGCAAACGCCTGGGCTGACACCGCTTCTCCCCGCACCAGACGACCCTAGGCGCCGGCCTGGGCGCCGGGGGTTTCCGCCCGCGCCGGGGGTCTCCGCTCTCGCCGGGCCATGGCAGGGTGGAGCCGGTCTGCGCCCCTCGCCGCCACGCCCTCCTTTCCACCCGCCTGGCTCCAGGATCTGGCCGGGGCCTGGATCTTTTATTCGGTGCTCCCCGCCTGGCCGGCCATCCGCCCCCGCTTCGCGCGCATCGCCCGCTTCGCCCCCTGGATCGGCCTCGTCATCGGCGGCCTGCAGGCCGGGCTCTGGTGGGGGCTTCCGGACCCGGTGCCGACCCTGACCCGCATCAGCCTGGTGTTGGCGGCGGGCCTGCTGCTCACCGGCGGCCTGCACCTGGACGGGGCGATGGACACGGCCGATGGCCTGGGGGCCGGAGAGCGGCGGCTGGAGGCCATGCGCGACAGCCGCATCGGCGCCAGCGGCGCCCAGGCCCTCCTGCTCCTCGTGCTGCTGAAGGCCGCCGCCCTGGCCAGCCTGGAGCGGGCCGCCCCCGGCGCCCTGGTGTGGGCCGCCGTGTGGGGCCGCGTCGCCCCCCTGGTGGCGATGGCCCGGTTTCCCTACCTCCACCCCCGCGGCACGGCGGGATTTCACCGCCGGCACTGGGCCGGTCTGGGCGCCGAGATGCGGCCGGCTCTGCTGGCCCTCGCCGGGCTCACCCTGCTCAGCCTGGCGCGAGGCCAGGCTCCCCTCGGCCTGGTGGGCCTTCTCCCCGCCGTGGCCGTGCCCGCCTGGCTGGGGCGCCGGCTCGGAGGCCACAGCGGCGACAGCTACGGCGCCTGCGTGGAGTGGACCGAAGCGCTGGCCTTGCTCCTCAACGCGGCGGTTCCGCTGACGCTGGCACGGTGAGACGAAAGGCGTTGCCGCGCTCCGGCAGCGAGGGATCCACCATGGACGGCGGGCTGAGCAGCTCCAGGTCGCCGCCGAGGTGGCCGGCCAGATCCCGGGCCAGGGCCAAACCCAACCCCGTGCCCGCCTTGCCTTCGCTCTGCTGGCCGCGCTCCCCGCGCTGGAAGATCCGCTCCCGCTCCTCCGCGACGATTGGCCCCCCCCCATCCCACACCGTGAGCTGGAGCCCCGCCGCCGTAGGGGCGCAGTGGAGGCCCACCGGGCTCTCCGGAGCGCTGTAGCGGAAGGCGTTCTCCAGGAGATTGGCCAGAATTTCGGCCACGGCGCCCCCATCGCCCCGCCAGGAGGGCAGGGCCGCGGGACCA
>VGQX01000215.1 GCA_016882305.1 Cyanobacteria bacterium K_Offshore_surface_m2_239
GCACCGGCGTCACCTCCAAACAGCGAATCCCCCCAGGGCACCACGGAGCCATCACTCTTGAGCGCGGCGAAGGCGGACGCGGTGGAGAACACGCGAATGACGCCCGAGGTTAGCCGTGCGGCAACGGCGGTGCTGTTGCCACCGGTGTTTTCGTCGCCCCAGGTGACGACCGAGCCATCCCTCTTGATGGCGGCGAAGGCGAAGGGATTGCGGTGTTCAAACGCGGAGCCCGCGGTCAATCGGGCCGGGATCGGCGTGCCCGCAACCAGCCCCGGGGCCGTGTCGTTGTCCACCAGGGTGGCTACCACCGTGGCGGCGCTGTCCACCGCGTAACCAGCGCCTGAGCTCAAGGTGAGCGACACGGTTTCATGCCCCTCGCTGATCCAGTCGGAGATCGGATCGAGAAGGAGCATGGCGGTGCTGGCCCCTGCGGCGAAGGTGATCGCGCCTCCGGTGGACGTGAAGCTGGTGGCCTCCCTGACCCGATAGTCGTCGCCGAGACGCGCCGTGCCGCCCACCTGGAACGACACCGTCAGCGCTGTGCTGGTGTCACCAGTGCGATGGAACAGGATGGGCAGCGCTCTGGGGCCGTCCTCGCTGAGGGGTTCCCCATCCCCTCCGGGCGGCAGCTTCAGGCTCACCAGGGGCGGCAGATCCAGCCCCCAGAGCTCATAGCCGGAAATCCTGGAACCATCTCGGAAGGTCGCGGAGAAGAAGACGGTCTCCCCGGCGATGGCGATGTTGCGGTCGTTGCCCCGATCTTGAACCGAGAACTGGGTCGTCGGCCCAAACATCGCCGCGGAGGTCAGGCGGGTGGTGGTGTTGGAGAGGATGTCGGTGGCCCAGAGTTGGCGACCGTTGAAGCTGTCGCTGGCCGTGAAATACAGGATGTTGCCGCGAACGATCAGATCCTTGGGATGGCTGCTCCCCGGGCCCGGGTTGAGGTCCATTACCCGGCTGGTGCCGCTGGCGCTGCCATCGGATTTCCAGAGTTCATAGCCCGTGCTGCCATCGTTGGCGGAGAAATAAACGGTCTGCTCGCTGACCGCCGTCAGTTGGGTGGGCCCGCGCCGGGGGCCCGGGGCGCCGGCTCCGGCGGTGGGATTGATGTCCAGCACGCGGCGGGTGCCGAGCGCGCTGCCATCGGACACCCAAAGCTCGGCGCCCTGACTGTCATCGCCGACGAAAAACAAGCGATTGCCCACTGCGGTGAGCTCGGCGGGGTAATACCCGGTGCCGATGAAGCGCACCCGGGACGTGGTGGCTTCGCCGGGGGTGTATTTCCAGAGTTCCTTGCCGCCAGGGCCTCCTGCCTGCGCCGCGAAGAACAGGGTCTCGCCGACTGCGGTCAGGTTGCGTTTGGAGCGGGGGATGCCGTCTGGCGGCGCGATGGGATCAGCCACGCGCACGGCGATGGCGCTGCCATTGGTGCGCCAGAGCTCGTTGCCGAAATTCTCCGTGAAGTAAAGGTTCCCACCGAGGGCGGTGGGGTCAAAGGGGTTGAAGCCCCATTCCCCTGGATTGCTCGATCGGCGGATCGACACCAGGTCGATGCCGTCATAGCGATAGAGATAGGAGTCCGGTGCACCACCACCGAAGGCGATGTAGAGGTGGTCCCCGGCCACTGTGAGGGAGTTGGGAACAACGCTGGGAAAGAGGATGTTGACGATGGACGTTCCTGACGCCGTCCCATTCGAGCGCCAGAGGGGTTCGCTGACGCCATCGCTGGCCGAGAAGTAAACGTTCTCCTGGAAGGCGGCGTGGGTTTGCTGCCCGGGATTTGAGGCGCGGGCGGGCGGCAAGGCAATCTCCCTGACCAGGACCGTTCCGGCTGTCGTGCCATCGGAGCGCCAGAGCTCGTGATTTCCCCACCCGGCGCCGGAACCATCGTCTGCGGCGAAGTAGAGCCACGGACCCAGGACGGTGAACCATCTGGGCAGGGCGCTGGACGTCGGGTTGATTTCCTTGATCAGGCGAACCACGGGAACCCCTGCCGACCAGCATCGTTTACACTATCAGGTTAGCACCAATGGAACGCCAGCCTTGTTGAGAAAGGCTACGGGCTGAGTGCTTGATCTCACCCCCGTGGGGTGCTCCCCCCAACCGCAAAACCCTTTGGGCGGGTTGGCTGAGAGGAGCGATGACCATGTTGAACGTGGGAAACAACCAGCGCCCTGGAGATGGAAGAGGTTGTGGGTCTCGGCATGAATCCATAGGCCTTCCTCCCGGCACACTTCTGTTTTCGAACGGCCTGCAGCAGGTCCGCAGGCGGCAGCGGTCCCCGGCCTCAGCGTGAGCTGTGCCACCCTCCTAACAGGTCCCTCTAAGTAGCGTTGAGCGTAATCAACTGGCAAAATGAAACATGATTTGTTAAGAACCTGCTACGTATTGCTTGGCAGATCATGGTTTGTTGAGCAGGGCTTTTCAATCACTCTTGATTAGAAGATTGATTTTCACTCCCTTTGCATTTGATTTCGATGTTCGAAGCTCCTCTCAAATCCACTCTGTCGATGTTGGCAGATCTCAAGTCACGCCAAGACATCAGCCCTGATCAAGCGCTCGAATCGCTTCGTGAGCTTGGTCTCACTGAATTTGCCTTTGTTCTGAATTTGGTTTCTGGCTCCGATGGTGAGTATGGGTTTCTAAATAAATATCTGCCGATCGCCATGTCAGCGGAAAACCAGGCGTTGTTTTCAGGGACCAGTGGTGTTGAATTGCTCAAGCAAACTATTCCTTTCTTCAACTACTTTTACCACCAGTTGGCTTCTCGTCCCAACTTGACTCAGCCTCGCAACGCAGAGGGCATCAAATATGTCGATTTTGGATGTGGTTGGGGTAGGCACCTGCGATTGACGCCTTATTACTTCCCACCTCAGACGGTCATAGGAGTTGATCCCTGGGATAGGGCTATTCAGGAATGTACTTCTTGTTTGATCAGAAGTCCTCTGAAGCAAATTGGCCGGGATGCGTCTGACTTGATCGGTATGGATTTGGTCGCTGGCTATTCTTTCTCTATTTTCACTCATCTTCCCGAGCAACTAACAAAAATTATTTTTCATAATCTTAGCCTCTCCTTTGTGCAAGGTGGAATCTTTGTTGTCACAATTCGGCCGCCTGAATACTGGCTGGCGGAACAGGATCCACGTGTGAATCCCGCTGAATTCATGCAACGTCATGAAGAACAGGGCTTTGTCCACCTTCCTGCGATGGGAGAGTGGGAAACGTTCTTTGGTCACACCTCAATGACGATCGAATGGCTGAAGACGAATGCCCCGGCATGGGAGGTGGCGGAAGTTGATCGTTCATTGGCTGATCCTCTGCAGATCTATGTCACGCTTGTTCGCAAGTAAATCATAAAGCAGCGATATATGAACTCGCACTCTGAGGTTGGTCAGAGTGCGATTTGTGTGTAGGAATTGCTCACGATTGCGGAGCAGAGATTGCTTGTTTTAATAACCCTGGTGGAAGTGATTTACTTCTTGATCATAATGCAGGAATTGTCCATGAAGGAAACCATATCAAGCTGAAGTGCAAGAGCGTTGTCGTGATCGTTGAGCCCGACAGCCGCCCCTCTATTTATGTCCTCCAGGGAACACCAAGTGGCCATGGCTCGTCTTGCCAGGGCAAGAAAGTATGATGCCGCATCGACGCTTTCATTGGTTGGATTGTAGTCGGCTGTGTATATTCCAAAAGATGTACAAAGATCTTCTACGATGTAAATGCCACCGGGTTTAACGGAGTTGAATAGATGCTGGAAGGCAAGTTTTTGATGGCTCCAGAAGTGAGATGCGTCATCCAGGATGCAGTCCCATTGAAGGGTGGCTAAATTTGAGAGAGCTTCTGTTGAGCCCAGATCACATACATGAACGTTGAAGCCTTCGTTGGTTAGGTTTGATGCAGTGTTCTTTATGTCAGCAACGTGAAGTTGTGCATCCGATCCGAAATAACTCTTCCAGCAACGCATGGAAGCCCCGATGTTGTTGTCGGGTCCTGCCCCTAGCTCCAAAAACTGTACATTAGGCTTGGACCGAAGCTTACAAAGGAAATGCTCGTATTTGCGCAGTAGTCCATCGCCCATGTACTGTAATTGATTGTCAGCATCGGGGTTGTGCCACTGGCTGGCCTTGTTTGTGTTGGAGGCAATCCCGCATTGGTCAAGAAGCGCGTATTGATTGAAAAAAGTTCCCATTACTGTTGAAAGAAAATTTTGCGCGATCCAACCATGTTGCAAAGACTGAATGAGCTGTCACGTCCTGAGAGCAGGTCCCTGCCGTCAGCTTCTGCAGGCGATCAGTTGAAACGGCCCGATTCTGATCGAACCGGGAACAAACGGAACGCAAAACTCACGCTGACCAATCCCTGATGAAGTCTGTCCTGCGGAGTGTGTGGGTGGTGACGCCCAAAGTCGGATCGGGCTGCTCAGGCTCAACTGAGACCGAACTGGTTGAGGAGGGCGAGGCCCTGGGCGGACGTCGGGGAAATGGTGCCGTTGGAGGCGGTCCAGTTCCAGTTGGAATCGAGGGTCCAGGTGTGGAGGAAATTGCCGGGGTTGTTGCGCAGGAGCACCTGATTCACGCCGGCGATGGTGTCGGCGGCAATGATTTGCCAGGTGGAGGTGTTGGTGCCGATGGAAGCGCCCCAGGGTGTGGTCACTTGAGTGCGGGGGCCTGTGCTGCCAACTTGAATAAAGGCCTGGTCGTC
>VGQX01000216.1 GCA_016882305.1 Cyanobacteria bacterium K_Offshore_surface_m2_239
AGAGGCGGCGGTAGTTGGCGGCAAAGTGGCCCGCGTTGTGGAACCCCCAGGCTTCCGCCAGGGGGCCGATCTGAATCTCTCCCGGTTCGGCGCGCAGGAGGCGGCGGCGGATGGAATGGAGGCGCAGAAGCCGCACATACGCCATCGGCCCCATGCCGAGGTGATCCTGAAACCCTTGGATGAGCGTGCGACGGCTGGCGTGGGCTTCGCGGCAGAGATCCGCCAGGGTGACCGGAGTGTCGGGGTGAAGGTGCAGCCACCGCTGGATGTCCTTGACGAGCTCGATCCGCGCGGGTGTCCCTCTCCGGCGGCGACTCGGCTGGCCCGGGCCCGTGATCAACGCTTCCAAGACAAGGGGCATCAGGTCCTCCCGCACCAGGCGCTGGCTCTCGGGCTGTCGCAGGCGATCGGGGGCCAGCTCTGCCATAAGGAAGAGCTGGCGGAGATGGAGACGGAGGGCATGGGCGGTGTCCGCATGCATCAGGTGCACATTGCTGCTGGGCAGCAACTCACCGTCAAACCCGGGCCAGCCCAGCTCGGACGCCCAGCTCCGCAACGCCGACAGGGAAACGAACACCATGCCAAAACTGATCTGGCCGGGCAGGGTGATGTGGACATCCCGCTCGATGCACTGCCCGAAAAGACAGTCGACGGGCAAGGGCTCACCATGGGAGAACCAGGGCGCGATGGAGTCGCGCGGGTCCAGATCAAGACTCACCGCCAGGACTCCCTTCGGTTTCTCGCCGATGCAGTGCAGGCGACCCGAGATCTGAAACCGCACCAGGCGCAAGGGGGGGAGCTCCACGGTGAGGGCCTGCCCCCCCAGGGGGCCGCGATCCAGCTGCAGGGGCAGCAGATTCAGCCCCACGGCCTGAACCAGGCTTCGCATTTCCTCAATGCAGCCCCATGGTCGCCGTTGCGCGGTTGACAAAAGGCTCGAAATCACGAAAGTCCTGCCCTTTCTGAGTGTTTGCGGCTCTCAACCGGCACAGAATGGTGCTCCGTCAAATTCTCGCAAGCATTTCTCGTCCAGGCGCTTCCCTGACCCCATGACACACAGCCCGATTCAGAGCAACACCCACACCTCCTGGACCTTCGGGCCCTACAGCCTGGATGGCGAGGGCAATCTGAGGATTGGACCCACAGTCCTTCACCTGTCGCCCCTCCAACGGCGACTTCTTCTGGCTCTGGCGCGACAGCAGGGGCAGGTGCTCTCCCGCGAAACGCTTCTGGAGGAGGTGTGGGGGCACACCCAGGTGAGCGAGGTGAGCATCTCCCGCACGGTGCATGGCTTGCGCAGGGTGTTCCTGGACGGTCCACTGGGCTCCTCGGTGATCCGCACCATTTATGGCGGTGGCTACCGGTTGGATGTGCCCGTGCGCGTGGCGGTGCAGGCTGGTGTCGAAGGCGGGGTCAAGCCGTCCGCCTTTCCCTCGGCCCAAACGCTCAGCACCTTTGTGGAAGGCATGGTGTGGGTGCGGCGACGGGATCCCCGCTTGCTGCCGCGGGCCGAGCGCCACCTGCGCCACTGCCTCGACATGGCGCCCGACTTCACCTCCGCCCTGGTGGCGTTGGTGGCGACTCGCCTGGCTCGGTATCAGTGGGGACTGCTGACAGCCCATGGGATCGAGAACGAGCTGGAGGTGCTGCTGCGGCGGGCCGAGGCCTCAGGTGATCTGTCCGGCGAAGTGTTGGCCCTGCGGGTGGAAGTGCTCTCCCTGCTGCACTGGCAGCCGGATCTGGCGGAGGACCGCTTTGCCCGCTGGCTGCCGAGCCAGCTGCCGGAAGGAGCACCCTTGCACAGCTGGGCCCGCCATCTCATCGCCACAGGTCGCGCCAGCGCGGCCCGACCCCTCTTGGAGCCCCACCTCAACGCGGACAATCCGGACGGCTGGCTGCTCACCGCCGTGGCCTGCTGGATGACGGGCGACCACGGGTCTGCGATCGGTCATCTGCGCGAACAACTGGCCATCGACGGCAGCCTGGCGGGCGCGCGCCTGGTGTTGTCCCTGGTGCTGGCGGACGGCGACCAGCCCGAGCAAGCTCTGCGCGAACTGGAGACAACCGCCATTCCCGCCGATCCGGTGAATGGTCTGCAGGCCTTCACGGCGCTGATCCTGGCGCTCTGCGGTCAGTCGGCTGCGGCCCAGACCCATCTGCGCCACGTGATCGACGTTCAGGGGCAGTCCCTGGAGATGACCAGCCTCTGGGGTCTGACGGCTCTGGTCCTGGGAGAGGACGACCTGGCCGCCAACCTGCTGGACCAGGCGGTGCACCACCGTTGCGGTCTGGCGCCCTTCGTGCGCCACCTGCCGGGCCTGAGCCGTTTCGAGCACAGCCCGGCCCTGGCCCGGTTTCAGATGGCGATGAAGAACCGTTTCCGCTGCACTTTTTGAGTGTTCGACCCACGGCGCTCTGCCCACAATTTGTCTGTCCCCGCGGTGGCGCTTCTCCCATGCCCAACGGCCAACCCAATATTCTGATCCTCTGGGGCGACGACATCGGCCAGAGCAATTTGAGCTGCTACAGCCACGGACTGATGGGTTGTTCGACGCCCAACATCGACCGGCTGGCCGGGGAAGGGGCCAAATTCATCCACTATTACGCGGAGCAGAGCTGCACGGCGGGCCGGGCCGCCTTCATCAGCGGGCAAAGCGTGTATCGCACCGGTTTGAGCAAGGTGGGGCTACCCGGGGCGGAGCTGGGTTTCCGGGCGGAAGATCCCACCATTGCCGAGTTGCTCAAGCCCCTGGGCTATCGCACCGGACAATTCGGGAAAAACCATTTCGGCGACCGGGACGAGCACCTGCCGACGATGCATGGCTTCGATAAATTCTTCGGCAATCTTTATCATCTCAATGCCGAGGAGGAGCCCGAGCTGCGCGACTACCCCAAAGCGGAGGACTTTCCCCAGTTCCGCGAGCGCTTTGGCCCCCGGGGCGTGCTCCATTGCTGGGCCGATGGCGACGGCGGCCAGCGGATTGAAAACACCGGCCCGCTGACGCGCAAGCGCATGGAAACCGCCGATGATGAATTCCTGGTGGAGGCCAAGCGGTTCATTCGTGACGCGGTCGCCTCTGGCGAGCCCTTCTTCGTGTGGTTCAACACCACCCACATGCACTTCCGCACCTATGCCCGGCCCCAGGACGTGGGCCGCAGCGGCCGCTGGCAATCGGAATACCACGATGTGATGATCTATCACGATGACTGCATCGGCGAGATGCTGAATCTGCTCGATGAGCTGGGCATCGCTGAGGACACGATCGTGATGTACAGCACCGATAACGGACCGCACATGAACAGCTGGCCGGATGCGGGCATGACCCCCTTCCGCAGTGAGAAGAACACCAACTGGGAGGGGGCCTTCCGCGTGCCGGCGCTGGTGCGCTGGCCGGGCAAGGTGCCCGCTGGCGTAAACCTCACGGGGATCTGCAGCCACCTGGACTGGCTGCCCACCCTGCTGGCGGCGGCGGGCGAGCCGGAGATCAAGGAGAAATTGCTGGCGGGCCATGCGGTGGGCGCCAAAACGTTCCGCATCCACCTGGATGGCTACAACATGCTCGATTACTGGACCGGCAAGACCGACCAGAGCCCGCGCAAGGAGTTCTTCTACTTCTCCGATGATGGCGATCTGGTGGGCCTGCGTTATGACAACTGGAAATTCGTGTTCAAGGAGCAGCGGGTGCAGGGCACGTGCCAGCTCTGAGCCGAGCCCTTTGTGGAACTGCGGGTGCCCAAGATCTTCAACCTGCTCACCGATCCCTACGAGCGGGCTGACATCACCTCCAACACTTATTGGGACTGGATGTTTGACCACGTTTTCCTGATCGTTCCCGCCCAGTTTTATGTGGGCGAATTTCTCAAGACCTTCGTCGACTATCCGCCCCGTCAGAAAGCCGCCAGCTTCTCCCTGGAGCGGGTGATGGAGAAACTGGAGCACGCCGCCAGCGGCGCGGCCTGAAGCGGAGCCGCCCGCCATGCCCCGTTCCCGCTCGGGCCCCATCGCCCCCATCCTCGCCTCGTCCGCCGAGGGGCGGGGCGCCTCGCGGCCGGCGGGGCGCCCGCCGGCTCCGGGCATGGTGTGGATTCCGGGGGGCAGCTTCCTGATGGGCTCCGACGCCCACTATCCGGAGGAAGCCCCCGCCCATCGGGTGCGTGTGGAGGGGTTCTGGCTGGATCGAACCCCGGTGACCAACGCCCAGTTCCTGAAGTTTGTGAAAGCCACAGGCCACGTCACCCTGGCGGAGCGGCCCGCCGATCCCTCGCTCTATCCCGACGCCCTGCCTCCAAGGAAGCGCCGGTAGCGAGGAGGCAGCAGATGCAGCGAACGACAACCTGGACGAACTGGCGGCCGATCGCATCGAGCGACGGATTGAGGCCCGCTTCAAGTGCCGCCAACGAAGCCAGCACTCTCAGTTATTCCCCAGAATCTCACCAGCTCCGAAATCGCGCAGCTCAGGCAGCAGAAGAGATCGATCTCCGCCTACTGCTCCGCGTCAAGCCCCTTGGCTACGCACAAGAGGCCTTCAGCTTGAGGCTCAGCCAACTCCCCTGAGGCGGGAGGGCTGCCCATGAAGGACATGGCCGCTGGCAGCCAGGCCCAACCCTTATCCCAGCACGATCACCGTGGCGCCATAGCGCCGCAGCTGGCGGTCCGCAGTCAGCAGCAGCATCGGCTCTGTTCTGCTTT
>VGQX01000217.1 GCA_016882305.1 Cyanobacteria bacterium K_Offshore_surface_m2_239
AGACTGATCGAAGGGTTGTCAACGACATGTTTGAATCTGTGCCGAGCAAGTCTGAAGTGCTGCGGCTAGTCGTCTTGACGAAGGACAAGTTGCTTGAAGTGGGCGTGATTGAGGAGAACAAGCCGAATCTGTGACAACTCTCGCAGATTACAGGTTCCACAAAATGCCCTGGATGACTGATCCCCGGTCTCATCGCGACTGTTCAAACACCCCCCAAACCACCCGATAATCCTCCACCCGATCACAGCGGGTCCAGGGCGCCTCATAGGTGATCGTGCGCTGCACCGGACCGCCGGGCAATGTGTCATCAAGGATCGTGCCGGAGCCGGAGCCGGGGGTCATGGCTTGGATGTCCTCCCAGCCGGTGGTTTTGTTGGTGCCTCGGCCGGATCCTTTGCGGGGGAAGCCGACGCCGGTGAGGCCCTTGCTGGCGGTGAACACGATGCGGCCGTGTTTGTCGTACCAGGTGTCGCGTTCGTATTGCTGCATCACCGGGAACTGCACGCGGTAGATGGTGATCAGTTCATCGATCGTGAGCTTGAGGGCCTGGGCCACCAGCACATCGATCTCCACCAGGGCCTGGCGGCGGGCGTAATCGGTGCGCAGGGCGCAATCGCGCTGCCAGGTGGGGGTGAGGGTGCTGAAGAAGCTGTTGGGCAGGCGGGGATCCTGTTTGGCCCAGCGTTGATTGCGGAAGGCGTCGTCCCAGCACTCGCTCCAGAGATCGGCGTAGTGGGTGGTGAGGCAGTTGAGGGCGAGGGTGCGGAGAGTGATTAGTGCGCTGGCTGTAATGAGTGGGAATGACTCCCAGGTGTAGTGGAGGTTACCTCTCCCGGTTGATTTGATAAAGAAGCCTGCAACCAATGAACTGCCAAAAGCGAGTGTTGACAGCAGTAGCTCCGTATTGGAAAAGACAGTTGACTGAACACCATTTATATGGCCAGCTCCCTTGGGAATAAGGGAAGAAATATATGTACGCTCTCCTGCCTGGGATAGCATCCCTCGTGATGCGATCCGATAAAACTCCGTCACCGGCTTCTTCTCCCCCCACGGCACCCGTGTCGTGCGGTCACGGTATTCGGAGGCCGACACCTCCGGCCGGTAGTTGGTGCGGGGCAGGTAGTCCTCCGGCAGGGTGGTGAGATCAAGACAGTCGTAATGCCCCTTTTCGGTGCAGGCAGCACGCGGTGTCTTGTAGAGAGGCGATCCCACGTAGAAGTGAGGGCCCGAGAGGACGAGCTCTTTGGCATCCGCAGGAAAGCTGGTGTCTCGCCGGATCGTACGGTCTTGCTGGGCAATCGTTTCATTCCAATGCTGTGTGGCATAGATCACATCAACAGATAGATCGCCTAAGCGTTTTGGTGCCGCTGCAAACTTCTCCAGCACGCTCTGCAGTTGCTGGGAATGGAGTGCTGGCAAGCGAGCCTGCCGTGCTGGGGTGCCAGGATCGTCGTAAAGCTGGGCAAACAAGCCAAGGGCTTTTTCGCAGACGGGAATCAGCCGTTGGCGATGGCCGGCCATATCCCACTGGTTGTCGGCAGTCTTGATGCCACCAACCGCGCCATGTCCATCATGCGCAAAGCAGGCATCCAACGTTTTGGGGTGGAAGAGATTGGCTAGATGATAGAAGCTCGGTTGTCTGTCCTTGCCATAGGTATTGAGGCTGTACTACACCCGGTCTCCAATCGGAAACAGCATCAGCTGGTTCTGGAATTGAAAGTGATTACGCAACCTCCCATACAGCACCCCTCGGAGTGCTCCACCATTAGGATCGTCATAGACACCTTCTGGATGCAGGAAGCCCTGAATCCTTTGGGCTGAAGCAATTCGCCACGCCTGGGGCAGGAAGCATTTGAAGAGATTGGCTTTACTCCCCACCAGCAACGGATAATTCCCCGCCGCATTCAGAAACGCCTGGCTGCCGCTCTGGGCTTCGAATTCCTCGAGATAGGCCGCCCGCAGGTTGGGGTGTTGGCTGAAGGCCTCTGTGCGACGTTTCGCCAGCTCGCTGGCGCTCACCTTGCGAATCAGCACCATCGGGTCGGTGTCGCCGATCACGCCTTTCTCCTCCCACTCCACCTACAGCCAGGGCGGGTTGCCCACGATCAGGTCGAAGCCGCCGCCAGCCAGCAGGTCTGCGAACTCCAGATCCCAGTGCAGTGGGCGGATGCGCTCACGCACTGCTTCCACCTGGCGCAGGCGCTCAAATTCACGCTTCAGCTTCTGCACATCCACAAAACCATGCTTGTCGCTGAAATCCACCGCCAGCTGCTTCGGCTGGGTGTCGGCAAACAGGCTCTGCTGGCCCAACTCGGGCGTGATGCCCTGCTCCAGATCGCCCAGGATCATGCTCAGTTCAAACAACCAGGCGTCACGGCTCGGCAGGGAGCCGGCGTGGCGGATCGGCCAGAACCACAGCGCACACCAGTAGTCCATCGCCCACTTGAGCCGCAGCCGGGCATTGGTGTTGCGCACATCGCGGCCCAGCACCTCCTGCTCCTGGATGCGGTCCTTCAGGCGTAGCGGTGTCCAGGCGCCCTCCTTGGTGCCGCTTGGGTCTTCCCACACGGGCAAGGGGCGTACTTGAGATCGCCGCTCACCGCATAGGCGTGCTTGTGGCAGTTCTCATCCAGCTCATCAAGCAGGGGCGTGCCGCCGCCCGTGGGGCAGGTGTGCTCGCGGTGCAACAGGGTTGCCGCCGCCAGCACGGCATCGGGATTGTTTTCGCCCAGCAGGGTGTCGAGCTCAAAGCGCAGCAGCCGGGAGGCCGCCCAACTTCTGCCGATCGATCAGAAGCAACTGGTCGCGGCTTACCGCCAGCACCCAGCGCGGCGGGATCTCCTGGGCGAAGATCCGCTCACTGATCAGCTCCTCCCAGGTTTCGCCCTCCAGCACCAGGCCGAGGGAGGGGTCGTTGATCTGGCAGGCCCAGCTCGTGGCGATCGTGAGCTCCAGCGGATCGGCCGGCTCATCGCTGGGGTTGAAGCACTACACCACCCACAACCAGGGTTCGCCCTTGGTGTTGGTCACCTCCCCGAGGAGCGGGATCTGGTACGCCTCACCACCGATCAAGACGGGTTCGGGCTTGGGGGGGTAGGGGTACCCCAGGGCCTCGCACAGCGGTTGGAAGAACAGCTCACGCTGCAGCCGCAGGCGCTCGGCGGGATCCGCCGTGATGCCCAGCTCCGCCTCTCGCAGCTTCTGCCAGGGTTTGCGCAGAGCCTTGAAGAGCGCCTCCGGTGTGGAGACATCGGCAAGGGGGTCGGCCTGGAGTTGAGCCGTGGCTTCCTCAGCCCAGCGCTCGCGCACCTTCTTGATGTCGTTCGTCAGAACGCTCTCGAGGTAGTGGGCGGAATAGAACTCGTTGGCGTTGCTGATGCCGGGGAGGGTCATGGTCAGGTCTTGCGGAGCGTGAGCAGGGAGGTGATCGGTTCGGTGATGAAGGCCTCGATGGCCGTGGTGTGACCGAGCAGGATGCGCAGGATCTCTGCTGTGCTGGTGTTGCCCACCACCAGCCAGATCACCTTCGGCGGCGCACCACGCAACAGGCTCAGAGCGCGGAAGTCATCGTCTTTGGTGACGATGGTGTAACCGTTCTCCGCAGCAAACTCCCAGATCCGATGATCGCTCTGGCCTTTCAGCTGCACATCACGCACATGCTTGCTGTCTGGAAACCACTCTGAGAGTGCAAAGGCCAGCCTCGGGCTCAGATTTTCGTCCAACAGCAAACGGCCTGTCATCGTTTCGCTCAGGCCACGTTGAGCTCGCTGAGCCGTTTCTCTCGGTCAGCGGCATAGCGCAGCACCGCCTGGATATGCTCCGGGCTGAGATCAGGGAAATCACTGAGAATCTCGTCCTGGTTCATGCCACTGGCCAGATACTCGAGCACATCCGACACGGTGATGCGCGTTCCGGCGACACAGGGCTTGCCGCTGCGCACCCCAGGCGTGCAGGTGATCAGGGGAGGTGGGGAGCTCATGGGGGGCACGGTGATGGAGACGGGGGTGACTCAACGTTATGCGTGATGCTTGGGGAGGCCTGATCAACTGCTGTCCCGGTGCAGCACGGCCACCACCTTTAGGTACGGGGCGGGTTCGATGGTCATCACCTCGTTCACGAAGCGTTCGTGGTCGTGGAAGCGCACGTCGATCGCCTTCTGCTGGGCCAGGCGCCGCTTCTCCTTGATCTGCTGCGGTCGCTGATCAGCTTCGAAGCTGAGCTGCAGTTGCTCCACCTGGCGCCCGCGCAGGCGCTTCAGGCGTTCGCGCTGGGCCTGCAGCTCCGGTTGCATGCGGGCGGTCCAGCACTCAGCGCAGCTCATCAAGTAGTCGTTGGCTCGGTTGACGGCGAAGGGCAACTGCTGGCGGAGGTGGGAGGGGATGGGGGCAGCGGCGTTGGCATAACGCTTGTGGCCAAGCTGCAGCCGCAAGGCCACCGTTTCGAAGGGCTCGATCGCCACCACGTACAGCCCCGAACCAGCGAAGCGCACCGCCACCCACTCCTGCACCACCGGGACCCCCTTCTGGTTAGGGATCGTGCCTTGAAACACCATCACCACTTCACCGTGCTCCAGGCCATCACTCAGCTGGAGCACGGGCGCGCAGTGGCGTTGGAAGGTG
>VGQX01000218.1 GCA_016882305.1 Cyanobacteria bacterium K_Offshore_surface_m2_239
ATGGGCAGGTCACGGATGTCGACGCCATCGAGGAGGATGCGGCCCGCCTGCGGTTCGTAGAGGCGGCAGAGCAGGCGGATGATGGTGGTCTTGCCGGAGCCGGTGGGGCCGACGATCGCCACATGCTCCCCCGCCGCGATGCGAAAGCTGAGGTTGTGAAGGATCGGATCGTCGGGCCGGTAGGCGAAGGACACGCCGTCAAACACCACCTCTGCGCCGCTTGTCGCCGTCGGGGTTGACGTGGCGGGCGCGGTGGTCGCCAGAACGGCGGGCCGCAGAGCGGCGACCTGCGGGTTGGCGGTCCGCAACGCGGCGGGCCGCGGGTTGGCGGTCCGCAAAGCTTCCGGCCGGTCCTGGATGTCGATCGGCCGCGAGAGCAGTTCATCGATCCGCTCCACCGCCGTCAGCCCACCCTGGATCTGGGTGAAACGCTCCGCCAGTTGCCGCAAGGGGTCGAAGAGGCGCAGGGAAAAGAGGATGAAGCTGGTCAACAGGCCGAGGCCCATCGCCCCGCCCGTCACCATCGCCCCGCCGACGGCGAGCACCAACGCGATCGCCGCCTGGCTCACCCACTCGATCATCGCCGAGATCGCGCTGTCGTAGAAGATCACCCCGTCCACCGCCCGGCGATAGGTCTGGCTGGTGCGGCGAAAGCGGCGACTGTTCTCCTCCTCCCGTTGAAACATCTGCACAACCTCCAGCCCTTGGAGGTTTTCCTGCAGGTCGGCGTTGAGCTGGCCCAGCTCCTCCCGCACGCGATAGTTGGCGCGGCGGTAGCGGCGCTGCAGCCAGAGCATGCCCAGGGTGACGGGGATCTGCAGGGCGATGAGCATCAGCCCGAGGCGCCATTCGATCGTGAGCATGACGACGCTCACGACCACCAGGCTGACCAGATCCCCCAGCAGGCCCACCGCCCCGGTGCCGAACACCTCCGCCAGGGCCTCCACATCGCTGGTGAGACGGGTGACGAGCTTGCCGGTGGGGGTGGTGTCGTGAAAGCGGAGGGAGAGGGCGAGCACGTGGTGGAAGAGGGCCTCGCGGATGCGGGCGGTGAGGCGCTGGCCCACCACCTGCACGTTGAAGCTCTGGGTGCCCTGCAGCGCCAGGCGCAAGAGCACCACGCCCAACAACAGTCCCACCAGGGTGCGCAACACCTGGGGCACCGGCAGCCCCCGCAGCCAGGGCAGCACCGGCTCGGCCCGCAGGGCGGCGATGGCCTGGCCCACCAACAGCGGTTGCAGGGCGCCGGCCAGGGCGAGGGGGATCAGCAGGAGGAGCGCGAGGAGGAGGCGGCGCCGGTCCTGGCCGAAATAGGGCAGCAGGCGGCGCAGGCGGCGGACGTCGAGGGAGGCCATCAGCGCGGCGCCATCAGGGCGGGATCGGCGCTGGTTGGCGCTTCCGCGTTGGCGTTGGGCTCGGCGTTGGGGGCGGGATCGGCGCTGGGGCTTTTGGCGACGGCGGCCAGGCGGGTGACGATCGCTTGAAGGGGGCCGTCATCGAGCCGCAGGGCCAGGGGATGGCCGATCAAGCGCGCCGTGCTCTCAAACAGGCGTTCGATCTCCACCAGCCCGTTGTCCCGCAGGGTGCGGCCGCTGGCCACCAGGTCGACGATCGCCTCCGACATCCCCGTCAGCGGGCCCAGTTCCACGGACCCTGTGAGGTGGATGAGCTCCACGGGCAGGTCGAGCTGGTCGAAGAAGGCCTCGGCGCAGCGGGTGAACTTGCTCGCCACCCGGCAGTGGGCCGGCAGGTCGAGGGCGCGGCGGTAGCCGCTGGAGGCCTTGACGGCCACGGCCATGCGGCAGCCGCCGAAGCCCAGGTCCACCAGGGGCGCCACCGGCAGCTGGTGCTCCCGCAGCACGTCCTCCCCCACCACCCCCAGCAGGGCCTGGCCGTAGGCCACATAGACCGGCACATCAGCGTTGCGCACCAGCAACGCCCGAGCCTGGCCGCAGCGGCTGGGCACCATCAGCTGGCGATGGTCCGGATTGAGCAGATCGGAAAAATCCAACCCCGCCCGCTGGAAGCAGCGGATCGAGTCCGCGAGCAGGGCCCCCTTGGCCAGGGCGACGGTGAGCATGGCGGGCACGGGCAAGCCGAAGGGCGGCAAACGTCCTGAGACTATCGAGGGGCGGCGGCTGGACGTGGGGTGGTGGCTGGCCGCCTGGATTCCTGCGCTAAGTTCGTCGCATGAGACAACGCTTCCATGCTCAAGCGACTTTATGTAGATAACTATCGCAGTCTTGTCAACTTTGAACTTCATTTTTCGCCGCTGACCCTTCTGACCGGTAGCAACGGGAGTGGCAAATCATCAATTTTAAACATTTTTTTTGCGTTGCGCGCGTTACTGTGTTGGCTCTCTATGGATTGCTTCTCTTCAGCAAGCCAGGGCAAACGCTTCTGCTTGATGAGCCAGAAAACTATGTTTCAATTCCTGAAATTCAACCCTGGCTGATGGAGTTATCAGATCGCTGTGGCGATGATGGTTTTCAGGTGATTCTCGCCTCCCATCATCCAGAGGTGTTGGACTACCTTGGAGTCGAACATGGTTTGCTCCTCAAACAAGAAGCGACAGGCGTGACACAGGCAAGACGCTTGACAGAATTAGCCAATGATGAGGAACTTAGGATTTCTGAGCTGTTAGCCAGGGGTTGGGACTGATGACCACACGAAAGGTCAATCTTGTTTTGATCTGTGAAGATCGACAACATGAAGCTTTTGTCCGCAGATTTCTGCGAGAGTTGGGTTGGGAAACCCGTCGTTTAAGGGTAAACCAAAATCCCAAGGGTCGCGGCTCAGGCGAACAGTGGGTTCGCACAAACTATGTGCAAGAGGTTATGAATATGCGTCAACGTCCGCATGTGGCTATGGGTTTGATCGTGACGATTGATCAGGACACGGAAAGACTCAATCGCGAGCACCAACTTCTCCAAGCCCTCACCGAAGCTGGTCAAAAGACGCGTTGCGATCAGGAGAAGATTGCCCATATCATTCCTGCTCGAAATATCGAGACCTGGCTGGCCTACCTGTCAGGGAAAGAGGTTGATGAGACAACTGTTTATCCTCGACTGGCGCGAGAGAGTGAATGTCAGGCGTTGGTCCTGGTTCTGAAGAGCATGTGTGAGGCCAAGGCTTTGAGAAAACCAGCGCCGCCTTCCTTGGAGAAGGCCTGCGGTGAATTTCACCTGCGGGTCCCTGGCGCTTGAGCCTGTCATCATTCCTCTCCGACCCAGGCAAGACCTGGACAGCATCAAGGGCTGGTTTGGCTTACACTCTTTCCAGAGACGTCAACTGAGCTTGTGAGCGGGGGCGAAACCAATGGAGCTGAGGGAGAGGCCGCCAGGCCGCTGCGGGAGGAGCTGTTCATCAGTTATAGCCATCACGACAAGGTCTTGTTGGCCGAATTGAAGGATCATTTGAAGCCGCTGGAGCTGGCTTGTGGTTTGAGAATCTGGGACGACTCTCTCATTCCACCGGGGGCGAAGTGGTTGGAGGAGATTGAGCAGGCCTTGGCTCGGGCACGTGTGGCTTTGTTACTGGTCAGCCAAAAGTTTCTTGTTTCTGACTTTATCCAACGCAAGGAACTGCCGTCTCTCCTGCGCGCGGCAGAGGACGATGGCCTCAAGATTCTTTGGGTGCCGCTTCGTCCCTCGGGCTGGAAACAGAATCCCATCATCTCCCAATATCAAAGTCTTCTGCAACCGCCAACCCTCTCTATTGCGCAGAGGAGCAAGGTGGACCAGGAGCTGGCGATGGTGGAAATCACGGAGAAGATTGAGGTTCTTTTTCGTCAGATACAGAAGGAGACCACGGGCCCCAAAGAGGCGGGCGTGAGGGATGCGCAACCGTGGAGCCTGAACGAACCCCAAACGAATGGCGATGGCCAGGGCCAGCCTCCAGTGGCATCGAATCGGCAGAGAGACAATGCATTGACGGCTTGGGTGGATGAGCATCGAGAAGCTCTGGAATCGCTTTCATCGCCTGTTCCACCGGCCCCCTCCAGCTCCCCTCCACCAACGAAGCCCGGAGCAGCGGCGAATTCCTTGATCCAGCTTTCCACCACACGAGGCTGGCTTGTGCGGGAGGGCGATGCCTGGAGGCTGAAGCAGGAGTCGATCACTGTTCCTGGATACAGGGAGGAATTGGCGAAGGGGCTGGCGATCACCCTCGTGCGGATTCCGGAGGGGGAGTTTGTGATGGGTTCGCCAAGGCGTGAAAAGGGGGCGTCTACATATGAAAGACCTCAACATCGGGTGCGTTTGAAGAGCTTCTTCTTGGCCCAAACGCCGGTGACGCAAGCGGAGTGGGCTGCGGTGGCGGCCTGGCCAAAGCAGCGGATGGAGCTGGATCCCAGACCTTCTGCATTTGACGGTGCCAATAAGCCCGTCGAGCAGGTGAGCTGGGGGCAGGCGATGGAGTTTTGTCAGCGCCTGAGCCAACAGAGCGGGCGGAACTACACCCTTCCCAGTGAGGCCCAGTGGGAATATGCCTGTCGGGCGGGAACAACGACCTCCTTCA
>VGQX01000219.1 GCA_016882305.1 Cyanobacteria bacterium K_Offshore_surface_m2_239
CGGCGGCGAGCTCGATCAAAACGCCGATTTTGCTGGTGGCGCTCGACCGCTTTGACCAAGGGAAGCTGCGCTGGGATGAGCCCCTGCCCCTGACGAAGCAAACCCGCGGCGAGGGGGCGGGTTGGATGGCGAACAAGCCCCTGGGCACCCGCTTCCCCTTTCATGAGGCGGCCACGGAGATGATCCGGGTGAGCGACAACAGCGCCACCAACCTGGTGATCCAGCGGCTGGGCGGCAAGGCGGCCCTGAACAGCACCTTTCAAGAGCTCGGGCTGAGCGCGACGGTGCTGCGCGACTGGCTCCCCGACCTGAAGGGCACCAACACGACCAGCGCCCGGGATCTGGCCCGTTCGATCGCCCTGGTGGACACGGGCGAGAAGCTGGGACCGCGGGCGCGGGACCTCTTCCGCGAAATCCTCGGCACCTCCGGCACCAACACCCTGCTGCCGGCGGGCCTGCTGAAGGCGTTCAACAAGGAGTCGGCGGATCCCGACAGCGAGCTTCTTCCTTATGGGATCAAGGTATACAACAAGACCGGCGACATCGGCATCGCCTATGCCGACGCGGGCCTGATCCAGCTGCCCAACGGGCAGCGGGCCGTGGCGGCCTTCCTGGTGAAGGGTCCGTTCAATGATCTGCGCTCGGGCGACCTGATCCGGGCGATGGCGGCCGAGGCTGGTCGGGCCCTGGTGGGGAAGAGACCATGAGCGGCGGGCTGATGCACAAGGTGATGGCCCGAGGACGCTGGCTGGTGTTGATGGCGGGCTGGAGCGCCTCCACCTGGCTGACGCCGGCTCTGTCCCAGGCGCCCACCCCCACCCGCCTCCGTCCTCAGGTGGTGGAGGCGCTGCCGGGGGGCCTGGACACCACGCCGGTGCTGAATGACAACAACCCGGAGCTGATCGTCGGCCCCGGCGTGCTGCTGTCCACCTTCGATGGCGGGCGGCCCCTGGGGAGCCTCACCCTGAGCGATCCCGCCGCCCACCTGAACGCGCCGCAAACGGGCACGTTCGAACTGTTCAGCCACCATGTGTATGCCGGCAAGCCGGACACCCTCGCCTCGACGCTGTGGCTGGCGGTGGTGGCCGCCCCGCGGGGGGAGAGGCCGGTGGAGCTGCGGCTGCTGGCGGGGTCCACGGCCCTGTCGCAGTCGGTGGACGGGAAGGAGGCCCAGGCGCCGTTTCTGCCGTTGCCGCCGTTGATGCCCCAGGGGTTGACGCCGGTGTGGTCGGGCCCGGGCAGCCGGGTGGCGACGGAGCTGCTGCTGCGCCTGCCCCGCGCCCAGCGGGAGTGGCCCGAGCGCTGGACTCTCCAGCCCGGCACGCTCACGCCGTTGCTGGTGTTGCCGCTGCCGGTGAAGGGTCTGGATCCGTTGCTCAATGGCCGCAACCTGCAGCTGCGGTTGAACAGCGATGGCCCGGTGGATGTGGCCACCCTGGCGGCCTTCGGGCCGGAGGGGACGCCGCCGCCGCCGGAGGTGTGGGCGCGAATCCTGGCCGGTGGCCTGAGCCCGAAGGAGCATGTGCCCACGCCCCGGGGGGCGCCGGGACGGATGGTGTATTCGCGGGTCAGCGGCGTGCAGCGTGGCGCCACTTGGACGGGCCGGCTGACGGATCCGGGCCAGGCGACGCTGTCGGCCTCGCGGGCGCCGATCTCCTGGCCGATCAGCTCCCTGGAGCGGGGCACCCTGGGCACGGGGCAGGTGCAGACCGCCGAGTTGAGCGCTCTCTACCCCGGCACGGCCTGGGCCGCCCATGGCAACTACGGCGTCACCTACGCCCTCACCCTGCCGTTGCGCAATGACACGCGCCGCCCGCTGCGCCTGGCGCTGGCCCTGGAATCCCCGGTGAAGACGGACGCCCCGCAGGGGGGCTTGAAGTTTCGCGGCGGGTCGGGGGAGGCGGCCACGGGGCCGGTGATGTTTCGCGGCACGGTGGAGGTGAGCGGGCTGGATGGTCCGGAGGGGCGGCCGGCGGGACGGCAGGGCTTCCATCTGGTGCAGCGGGCGGGGCAGGAGGGCCCGCCGCTCGGCACCGTGACCCTGGCGCCAGGGGCGACGCGGGAGGTGAGGGTGCGCCTGATCTATCCGGCGGATGCCACGCCGCCCCAGGTGTTGAGCCTCTTGCCGGCGCCAGCGCCCGGCGGCACGGCTGCGGCTCCGCCAGAGGCTGTGAAACAATCGCCCGTTCGCCCCCTTTCGTCCGACCGGTGAGTGTGAGCAGCAAGCGCAGGGTGTTTCCCTTCACGCAGGTGGTGGGCCAGGAGGAGATGAAGCTGGCCTTGCTGTTGAACGTGATCGACCCCCGCATCGGCGGGGTGATGATCATGGGCGACCGGGGCACAGGGAAGAGCACGACGATTCGGGCCCTGGCGGACCTGCTGCCGGAGATCCAGGTGGTGAGCGGCGATCCTTACAACAGCGCCCCCGCCGATCCCGACCTGCAGAGCGATGAGGTGCGCGAGCGGGCCGGCCGGGGGGAGGCGCTGCCGACGGAGCCGCGGCAGGTGCCGATGGTGGACCTGCCATTGGGCGCCACGGAGGACCGCCTCTGCGGCACGATCGACATTGAGAAGGCCCTGAGCGAGGGGGTGCGGGCGTTTGAGCCGGGCTTGCTGGCGAAGGCCAACCGCGGCCTGCTCTATGTGGATGAGGTGAACCTGCTGGACGACCACCTGGTGGATGTGCTGCTGGACGCGGCGGCCTCCGGGTGGAACACGGTGGAGCGGGAGGGCATTTCCGTGCGCCACCCGGCGCGGTTCGTGTTGATCGGCTCCGGCAACCCGGAGGAGGGGGAGTTGCGCCCCCAGCTGCTGGATCGCTTCGGGATGAGCGTGGAGGTGCGCACGGTGCGGGATCCGGAGCTGCGGGTGTTGGTGGTGGATCAGCGCACGGCGTTTGACGCCGACCCCGTGGCCTTCCTGGAGGGCAGCGCTGCGGCGCAGGAGGCGCTGCAGGCGCGGGTGGTGGCGGCGCAAGAGCGCCTGCCCGCCGTGACGATCGACCAGGACCTGCGCCTGCGCATCTCGGCGGTGTGCGGCGAGCTGGATGTGGATGGCCTGCGGGGCGACATCGTCACCAACCGCGCCGCCCGCGCCCTGGCGGCCTTCGAGGGCCGCGACGCCGTCGGCGACGACGATGTGGCCCGGGTGGTGGCCTGCTGCCTGCGCCACCGCCTGCGCAAGGACCCCCTGGAAACGATCGATTCCGGCGACCGGGTGGTGAAGGTGTTCTGTCAGGTGTTCGAGCGCCCCCTCCCCAGCGGCGAGGAGGAGCGGCGGGCGTTCGATCTGGCGCTGGTGGGGTGAGGCGCGGGGGGCTGAGCGGACCAGCGGGGGGTGTTTGCCAGAGGAATCAGGGCAGACCGTCGTCGTCGATGACGCCGAGGGAGGCCCCGAAGGCCTTGAGGCAGAAGGCTTCATCGGCCCGCAAGGCGCGCGCCATGGGCGTGAGTTGGAAGGTGGTGGACGCGAAGCGCCAGGGTCGGGGCAAGGCGCCTGGCGTGTGGGTGGGTCCTTCCCAGTCGAGCAGTCCGCGTCGCACCAGGTCGCGAAACACCGCCGCCGTTTCGCGGCGCCCCATGCCCAGGGAGTCGTCCACCTCAAGGGGTGTGGCGCCACCCTTCTCGACCAGCACGAGCACCTCCAGGTCATCGAAACTGAGGGTTTGGTAGTAGGGGCGTTCCATGATTTGTTGTGGTTTTGCCGCAGGTTTGCCAGGGGTCCTGACTCATCTTGTCCCTTGCCGAGCGGCTGGACCACTTCCGTTTCTTAACGTTTGTTTGCGGGGCTTGTGGGGTGGGCTGGCATGGCATGGCATGGGCTGGGCTGGTATCCGTTTGGACAGGCTGTTGTTGGCTGAACCCCATTTCCTCCCGTCCTCCTTTCATCCCGTCTTCCTGGACTCTTCCAGCGCGACCGCGAGGACCTGCAAGCACGTCACTGCGCCCGGCGCACCGCGAGCACGGTTGAGCAGTGGATCTTCAGGTGAGCGCGTCCACGTAGAACCAGGCGCTGTCTGCGTTGCTCTTCCTTTTTCGGGAGCTGCTGGAGCGCGATCTTGGCCTGGTGGGAGTGAATCGGGCGCGAACGCCCCAGCGGCTGCCGGTGGTGATGACGGTGGCGGAGGCGCGAGCGGTGCTGGAGCGGCTGGATGGGGTGGAGGCCTTGCGGTTGCTGGTGCAAGACCTCAATTATGGTCGCTGGCAGATCAGGGTCAGGGTGCGGCATCAAAAGGGTTGGCAAGGATCGACGAACAATGTTGCCCGTGCGAATCGGCCAGAACCTCCAGGCCCATCTGGAGGACGTGCAGCGATTGCGCCGCCAGGACTTTGCCGGAGGCGAATGGAATGGGCTGGCAGTGGGTGTTTCCGCCACACCACCTCTGGCACATGGAATCATCAATGATTTACACGCATGTTCTGAATCGTGGCCCACTGGGCGTACCCAGCCCCGCCGACCTTTTGTAACCCCACGAACTGTT
>VGQX01000220.1 GCA_016882305.1 Cyanobacteria bacterium K_Offshore_surface_m2_239
TTCCTTTGAGCTCTTGGCGGTCTGCATCACTTAGGATCAATGGTGCAAGAGGACGACCCATGACCAATGGACTACTCCTGTTGTAGACGTTAAACTATCATACACTATTTCCGGGCCGGGACACTAGATCGATAAAGCATCCAATTCTGCGAGCTGCATCTGTTTTAGAGAAGTGATCTGCCTGAGGAACTGCAGCGTCGTGAGGATCGGCTGGCGAAGATTCGCCAGGCCCGGCTTGAGCTGGAGGCGGAAACTGCGGC
Source organism: Cyanobacteria bacterium K_Offshore_surface_m2_239 (assembly GCA_016882305.1). GTDB lineage: Bacteria > Cyanobacteriota > Cyanobacteriia > PCC-6307 > Cyanobiaceae > Cyanobium. Next base: position 261 of record VGQX01000220.1, read on the forward strand.
TGTGGCCGCCAGGGAACGGCTGGAGAAGGCTGCAGAGGCTCTTGAGGCTGTCCAGATGGCCTGTGATGCCGAGCGCGAAAAACTGCTCATCAAGGCGGAGAAGACCCGACAGAAGGCGGAGGCGGCCAGGGCGCTGGCCCTGGAAAAGGCCGAGCTGGCAGGTTTGGAGCCTCCAGATCTGGAACCGCTGGAGAGTGATCAGATGCCCAGGCGGGGCTTGGCCCACCAGGCCGATGGCGCCCCCACCTCCAAAACCCAGCGCAATTTCACTGACCCCGACAGCCACATCATGAAGGGCAATGGCGAAATGGTTCAGGGTTACAACTGCCAGGCTGTGGTCGATGGCGACCATCAAGTGATCGTGGCCGTGGGGGTGAGCAACCAAGCGCCGGATGTGGAGCATCTTGGTCCCATGCTGGAGCGCACGATCGCCAACACCGGAGCCATTCCGGAAACCTTCCTCGCGGATGCGGGCTACTGGAGTGAGGACAACGCCGAGATCTGCAGCGAGGCACAGACGGATCCCCATATCGCCACAGGCCGCCAAAAACACGGCGAACCGCCACCGTGCACAAAAGGCCGCATCCCAAAGGATCTGGATGCCAAGGGACGCATGGCTCGCAAGCTCCGCACCAAGAAAGGACATGAGATCTATGCCAAGCGCAAAACAATCCCCGAACCGGTGTTCGGCCAGATCAAAGAAAATCGAGGCCTGAGACGTTTCCTGATGCGGGGCTTGGAAAAGGTGAATGGTGAATGGACGCTGTGGAGCACGACCCACAACATCCTCAAGTTATTCCGCTTCCAAAAGAAACAGGCAGCAGCAGCAATGGGATAGGGGGGATCCCTCGCACCCTCTGGGCGGGAGGGATGAGGAGCCCATCAAGGCAAAAGCCTCGACGATCAGCAGCTGATGACGCGGATCAGGTTGCCATCATGAGGCTTAATGTGTGGCTGAGGTCGCGTTTCGGTACGGGAGACAGGCTCCTAGTGGTGATCTTGTGGTTCGGTGTCCAGGGCCATCGGCTGCGCCGGCGCCCGGTCGCCAGGCGGGCTGAACCCACCACCGCTTTCGGTGCCAGGCCAGGTGGTGGGCCCATCGGCTTGGCTGTCATCAGCAGCTGGTGCGGAGGGTGTGGCAGCACCCGCCAGCGTCGACCCTGCCGCTTCGGTGTCGCCCGACGATCGCCGCTCAGGATGTTGAGCCCATCCCTCCTCCAGGGAGAATCCCCGCAGGAGGCCTTGAGCGAGGGTAATGGGGCGGTCCATGGCAGGCGAGTGGGTCGGAATCGTGGTTGGCTGGAGCGCGGGCTTTTTCAGCCTCACCCTTCAGCTTCACGATTCACCGTAATCATCCAGAGCCCGCCACCGAGCGGCAACCAGCTGCTGGTGTCAGCCTGGCGCCCGGGTTGGTTCAGCGGCTGATCGCGTGGAACACCAGCTGCAGCGGGCGGGCATCCCGCACCGCTCGCTCCGGATCGGCGCCCAGGGCGGAGGCGAAGCGGCGGATCTGCTGCAGCACGCCAGCTTCGGCCGGATGGGGAAAGATCCGCGGCCGGCTGCTGAGCACGCGGAAGCCGCAGTCTTCGAGCAGCGAGAGCATCGTGCTGGGCGTGAACCAGCGCAGGTGGGTGCGATCGAGCAGGCCGCTCTCCTCGTATACAAACTGCCCGAGGCAGAGTCGCGCCTGCATGCTCCAGTGCTGGGCGTTGGGGATGCAGGCGCAGACGCTTCCCCCCGGCGGCAGCAGGCCATGCACCCGGCGCAGCACCTGCCAGGGATCGCGCAGGTGCTCGAGGCTGTCGCCGAAGATCCAGCAGTCGGCCTGCAGGGCCTGCGGGGGCGGCTCCTGGGCCAGCATCTGCTCCACATCCCCCACCAGCACCTCCTGACAGTGCTGGCGGGCTGCTGCCGCGTAGGAGGGCTCGATCTCGATGCCGAGCCAGTGGGCGGCGGGGTGGCGGCCGCAGTACGCCCGCGCCAGGGCGCCGGTGCTGCAGCCCACCTCCACCAGCCGATCCACCGCGGGCAGGATCGCCAGCAGGTCGGGATTGGCCTGGTCGTGGGCGGGGGTCTGGGATGCCATCGCGCTTACAGCTCCGCCTCGATCGAAATCAGCCGGCGGATCTCATCGCTGACAAAGCCGATCAGGGAGGGGTTGCGCGCGCCCGGCAGGGTGATCACGTCGTAGATCTCATTGACGAGCCCCTCGAAGCGGATCCAGTGCACGGCGTCGCCGGAGCGCAGATCCACCACCTGGATGCCGCAGCGGGCCTCCACGTTGCGCTGGGCGAGGGCGTCATCGAGGGGCAGGCCGCTGAAGGTTTTGTTGTGGCGGGGCTTGGAGGTGCCGAGCAGGGCGAAGTCGCCGTGGAAGGCGACGCCGCGCAGGTAGCCGGCGCAGAAGCTGAGCGGCTCGAAGGCGCCGGTGTCGAGATCGACGCAGCCGAATTCACCGCTGCCGGAATTGCAGAGCCACAGCCGGCCCTGATGCCAGCGGGGCGAATGGGGCATCGACAGGCCGCTGGCCACGATCTGATTGGCCTGCACATCGATCAGCACACCGCCGTCGCGGCGGCGTTCGCGCCAGCCATCGGCGGCATCGGAGGTGCTCACGGCGGTCACATAGGCCGGCTGGCCGTCGCGCAGGGCCAGGCCGTTGAGATGGCAGCGGTCTTCCGCGGCGAGCCGGGAGATGAAGGGGGGGCGCCAGAGGGGCCGGAAGCTGTGGGTGGCGCTGGTGGTGGCCAGGCAGGAGAAGAGGGTGTTGGCGAACACCAGCTGGCCGTCGCCATCCACGGCCATGTCGTGGATGTCGCAGTCGCCGGTGGTGAAGCCCAGCTGGGGCACGTAGAGGCGATCGAAACCCTCGCTGCTCTGCCCAGGGCCGAGCATGTTTTCAAAGCGCCAGATCTGATAGAGGCTGCTGAGGAAGAAGCCGTTGCCATCGCCGCTGGGGCAGAGGCCCATGCAGCGGTTGAAGGTGCGCTCGAACACCGCCAGCTCGCCGCTGGCCTTGAGGCCGAGGGAGAAGAGCTTGCCGATCTGATAGGTGGTGAGGGCGAGGGAGAGGTGCTGCTCGGCCAGCCAGTCGAGCAGTTGGCGGGAGGTGGTGATCTCGAAGGCCGGGGTGGCGCTGGTCATGGATGGGGTGGAGGGCGATGGGCTGGCGGTGAGGGACGGCTCCCACTTGCGCCGGTAGCGCTCCAGGCCGCGCTGCCAGTCGGGGCTGCCGGCCGCGCCGGGGCTGGCGTGGATCAGGGGCAGGGGCCAGACCCCGAGGCGCAGCCCGGCGGCGAGGGCGCTGCGGCAGAGATCCAGATTGTAGAAGTGGAAGGGGAAGGCGGGATCAAAGCGCACCCCGGCGGCCTGCAGGGTGCCGGCCCGGGCGGCCAGGAACACCCCATCCAGCAGCATGGCCGGCGCCGGGCTGGGCCCGAAGCGGATCGGCTCGCTTGCCCCGGGATCGCCATGGCGGATCTCGCCCACCAGATGGGGATGGTCCCAGGTGCGGCCATCGGGCTGGAGCCACCAGGTGGGCTGGCCCGGCAGGATCCGCCGGCTGCCGGCCACGCCCACCAGATCAAAGCGCTCCAGCGCTTCCCGCAGGATTGGGCGCAGGCAGGCCTCACCGAGCCACACGTCGTCGTGGCAGAACACCACCAGGCTTTCGGGATGGAGCTGCTCCAGGGCCTGGTTGTAGATGGCGCCGAGCGGCTCGCGGTTGGCGGTGTGGATCCGCGTGTCGCAGGCTTGATGGGCGGGCAGGCGCAGGGATCGGCCCAGCAGGGATTCAGCGGGAAACGCCTCGGCGGTCAGCCGGCTGGCCGAGACGATCGTGAGGGGGGTGTCGGCGGTTGGGGGGCTGGGGGTCATCGCAAGTTTTGGATGGCTCAGATCTCCGCAGCCAGCAGCCTCCCGCAATCCCCGCTGCAGTGGTGCCGCCAGATCCGCCGCAACAGCCTTTGGAAATCGCCGGCATAGCGATCGAGATCGGACAGCCCGGAGCGCGCCATCCGCTCGCGCAGCTCGGCGCGGCCCCGGCGCAGGGCCGGCAGCTGTTCGGCGAGCTGGCGGGCGATGGCGC
>VGQX01000221.1 GCA_016882305.1 Cyanobacteria bacterium K_Offshore_surface_m2_239
CCAGCGGGACAGCGGGAGTCACAGAGCTGGAGGATTACGACCGGGAGATGCGGCGTCTGGAGGACCACGTCTCCCTGCTGGTGGAACGCTTTGCCTTGGTGGTCGACGTCGCCTCCCAGGTTGTCGCCACCCCGGCCCAGACGCTGACAAAGGCGCGCTGGGAGCGGCTCCTCACCGTGTTGGAGGAGGGCCACAAGGAGCGCTTCCGAGCCCGCGGTCGCCAGCGGTTGGAGGTTTTGCGGCAACAAGCGCAGGGCTCGGGTCCGGAGACGGTCGCTGTGTTGGAGGGCCTGGTGGATCGCGCCTTAAAGGCGGTGGGGCAGTCGCCAGCGGAGGGCAGCTCCTGGACGTGGGAGGCCGCGTTGACGGTGCTCAGCCGTCAGCTGTCCGATGTTCAGTTGACGGTGCTCAGGAGCTTTCGCGACCAGCTCCAATCGCCGGGCGTCGAGCCGCGGCGCTTCACTTGGCGCGACGTCTACGGCGTGTTGGACGACGCCCAGCGTCGCATCGGCAAGGTGCCGCTGCCGATCGCCCGCACCGTGGACTGGCGCGGCCTTGTCGCCAGCGCTGACGCCCGCGCCCCGCGGCAGGCGTCCGGACGTTGGCCCACCTTCGGCCGCCCGCCGCTCTGGAAGGAGACGGAGCCGCCGGAGCCGAATCTCGGCTTTGCCCTGCGCGCGCCCCTCCTCGGCCTCGGCGAGGGCCAGCGCACTGTGACGCTCACCTTGGGGTTCGCCTCGGAGGGCTTCGAGGAGACCGCCTTCCGCCAGGGGCTGATTGCCGCTGGGCTGGGCAACAACCCATCCCTCACGCAGCTCGGCGCGGCCAACCTGCTGGTGCGCGTCAGCGGGCCGAAGGGCTGGCTGGAGCTCCCCATCCGGGAGGCCGTGCTCGCCAGCGGTTCGCAAACCTACTGGAGCTTGGCGGGAGTGCCGCCCCCGGCGGCGCCGCCCGTGCGGCCGGCTTTGCGGTTGGTGTTGGGTGCGGAGCCGTCCGCAGGCCCCTCCATGGCGCCGTTCGTGCCGCTGGAGGGCGAGGAGGCGCCGACGCTGCAGGTGCTCCTGCGGCCCTGTTGGGACAGCGCCAGCCTCGCCTGGATCACCACCGGAGCCTTCGAGCCCTTGCGGCTGGAGGCGCTCCATCTGCGGGTGGAGGTGGAGGGGCTGAGCGACCTGACGATGCAGCGGGAGGAGCGGCGGCTGGATCCGAAGACCCCCTTTGAGCCGTTCGGTTCCCAACCCAGCGTCGGCGCGCGGTTCTACGTGAGCCATCCGGAGCTCATCCGCTCTCGCCTCGATTCCCTTACCTTTCGCCTGATCTGGACGGGGCTGAGCAAGCCCCTGGCGAGCCAGTACCTCAACTACCGCGCCACGCCCCAAGCCTCCGACTTCAAGGCGCGTCTGGAGCTGACCGATCAACAGCGGAGCCTGAAGCTCAGCCTCAGGCCGGCAGCGACAGGGGCGACCTTGCCCGCCGCCACGGACGGGATCGTGGTGGACCTCTTCCGCGATCCTGATTCCTCCGCCCCCATCCCTGCCGACCAGACCCTGACCGTGGTGCCCCAAGGCGGGGATCATCAACCCCGGCCTGAGCTGACCCCGGGCGAGGATTTGCGCCAGGACGCCCGCGTCTGGCGCTGGACCCTGACGCCAATCGACTTCGGCCACAGCGCCTACCCGGCCCTGGCGGCGGCCAAGGGCCAGGAGCTGGCCATCGCCCTGGCCACCAAAAATCCCGCCAATCCCAACGCGGCCGACTACCAGGTCGACCCGCCCTACACGCCGAAGCTGGCGTCGTTGCGGGTGGACTACAGCGCCTCCAGCGAGCTGACGCTCGTGTCCTCGCTGGTGCCGCCGGGGGCGGAGCTGCTCCACGTCCATCCGTTCGGGGTGTCACGAATGGAAAGCGAGACTCCAGCCCAACCGCCGCTCCTGCTGCCCCCCTATCCGGCGGCGGGGGAGTTGTGCATTGGTCTGGCGGAGGTGGAGCTGCCGCAACAGCTGTCGTTGCTCGCCCAGCTGGCGGAGGGCACCTCCGATCCCGAGCTCGCTCCCGGCCGCCTGCGCTGGCAGATCCTCGATGGCGAGCGCTGGCGCGATCTGGCGGTCCAGCGGGATGACACCGCCGGCTGGCTCCATTCCGGGGTGGTGGTGCTCGATCTGCCCGTGGTGGCCCCCAGCCGGTGGCTGCCGGTGGAGCTGGTGTGGATTCGGCTGACGATCGATGGCGATCCAGCCAGCGTCTGCGAAACCGTCGATCTGCACGCCCAGGCGGTGATGGCCCGGTTCGAGGACCAGGGCAACAGCCCCGATCACGTCCGCTCCCCCCTGCCGCCGGACAGTGTGCGTGGCTTGGCGCGGCCGGAGGCGCGGCTCGCCGCGATCCGCCAGCCCTATTCCTCCTTTGCGGGCCGCCCGGCGGAGGCGGAGGAGGCGCTGCGGCGGCGGGTGAGCGAGGGCTTGCGCCACCGGCAGCGGGCGCTCACCGCCTGGGATGTGGAGCGGTTGACGCTGGAGGAGTTCGGCGCCCGGCTGCACAAGGTGAAGTGCTTCAGCGGCGCGGGCGGCGGACGGGTGGAGGTGATTGTGATTCCGGATCTGCGCGGCGCCCTGCCCGCCGATCCCCTGGCGCCGAAAGCACCGGCCAACCTCCTGGCGGACATCCAACGGTTCTTGGGGGCGCGCGCCCCGGCGGGGTCTGTGATGCGCGTGCGCAATGCCACCTTTCAACCGGTGCGCCTGCGGCTGGGGGTTCGCTTTCGCCCCGGGGAGGAGGAGCGCTACAGCAAGCAACGCCTCAATGAGGATCTGGTGCGCTTTCTCTCGCCCTGGGCCTACGACGACGGCGCGGAGATCCGCATCGGTGGCACGATTCATGCCACGAGCCTGGTCGATTTCGTCGATCGCCTCCCATACGTCGACTATGTGGCCCAGATCAATCTGTTTCTCCTTGATGGCAACGAGGCCCCCATCCCCGAGCCCGGACGAATTCGCGAGGGCCTTCAGGCGTCGATCAGCGCGACGGCGCTGGATGTGGTGCTCGTGTCGGCGCGGGAGCACCAGATCGACCTGTTGACGGAGGTGGAGACCGGCGAGCGCGCTCGTGGCGGCATCGGCTACATGCAGGTGGAGTTTGATTTCATCGTCGCCGCTTCTCCACCCCTGTCGCCCGCGCCCGCGCCTCCCTGAGCGCCCGCTTTCGCCCTCCGCGCCAGGCGCTCCCGCCCGCACCCCCTCCACCGCTGTTCCCTCCACCGCTGTCTCTCCATGGCCCCCTCGAAAACCCGCCAGGATCTGCAAGCCCGCTTTGTCCGCAATGCCATCCCCACCGAGCAGGACTTTCGGGATCTGATCGATTCGCCGCTCAATCAGAGCGATGACGGCGTCTTTCGCAACAGCGGCGAACCCCTCAGCCTGGTGGCGGTGGCGGAAACGCAACGGCGCTGCCTGCGGCTCTACTGGGACACGCCCGGGCCCGCCGTCGCGACGCCGGATTGGCTGATCAACCTCAATCCCGCCCAACCCGGAACGCCAAGCAGCAATCGCCGCGGACTGGGGGTCGCCGACGGCGCGGGGAACACCCGGCTGTTTCTGGATGCGGCGGGCAATCTGGGCTTGGGGACCAATGATCCGCAGGCGCGGTTGCATGTGGCGGGCGGCGCGCGGGTCGATGGCGCGCTCACGGTGTCTGGCGCCTCCACCTTCAGCGGCGCCCTGACGGCCAACACCACGCTGGCGGTCACCGGCGAGCTGACGACCACCAATCGGGTCACCGTGGGCCGCGCCGATGGCACGACGGAGCTGGTGGTGCGCGGCGCCCTGCAGGCCGCCAACTCCGACATCTACTTCACCAACACCACCCATCAACACACAGGATTTGGCAATACATCGGGATACGCGGCCATTGAAAACGCTTCGAACTACAATGCGTTGATGATCCTTGGTCGGCAGACCACAGACGGACGAATCGTGAAATTGTGGGATTTTCTTGAAGTCAATGGCAATCTGTCCATTGTCGGAAACTCTGCCAACGCGGGCAACATAACAGTTGGCCGCAATCTTGACGTCAATGGCTCTGTTGTCGTCGGTAGTTTTGGCGCACTTTTTACGGGTGGCAGCGGACGGATTGATCTTGGCAACTGGTCGCTTCGTGCGAGTGGTGAAACGCTTGACTTGGTATATCGCGTCCAGTCTCTAGGCGGAGGTTTTGGCGGAGGTTTTGGCGGAGGTTTTGGCGGAGGTTTTGGCGGAGTTGGCGTTGGACTCCCCACAATCACAGAGAGGGTTGTGGCCCGCTTCAACGCTTCGTCCTCCGTCTCCGGATCCAATCGCCTC
>VGQX01000222.1 GCA_016882305.1 Cyanobacteria bacterium K_Offshore_surface_m2_239
GTGAAGCGGGAGCGGTTGAGGCGGGTGCGCAGGGTGGTGTTGCTCGTCACCTCCGCCATCAGGGCGGTGTAGGGGAGGTTGACGGCGGTGTAGAGGCTGTTGGCCACCACCGAGATGCCCACAAAAAAGGCGAATTTCACCCAGAGACTGCCGGGAGGCAGCCACCACATCATCGCCATCGAGGCCCCCAGGGGGATGGCGCTCCACAGCATCCAGGGCAGGCGGGGGCCGTTGGGGTGGTTGGTGCGATCGCTGAGCCAGCCGACCACCGGGTCGTTGATGGCATCCCAGATCCGGGCGAGCATCAACACCGCCCCCGCCATCACCGGCGAGAGCCCGGCGGCGGAGGTGTAGAACACAAACAGGTAGAAGCCGATCAGGGAGGCTGCCATGCCTGTGCCAGCGTCTCCCAGGCCGTAGGACAGCATCAGGCGCCGCTGGGCGCCGGGAGAGGCCAGCTCGGGCTCGATGGCGTCGTGATCAGGCTCGCTGGCGGATCGGTCCAAGGCGCTGCCGCTGGCGCTGGTGGGCGGGCGGGGAGCGGAGCCCGGGACGTCCCCGGGTGGGGTGGAGCGGGGAGGCGTCAAACCGGCCGGGAGATCAGCAGTCCATCATGCTTGAGCCGCTGGGGGGGGACCGGCGTCATGGGAAGATGGCGAAGCTGGTGGGGCTGCTGGTCCCGTTGGCGGGGGAGCCCCCTCATGAAGGGTGTCTCCGGAGGGGAAGGTTGTTTATATTTTATGCATTTGCGGGCGTAGTTTAGTGGTAAAACCTCAGCCTTCCAAGCTGATGATGCGGGTTCGATTCCCGCCGCCCGCTTCTTTTGTTTATAGGGGTTTTCGTCGTCACCTCTGGCCGGCTATTTCGCTTCGTGTGGCCCTTGCCCTCTCACGAGTTGGTCATCCAGTTGGTCAATTGATATCCCTTCTCTATGGCAATCTGGATGTCGCAGGAGATTAGACTGATGTAGGTAGATGTAATGGAAGGGTCAAACCTTCTTCCCTATTGGCCAAGTATCTGTGAATCGATGAGTTCTTTCTTGTTTGGACGTCCTGGTCTGTAGTTTCATGAATCATTTCCATGATATTTCCAGCGATGTTCTCTGTTGACAGATCTTTTTTGTTGACAACAGAAACTTTGTCAAGCTGGTTGGATGAGTGAGTTCACGAATCAGCCTCGAATTGCCTGAATCATTTGCTCCTGCAAAAATCGTGATTGGAGCAAGATTGACCAATTCAAGTTGGTGCGCTTCTTGTGCTTCGCCCTCGCTTGAGTTGTGTGAGCTCTCAAGTTGACACTGCGTTACTGGCTGTGTTGTATTTTGCTGCCTATGCCAAAATGGCAAAATTTTGGGGGAGAGGTGTCTGGAGGTATAGCGTCTGCACTGAGTAGACAAAAGAGCTGCTCTTGTTTCCATTTTGCCGCGATTGCGTTCAACTGAGCCATCTCTGGATGGGTTGATGTCCACTGGCTTCCTTGGATTGCTTCGGCGCTTTCTTACATTCAGGCTAAGCCATCAGGAGTTTCCCCATCGCCAGCTCCAGACCCCGGCCATCCGCCCCCGCCGGGCCTGGAGGAGCAGCTGGTGGAGAAGCTGCGGCGGATTGAGGCGCTCCATGCCCGACCCGGCAGCGAAGGGGAGCGTCAGGCGGCGGAGCGGGCGCGCGAGCGCATCCAGGCGCGGCTGAAGGAGCTGGAGGCCGAGGAGCCGCCGATCGAATTCCGCTTCAGCCTTGCCGACCAGTGGTCGCGCCATTTGTTTGTGGCCCTCCTGCGTCGCTACGGGGTGGAGCCCTATCGCTACCGCGGCCAGCGACGCACCACCGTGATGGCGCGCCTCAGTCGCTCCTTCGTGAACGACACGCTCTGGCCGGAATACATGGAGCTGCAGCGCACGCTGGCGGCCTACTTCGATGCCCTCACCGATCGGGTGATCGAGCAGGCGCTGGAGGTGAAGGCCGGGGATGCCGAGGAGCGGAGCCAGGGCGCTCCTCCCTTGCCGCCGCAAGATCATCAGGGGGCGTTGCTGTGAGAGGGGCCGCTGGATGGCGGCCCGGAGGCGATGTTGGTGATCAGAAACGGAAGCTGGTTTTGATCAGGCCGCCGAACTGGCTGAAGCCCTCCCCTTGAGGCGTTTGCTGGCCGAGCGGACGACTGAGATAGATCAAGGCAGGCGTGACGCTGATATTGTCCGTCACCTGGAATTTGTACCACCACTCCCAGACAAAATTGCCATCGCGGGGCGTGACGTTGTCACTGAGGGAGGTGGCGAACACGGGTTGACCCACCGCGAAGCCAAAATCGTTCCCTTTGCTGAACACATCGGTCCACTGCAGCCCCACCATCCAGGACTGGCTCGTGCGCAGGCTCCCAGCGGGTTGAGTGCGCGTATAGGTGGTGCTGTTGAGGCCCCAGCCCAGGCTGATGGAGGGCAGCCAGCCACTGGCGAGGGGTTGCCAGTACCCGCTGATGCCGTAAGCGTTGGTCCGCGCGTCGATGTTGTGATCGATGGCGCTGTGGGTGAAGGGCGTGGTGCCGGGTACGAACTGGGTTTCGGGTTGCACAAGGGTCCAGATCGCCGCCAGACCCCACTGCTCCTGTTGATAAGCGAGTTGAACACTCCCCGTGGCCCCGGAGAAGGAGTTGCCGAGGCCTCCTCCGCCCGCCTCCGCATCCACGCTCGGATTGCCGGAATCGCCGTTGGCCGCCACATAGTTGGCGCTGATGCTCAGCCCGTTGTTCTGCCACCAGAGGCCTCCTCCTGTCCCCAGGTTTTTGCTGTAGGCGGCGGGGGCTCCATTCACCGTGAACACATTCAGGATCGTGTCCGCTGGATACACGCTGGGCCACACGGCCAACATGTCCTCCTGACCCACCCGGGCGCCGATCGTGGCGGTGAACTGGCTGCCGATGGGGAATTGGTAAAACAGCTTGTCAATCGCCAGCACATCGCCACAGTTGTCGCCGCCGCAATCCTCCTCAAACGCCACCTCCAGCTCCGCCAGGCCCAGGGCATGGGGTTCGCCGCCGAACACACTGCGGCCGAAGTTGCCAGCCCGCAGGTTGGAGCGCAGCAGATCTTTCCCTGTGAAGCTGGTGTCCAAGGTCAGCTGCAGGTCGTAATTGAAGGTGGTGGCATTGGGCAGGCGCACGGCGGAGCGTGGAAGACCGGTGAAGTCATTGGGCGCGCGATTGACGGAGTTGGCACCCGTGTTGATGGCTGAGCCGCTGAACGTGTTGGCCCCCACCACAAAGGTGGCCAGTCCGGAAAGTTTTGTCGTCGTGGAAAATTGGCTGGCCTCCAGCTCTGCCACCCTCGCCTCCAGGCCATCCACCCGTCCGCGAATCACGGCGAGCTCACGCTCGAATTCCTTCAGCAGCTTCTTCAGCTCATCGGTGACCTCCGTGATGCGATCGAGGCAGGAATGGAGCAACGCGGCGGCCTCATAGCGGGTCATGGCCCTCGGCCCTCGGTAGGTGCCGTCGGGATAGCCGGCCACGCAGCCATAGCGCTCGATCAGGTTGGAGAGCGCCTGGAAGGCCCAATCGGTGGGGCGCACGTCGGAGAACTGGCTGATCGAGGTCACCTGGTCAGCGCTCTCGTACCCGTAGCCAGCGGGCACGGCCGCCCATGGGAGGACAGCCAGACAAGCCAAAGCGCAACGTGAATGAACCATGGACGAGAACCTCGGGAAGCAGCCGCTGGGGCCAGGTGGCCACAAGAATCCACCATGTCTCCCTTGAACGCCACTTGCTGGAGGCTAAGATGGGGAAACGATGACCGTTTTGACCCTGTTGCGCTTGTCTCCCATGGTGCCTTCTCTGTTGGCAGGTCCGCTGGTTGGTGTCTTGGTGTTGGCCTGTGCACAGCATGCGGCTCCTTCTCCTCCCGGGGTCACGCCGCCGAGTGCAGCCCAACCGACCGCGACAGAGTCGAGACCCTCGGATCCAGCTCCAGCCAGTCCAAGCCCCGCCAAGCCAGGCACGTCCAAGCCGTGAGACCGTAGGTCCCGCCTGGCGACCGAGCACGCCCTGGTCATCCGCTCGGTGGTCGTTCTGCAGTTGAGGGCTCCGCGAAAACAGCCGACTTGACCAGGGGAACCTGATCAAATCAGCTCAAGGTTTGCGGTTCGCTTGCTTGCGGCGATTAAAACAGGAGGCTGTCTCTTGAATCGCCTCTCGCATCGCCTCTCGCATCGCCTCGCGAAGCGCTATGGGCGAGGCGCAACTGCGCTGTTGCGTCCGGAGGCCTGAATCCGCCGACGCAACTTGCCGCTCCAGGCAAGGGCGCCCGC
>VGQX01000223.1 GCA_016882305.1 Cyanobacteria bacterium K_Offshore_surface_m2_239
GCTCTGGCCCTCAGCCTGGCCGGTTCCGGAGCCCTGGCCCTGGAGGGCGACGTGATGAAGCTGCTGGAGAGGCGCCAGTGCGCGTCCTGTCGTCTGCAGGATGCCGATCTGGTGTTGGCGGATCTGCGGGACGCCAATCTCAGCGGCGCCCAGCTGCAGCGGGCCAACCTCAGCCAGGCCCGGCTCGATGGGGCGATCTTGCGGGGGGCGGATCTGCGTTTCACCAGCCTGCAGGGGGCGTCGCTGCGGGGCGCGGATCTGCGGGGGGCGCAACTGCTGGGCACGGATCTGCGGCAGAGCGACCTCAGCGGCGCCCAGCTCGATCCCGGCGCCCTGGAGCGCAGCCACTGGGACGGCGCCCAGGGGGTGGACCAGGGGGTGTTGAGTTACGCGGCCCTGCACAACGCCGGGGTGGCGGCGGCGCTGGGGGGACGGCAGCCGGAGGCGGAGCGGCTGTTTGGCGAGGCGCTGCGGCAGAACCCGGAGGCGGCGATCACCTGGCTGGCCCGCGGGTTGACCCGGGCGGATCAGGGCAAACCGGAGGAGGCGCGCCAGGATCTGGACTACGCCGCCGAGATTTACGCGCGGCAGGGCGATCAGGAGGAAGCGCGTCGGATTCAGGCGGCGGCGGTCCAGGTGGGGGCGGCTCCCGCCCGCAAACCCGGGGGGAACGGCATGGGCAGCGCCCTGCTCAATGGCGCCGTGGGCCTGGCCAAGGTGTTGGCGCCCCTGGCGATCAAAGCCCTGGCCCAGGTGCCCATGGGGTTGTAATTCTCAGGTTGCCAGCCCGTGAAGTCGCGGCTCACCGCTGCGGAAAGGGGGTGGGGGCGGCCGAAGAAGGCGAGACGTTCATGAACTGGCGGGTGTCGCGGGTGGAGGGCTCGAAGCCGTAGCCATAGGTGCCGCCCTCCGTGTCATTGATGATGCGCGGGGTGACCATCACCACCAGCTCCCGCTTGCCGCGGCCGCCGCGGCTGTTGCGGAAGAACTGGCCCACCAGTGGCAGATCACCGAGGATCGGCCACTTGGTGACCTCCTCCAGGTCGCGGTCGGAGATCACACCGGTGAGGATCAAGGTCTGGCCGTCCCGCACCCGGGCGTTGCCGGTGTCCAGGCTGCGCAGGGCAAGGATGTCAACGAAGCCGCACCCTTCGACAAATTGCCGCCGAGTGGCGGCTGAGATGGAGGGCGAGAGGGAGAAGGTGACAAAGCCGTTGTCATCAATCTTGCTGACTCGCGCGCCGAAGGTGAGGCCAGCGATGCCGAATTCGGGTTGGCAGGTGTTGGGCGCTCCGTTCTGGCCGGCTTGAACGGAGTAGTTGGTGATCAACTGCTCGCCGACAACCACAGCGGATTCGTTGGCGCGCTTTCGACCGATTTTGGGCACGATGTCATTGGTGCTGCTCTGCCCCAGGAAGTTTTCCGTGGGCGTGGTGCCCGATTGCGTATCTTGCGGCAATTCTTCCGCGTTTTCCGAGAGGATCAAGGTGGGGCTGGCCAAGACCTTGGTGGTACGCGATTCAATCGACGCGCGCACAAAATCAAAGAACTGGTTGCGCGGATATTGAAACGCGCTCGGCAGTTCGTATTCGAAGCTGGTGGGCGTTCCAGGGGTCGTCGTCGTCACCAGAACACCATCGACGACTGATTGGGTGGTCGATGGAGGGGTGCCCGGCGTTACCCTGGTCACTCCCGGCAGGCCAGGATTGGCATAGCTGCCAAAGCCGGGGCGCAGGGGTTGATTCGGGTCAGAGCTGGAGAAGGGCGTGGCTTGGTTGGGGGCGAACAATTGGTTGGAGAAGGAATTGCCATCGCTGGAGAGCCCGGGCAATTTGAAACGCCCCGCTCCCACGATGGGGGATGACCCCTGAATGGGGTCGTAGAGCCCCGGTAATCCCGCCTCGGGAGTGCCGGGGGGGCGCAGGGCGCCGAAATTGGCCACCAGCTCGCCCTGTCTGTTGACGATGAAATTGTTGCCCCAGCGAAAAGCGAAGCTGTTGTCGATGGTTTTGTCGTTGTCCAGGGTCACATCCAAAATCCGAATCGACAGCGCCACCTGTCGCTGACGGAGATCAAGTTGGCGGAGGTATTGCTCAGCATAAGCAACAAGTTTTGGCATGCCAACAATAGTAATCGTGCCAAGCCTTGGGTCTGTCGTTCCAGTCAAGCCCAGGAGGGGACCATCCCCTCCTCCGTAGGCCTGGATTATGGTGGAGGTAGTTCCAGTAGTAGTAGATGCGCTGGATGTGGAACCACCAGCTGCAGCGCCAGCGCCGACATTGGTGGATGTGCCTTGGGATGAAGTAGTGGTTGTGGTGTTTGGAACCCTGATGACAGCCCCGAGGCTGGCGAGGTACTCTCCAGCACTTCGTGCGCTGACTTGATTTAGTCGGTATACCTTTGAAGTCATGGAGCCGACGCGTGAGCTCAATACATCAGGGCCAACAAATATTGTGTCGCCAACTAGTTTGCCTTGCAACCCGGACCCAGCCAGAATCATATTGAAGGCAGTTGTAAAATCTGTGTCTCTGAAATCTGCAGACACTGGCGGGGATTTGACGGTTCTCGATTGTTTAGTGGTTGTAGTTTCGTCGAGAGAAACACCACTGCCGGATTGGAAAAAGCTTTTCGCCGTTGTCGTTTCTGTATTGTTTTTTGATGAGTAAACAAATCCATAACCTCTTTTGCTGTAAGACCCATTCGGCCATCCCCTTCTGGCCATGGCTTGCAATGCAAGATGGGCTGGAACATCATTAAAGGTCAGGGAAATGGGCGGGCCTTTTACATCCAAATAGCTGGGATCGGCTTGAGATAACGTCCCCACCGCCATGTCGCCCACAGGCGGGGCGGAGGCCCGCTGCCGCAGGGGGGGGGCCACGTTCGGGGTGGCGACCGCCCCCGGCACGAGCCCATTGGGGCGCACGGTCTGCAGCGAGGGCTGCACCGGCGCCGGGAAGCTCAACACCAGATCCCGACCGTCGGCGCTCACCAGGGGCCGCGTCACGCCAAAACCAGGCGTCGGCGTCACCTGGAGGTTGTAGATCGTGCCGCCCCCCTCGATGCGGATGCTTTGCAGTCCCGCCTCCGGCGCGCCGATCTGCTGCACACCATTCGGAAGGATGGAGGGGCGGGACGTATAAAGACGCCCTTGCCAGCTGTCGCCCCGGGTGGTCTGCTCCAGCTGAGGACCGCTGCCCGTGTTCTCAATCACCACCTCCACCGCATCCCGCACCCGGCGCACCTTCAACCCCAGAGGCGCGGGGTTCACCACCCGCACCGGGCCCGGATCATTGGGCAACCGCGGCATCTTGGGCGGAAACACCTCCTGGGCGCGCCCCACTCCCGCCAGCAAGACCATCTCCGGCAGGGTGAGCGCCAGCAGAACCGCACCGGCCGTGAACCGGCGACCACCGCTGATCCCCGCGCCCGAATCGACCGCCCGCCTCGGCATCGCCATACCCTTCGCCACACAATTGCGGCTATTGAACCACTGAAAACTCTCCAAAGCTTTGTCCTCAGGACGGCTGCTGATCTAGCCGGGGGGCGCTGGCGGAACCGGGGGCGGAGGGGGTGTTCCCGCCGCAGGTTTGGCGGGTGTCTCCATCTCCTCCTTCGACCAGAGGGTGAGCGATAGACGCATGGTCACGATCGGAGCGGTGAGGGGCAACTGGGATGCGGGGGCACCCGCCTGAATCTCCTCCACGGAAAGGGAGAGATCCTTTTGCTCGACGAGAACATCCAGCGCCTCGACACGCCGAAGGAAATCCAGCAATTGGGGGTAGGTGCCCCGGGCGACAAGCACCAGCGAACGCTCGCGCAAGCCCGCCTTGGCCATCGGATCGGCGGGGGGACGATTGCCAGGCGGCAGGAGCGGCTGGCCACCCTCGGGCGGGGCGGCGGCCGGCGGAGGGGCACCCGGAGTCCTGGCGCGCGGATCCACCTTCCCTCCCGCCGGCAGAGGCTCATAGAGCTGCAGCTGCACCTTCGCCTGGTTCGCCTCCAGATCCAGCGTCGCCAGAACCGTGGCCAGATCTCCTCTCCCCGTGACCAGCCGCACCAATTGGTCCCCCTGCCGGCGCACCCGCAGGGTCTCCTCCTGGTTCTTCGCGGCCTGGACCCGCAACAGCGACAGCTCCTGGCGTTGTTGTTCCAGCTCCTGCAAGTGGTTCAAAAGCCGGCCGATCTCCAAGATCTGGGGCAGGCCCAAGGCCAGCGTCAACCCCAACGCCAACGTGCCGCCCGCCGCGATCGGCCCCCAAAACCAGAGTCGCCTCAGCGTGGCGGGAGAAAACT
>VGQX01000224.1 GCA_016882305.1 Cyanobacteria bacterium K_Offshore_surface_m2_239
CACCGAGGGGGGAGGGGGGGCCACGGAGCCTTCGGCCATCGGGGTGCTGAGGTGGCCCCAGGCCAGGAGCTGGCTGACCTGATCGGGCGTGAGGACGCCGGTGGGGTCGAGGGCCCGGCGCTCGGAGGCGAAGCGCAGCCCGTCCTCCAGCCACTGGATGTAGAGCGGTTTGATGCCCAGCCGATCGCGGGCCAGCAGCAGCTCTCCTGTGCGCGTGTCGTAGGCGGCGAAGGCGAACATGCCGTGGAGGCGAGGCAGGAGGTCGAGGCCCAGCTCGGCCAGGCCCTCCACGAGGGTTTCGCTGTCGCTGTGGCCGCGCCAGTGGCGCAAGGCCAACCCCGCGCGCACCTCCAGGTGGTTGTAGATCTCCCCGTTGAAGGCGAGGGTGAAGCGGCCGCAGTGGCTGGTGATCGGCTGAGCGCCGGCGGCGGTGAGGTCGAGGATGGCCAGACGGGTGTGGCCCAGCCAGCAGTGGCCATCGTCGCTGAGCCAGCCGCCCTCGGCGTCAGGACCGCGCTGCCGGAGGCCCGCCAGGGGTTGAGGCCGGGCCGGTTGGCTCCAGCGAAATTCCCCGATCAGGCCGCACATGCAAAGAAAAATTCAGGAGACTTTAAGGCAGTTGGGGATGACGTCTCTGGTGCCAGGCCCAGGCATGGGCGAGGATCACCTCCAGCTCAGGAAAGCGCGGGCGCCAGCCGAGCTCGCGCTGGGCCGCGGCGGCGGCGGCCAGGAGCACCGGCGGGTCCCCGGGGCGGCGGGGCGCCACCAGCGTCGGCACCGGGCGGCCGGTGACCGCCTCCGCCGCCTGAATCACCTCCCGCACCGAATACCCCTTGCCGTTGCCCAGGTTGAAGATCGCCGGCTTGACGGTGGCGGGATCGCCCCCGTCGGCGAGGCGGCGGGCCTCGGCTTCGACCCGGCGCAGGCCGAGGAGGTGGGCATCGGCGAGATCGCTGACGTGGATGTAGTCGCGGATGCAGGTGCCGTCAGCCGTGGGGTAGTCGTCGCCGAAGATCCGCAGGCAGGGGAGGCGGCCGGTGATGGCGTCCAGGGCGAGGGGGATGAGATGGGTTTCCGGGTCGTGGTCTTCGCCCAGGTCACCGGCGGGATCGG
This sequence comes from Cyanobacteria bacterium K_Offshore_surface_m2_239, assembly GCA_016882305.1. Classification (GTDB taxonomy): domain Bacteria; phylum Cyanobacteriota; class Cyanobacteriia; order PCC-6307; family Cyanobiaceae; genus Cyanobium. The sequence goes on from VGQX01000224.1 coordinate 1,114, forward strand.
CGCCAGCGGCGTTGAAGTAGCGAAAGATCACGCTCGGCAGCCCGTAGGCGGCGCCGAAATCGTGGAGGAGCTGCTCCACCATGCGCTTGCTGTGGCCGTAGGGATTGATCGGGTGTTGGGGGGTGGTTTCCAGGATGGGCACCTGCTCGGGCACGCCGTAGGTGGCGCAGGTGCTGGAGAAGACGATCGGCACGGGCGAGCCGCGACGGCGCCCCTCCGCCACGAGGGCTTCGAGCAGGGTGAGGGTGTCGCCGAGGTTGTTGCGGTAGTACTTGGCGGGATCGACCACGCTCTCACCCACATAGGCATAGGCGGCGAAGTGGAGCACGGCCTGGATGGGCGAGGCGGAGCGCTCCCCGCGGAGAACGCTCTCCAGCAGATCCCGGTCGCCGAGCTGCCCGATGACGAGGGGCGCCTGGAGCACCTGCTCCACGATGGCGCGGTGGCCATACACCAGGTTGTCGAGCACCAGGACGGGCAGGCCAGCGCGTTGGAGGGCGCGCACCGCGTGGCTGCCGATGTAACCCGCCCCGCCCGTCACCAGGATCGTCATGCCACGAACGCAAACGCTCCCATTCAAAGCGGAGGCCGATCCACGCGGAGCTCAGACCCCGTAGAACTCGCGATACCAGGCCACAAAGCGGGCGACCCCCTCGCGCACGGGGGTGTTGGGCTTGAAGCCTGTCCAGGCTTCGAGGGCGGTGGTGTCGGCGGCGGTGGCGGGCACATCGCCGGGTTGCATCGGCAGGAAGCGCTTCTCCGCCGGGCGGCCGAGCGCCGCTTCGATGGCCTCGATGTAGGCCATCAGGGGGGTGGGGTGGGAATTGCCGATGTTGAAGAGGCGATGGGGAGCCCAGCTGGTGGCGGGATCCGGGGCCGCCGGATCGAAGGCCGGGTCGGGGGCGGCGGGCTTGTCGAGCACGCGCAGCAGGCTTTCAATGATGTCATCGATATAGGTGAAGTCCCGCACCATCTGGCCCTGGTTATACACATCAATCGGTTCTCCGGCGAGGATGGCCCGGGTGAAGAGGAAGAGGGCCATGTCCGGGCGGCCCCAGGGGCCGTAGACCGTGAAGAAGCGGAGCCCGGTGGCGGGCAGCCCGAAGAGGTGGCTGTAGGTGTGGGCCATGAGCTCATCAGCCTTCTTGCTGGCGGCGTAGAGGCTCACGGGATGGTCGACGCTCTGATGCTCGCTGAAGGGGAGGGCGGTGTTGCCGCCGTAGACGGAGCTGCTGCTGGCGTAGACCAGATGGGAGACTTGATGATGGCGGCAGCCCTCGAGCACATGGCCGAAACCGACGATGTTGGCCTGGATGTAGGCGGAGGGATTGTCCAGGGAGTAGCGCACGCCGGCCTGGGCGGCGAGGTTGACCACGCGGTCCGGCGGCCCCGGCGGCAAGGTGGCGCCCCCCGGACCTTGGCCGCGGAAGGCGGCCGCCACGGCGTCGCGGTCCTCCAGATCGCCTTGAAGGAGGGCGAAGGGCACCCCGCAGCGCGCGGAGAACTCCTCCAGCCGCGCGACCCGGGCGCGCTTGAGGGCGGGGTCGTAGTAAGGGTTGAGGTTGTCCAACCCGAGGACCGGCGTCCCCCGCTCCAGAAGACGCCGCGTGAGATGGAACCCGATGAAGCCAGCGGCCCCGGTGACGAGAACGGACATGGGCGGTGGAACGGGAGGAGACCAGCGCAGCAGCGACGATGACACAGCGCCGGAGAAGCGTGAAGGGGTGGTGTTCTTGCGCCAGGAGATCAAGCGGCGCGGGAACGACAAGAGTGTCCCGCTTTCTTGACACGCAAGTCCTCGGATCCTTCTGGGCAACCAAATCGCGGCCCAGGGCGGGCCCCCGGCCTGGCCAGACGAGCGAGGAGACCTGCATTCTTGTCACGAATCCCAGACGGACCCGGACAAGGTGCTATTCTTCGCTCATATTATTTGAAACATTTTTTATCGTAATTTTTTTCAGCTTTACGCCGTCGATTGATTGCTTGTTCAGTCCGATGACTCAACCGGCTTCACCGAATCAAGACCAGCCGCCAAGCGATGCGCTCTGGAGGGCAAGTGCGTCTGCGGGAATGGAAAGGAATGGCGGAGAGAGGAAGGTGAAGGGTTGTTTGTTAGCGGTGATTCAATCCAGGAATCGCTTCAGAAAAGTGTCAATCGTCCATTCCTGAAGCCAACTCTCCCCAGCCGAACCTTGAACAGTTTCAAGCCACCCGAAAACAACTGTGCCGCCCCTGAGAGGAGGAACCGGCGACCCCGATCCCGTCAATTGTTTTGCCCAGCCCATCCGGAGCAACGCATCGAGGGGAACGGGAGGAAATATTTTTTGCATCTCCTCCATCCCGAGGAACTGCGTGCTCGGGGAATGTCGGACAAGAAGGCGAAGTTGATCATTCAGGCGCACCCGGTGTTGGTGTTGAGCAATGAATGGTTGGAGGAGTTGTTTTGTCCCCAGTGCGGCGGGTCTCGCTGGTGCCATGTGGTGCAGCATGACCGTGCGCACCACAGCGTGAGCTGGGCGCCGCGGGACTTGTGGCAACAGGTGGCCCATGTGGACCCCCTGGTACCGAATCCGAGTGTGAGCCAGTTCACCCGACAGGCGGCCCGACGAGCGGGCGGGCGTCGGCCGGATGGCAAGCGCTTCTTTGATCGCGGCTGAGGAACGCGCCAGAGAAACGCCCCAGAGGAACGCAGCTGAGGGGGATCAAGAGCCCCACTCGGCGAGCCAGGCCTGCCACATCAACACCGCCCACAGCCGCGGGGTGTGATCAGCCCGGCCGGAGAGGTGCTCCTCCCAGAGGCGGTGGACGCGCTCGGGCTGGAGAAAGCCCTGGCGGCGCAGCAGGGCCGGGGAGAGGAGCTCCTCCGCCCAGGGGCGCAGGGGGCTGCGGAGCCAGGGTCCGAGCGGGATGGCGAAGCCGGCCTTGGGGCGGTCGATCAGGGCGGGGGGAACGTGGCGGTGGAGGAGCTGCCGCAGGGCCCACTTGCCGCTGGAGCCCGAGCCGGTGGGGCGGAGCTTCATGGCCAGGGGGAGCCGCCAGGCGAGGGCGGCGACGCGGTGGTCGAGGAAGGGGGCGCGGGTTTCGAGGCTGGTGGCCATGGCCGCCCGATCCACCTTCACGAGGATGTCGGCAGGGAGATACGTGAGGGCATCGGCGAGCA
>VGQX01000225.1 GCA_016882305.1 Cyanobacteria bacterium K_Offshore_surface_m2_239
CCCACCAAGGCGCTGAGCTGAGGGCCAAAGCCCCCGCTCTCCACTCCCGCTGGCAATTCGGCGCGGGTGCTCGTGTGGCAGTGCGAGCAGATCAACCGGTGCAGCTGATGCTCAATCACAAACGGCTCGATCTTGGGAATGTCAATCACCTGATGGCGATGCGGTTCTGGATCCACACCACTCAGCGCCTCCCCGCAACCACAGCAGGTGCTGGGGATATGGGGGATGACATCCGCGCACTGCTCTGCGGGGACGAGCTCACGGCTCGCGCCAGGATGGCCTTCCTGACCGCCGCGCTTGCGGCCGCTGCCCTTGCGTTTCTCCTTGGCTGGGGGCTTAAAACCACTGCCATCACTGGATGGTGGCTTGGAGGAATTTCTTGAGCTGCGGCCCTTCTGCTCCTCCAGCTGGGCGACACGAGCGGTTAACGCCTCCAACTGCGAGATCAATTGCGTCACCAGGGCCCTGACCGTTGGCGGCGTCGCCTCCCAGTCACGATCGGTAATACCAGCAGGTGGACGATCCATCTCGGCTTGTCTCGTTCTGAGATCAAAGCGTCTGCCTGGGTTCTGTCAAGGGCGGCAGGGCTTGGGGCTGCCACCCCCGTGAACGGTTACCCGCATCCGCACCTGTCTCCTCCGGGCCTGAGCCAGGAGGGCCGGCCTCGATCTTGCGCTTGAGGGCAACCAACTTGGCGGAGCTTCGTGATGCCGTTCGCAGTGGCCTGCCTTTCTCCGCATTCGTGGCACTGACAACGCAACTCGATATTGCTCCGCAAGACGTCGCCACTGTTTTTGGGATCCCACCTCGAACCGTCGCCCGCAGGAAGGAGGCACGGCACCTCAACCCCCAGGAGTCTGATCGGCTCCATCGACAAAGCCCGCATGTGGCTGAAGACTCCCAACCGTGCATTGGGCTGCGAGATCCCTCTCAATCTTCTTGATACTGAAATTGGCGCGCGTCAGGTTGAAGACGTTTTGCTGCGCCTCCTCGGCATCCAGACGCGCAACAAATCCTCATCACCAGTGTTGTGGCCTTCTCGTTTGATCCACGACTGCTTTGACGGAAAGCCAAGCAGCGCCGCCGGTGGTGCTGGCCGAACTGGGCCGCTCCCTGGGCGTGGACGGGAAAACGGTGGGCCGCTACCTGGACCTGCTGGTGGACCTGCTGCTGGTTCGCCGGCTCCCTCCGCTGCTCGCGAATGTGGGCAAGCGGCTGGTGCGTTCCCCGAAGGTGCTGGTGCGTGACAGCGGCCTGGTGCACACCGTGCTCGGTCTAGGCGATGCCGATGCGGTGCTGGGCCATCCGGTGGCCGGGGCCAGCTGGGAGGGCTTCGTGATCGAAACGTTGCTGGCGGTGGCACCCCAGGGCTGTGGGGGCTGGTTTTATCGCACCGCCGCCGGGCGGAGTTCGACCTGGTGCTCGAGTGGTCGCCGCAGCGGCGCTGGGCGATCGACATCAAACGCAGCCTCAGCCCCCGCCTGGGCAAGGGCTTTCATCAGGCCCTCGCCAACCTCCAACCCGAGCAAACGTTCGTGGTGACGCCAGAGGTTACGGGGTATCCCCGGGCCGATGGCGTGGATGTGGTGGGGCTGGCGGAACTGGCCGCAGACCAGCGGGCACAACGTCAAACCATCTTCTAATTTGAGGCAAGTTTGAAGTTGGTGAGCGCTTGGCCGCCCGGCTGCCCCGCAGACCCCCTCCCATCCAGGAGCTGCTGGAGCGCTGCGGCGGGTTGCAGGAGACGCAGCCGCTGCTCACCCTACTGGCGAGTGAGGCAGCTGCTGATCGCTACCTGCATTGGGATGAGCTGCGCCACCGCACACCGCCCCAGGGTCTGAGCCATGAACAGTGGTGGCTGGCGGAGAAGCTCTCGCGGCGGCCCACCACGTTGCCGCTGCGGGCCTGTGATGGCCAAGCGTTCTGGTTTTCGCAGCCGCCGGTGCTGCTGCAGGGGCTGCACCAGATCGATCGGCAGGCGGGCGCCAGCGTGGTGGCTCCGCAAGCCGTGACCACCCGCTCCACCCGAGCTCGCTACCTGCTCAGCTCGCTGATGGAGGAGGCGATCACCTCGTCGCAGATGGAGGGGGCCGCCACAACGCGGGATGTGGCCAAGGCGATGATCCGCAGCCGCCGCCCGCCGCGTGATCGCTCCGAGCGGATGATCCTCAACAACTTCCTCACGATGCAGCGCATCCGGGAGTTGCGAACCCAGCCGCTGACACCGCAGCTGGTGCTGGAGCTGCACCGGCTGGTGAGCGAGGGGACGCTGGACGAGCCCGCCGAGGCCGGCCGGCTGCGCCTACCTGGCAAGGAGGTGGTGGTGGATGACGCTTACGGCACCGTGTTCCATGTGCCGCCACCTGCCGAGGAGCTGCCCGGGCGCCTGGAGGAGCTCTGCCGCTTTGCCAACGGCGAAACTCCGAAGGTGTTCATCCATCCGGTGGTGCGGGCGATTGCGCTGCACTTCTGGCTGGCCTACGACCACCCCTTTTGTGATGGCAATGGCCGCACGGCCCGGGCGCTGTTCTATTGGGCCATGCTGCACCAGGGCTACGGGTTGTTCGCGTTCATCTCGATCTCCTCCGTGATCAACAGGGCCCGCGGCCAATACGAGCGATCGTTTTTGTTGAGCGAAAGCGACGACAACGACCTCACCTATTTCCTGCTGGCTCAGGTGAAGGTGATCCAACAGGCCATCGCCAGCCTGGATGCCTACCTGGAGCGCAAGGCCACTGAGGTGGGGACGCTGCAGGAGCGGCTTGAGGGGATGGAAGGGCTGAACCATCGGCAGTTGGCACTGCTGCGTCATGCCCTGCGCCATTCCGGCTTCCGCTACTCGGTGCTTTCGCACCAGAACAGCCATGGCGTGAGCCATCAGACAGCCCGCAGTGATCTGCAGAAGCTGGCGGCTCGTGGCCTACTGGTTGCGGGCAAGGATGGGCGACGGGAAATCTTCCGGGTGCCCGAGGATCTGGCGCAACGCCTGAAGAGCTGAGCTCCTGACACGGCCCATGGCCTGAGCACCGAGCCGAAGGCCGCCGGCAGGCAAACCCCAGTGTTACCAGGCGACAATTAAGCTTGGTAACTTTTTCTTGATGCAAATCGCCGGCTAAGGGGCTTGACGCGGAGCATCAGGGCAGTCAACGGCTCCTCCAGCCGAGCCAGGCTGGTCGGATCCTCCAGATTGAAGCGGTTGGCGGCGTCAGGCGTCACTGCGCCGTTGATCCAGGAGGGCCTGGATGGTCAGGAGCAGGGCCTCCTGGCTTCCGCCAGAGAATCACCAGCGCATGAGCCACGCGAGCAGAGCAACGGGTGCTGCCGCAAGACCAAGTCTGGCCAGGAAGGCTGGAGGATCACCACGGACATCGGCGATTGAATCAGGAGGCTGTCTCTCGAATCGCCTCTCGAATCGCTAAACGCGAGGCGCAACTGCGCTGTTGCGTCCGGAGGCCTGAATCCGCCGACGCAACTTGCCGCTCCAGGCAAGGGCGCCCGCCAGGCCCAGCACGGGAACGGGCCCGGGCACTTCATTCTTGGTCAGGCTCACACCATCCAGCAGCAGATAGGGGGGACGCCATTGGTGCCGAAAGCCAGGAAGCTCAGCACTTGGCTGGTGGACGTGGCTGTGAAGGTGTTGGTTGCCGAGTACCAGCCTCGGAACTGATGTTGCTGGAGATAGACGGTTGGGGTGACGAAGGATTCACCGCCGAAGCTGGCTTGCCAATGCTGATAGGAATTGCCATCTACACCTGCTTCCTGGGCGTGGGCGCAGTCGCCCATCCAACCCTTGCCAAGGATGGAAGCAGGCGGAACCACGCTCATCACGGCAGGACTTGCCATCGCAGATCATATAATTGGTCGCAGATGCAATATAATTGTCAAATAATTTTATAAAATCGTGACAGTAGTGACAGCTATTGCGGCACCGCCATGACTGGACGCATGCTCTCAGGGCCAGCGCCCGTCACCCTCCCGCCGCCAACGTCTCCTCCACCACGGGATTGCTGAGGCGGCCGAGGCCCTCGATCTCCACCTCCACCCGATCGCCGGGGGCCAGCCAGCGGGGTGGCGTGGCCGCCATCCCCACCCCCTCCGGCGTGCCGGTGAAGATCACCGTGCCGGGGAGCAGGGTGGTGCTGCCGCTCAGGAAGGTGATCAAGGTCGGCACGTCGAAGATCATGTCGTTCGTGTTGCCGTCTTGCACCACAA
>VGQX01000226.1 GCA_016882305.1 Cyanobacteria bacterium K_Offshore_surface_m2_239
GCCACCTTTGAGCTCTTGGCCCGCGGCGATCTGGAAGGGATCTTCCAGTTGGAATCCAGCGGCATGCGCCAGATCGTAAAGGATCTCAAGCCCTCCTCTCTGGAAGACATCTCCTCCATCCTGGCGCTCTATCGACCCGGTCCGTTGGATGCGGGGCTGATTCCCAAGTTCATCAACCGCAAGCATGGCCGCGAGCGCATTGATGTGGCCCATCCGAAGTTGGAATCGATCCTGCGGGAAACCTACGGAATCATGGTGTATCAGGAGCAGATCATGAAGATCGCTCAGGATTTGGCCGGGTATTCCCTAGGCGAAGCGGATCTGTTGCGGCGGGCGATGGGTAAAAAGAAGAAGTCTGAAATGGAAAAACATCAGGATATTTTTGTCAAAGGCGCCAAGGAACGGGGCGTCGATGAGGGCGTGGCCACGAGTTTGTTCGAGCAGATGGTGTTGTTTGCGGAGTATTGCTTCAACAAAAGCCACTCCACGGCCTATGGGGCTGTCACCTATCAGACCGCCTATCTGAAGGCCCATTATCCTGTGGCCTACATGGCCTCCTTGCTCACGGTCAATGCCGGCGACAGCGACAAGGTGCAGCGGTATATCTCCAATTGCAATTCCATGGGCATTGAGGTGATGCCGCCTGATGTCAATGCGTCGGGTGTGGATTTCACCCCGGTGGGGAGTCGCATCCTGTTTGGCCTCTCGGCCGTTCGCAACCTGGGCGAGGGTGCGATTCGCTTGTTGCTGGAGAGCCGTCAGACGGAGGGCCCCTTCCAGTCGCTGTCGGATCTGTGCGATCGCATCGCCCCCCAGCAGTTGAATCGGCGCGCCTTGGAGGCCTTGATCCATTCCGGGGCGATGGATGCGTTGGAGCCGAAGGGAAACCGGGCGCAGTTGATGGCGGATCTGGATCTGGTGCTGGATTGGGCGAGCGCCAGGGCGAAGGATCGCGCCAGTGGCCAGGGCAGTCTGCTGGACCTGTTGGGCGGGGGCCTGGAGTCCGGTGGGGCGGCGCCGGCGTCAATGGCGCCGAAGGCGGCACCGGTGGCGGAGTATGCGCCAACCGAAAAGTTGCGCCTGGAAAAGGAAATCGTTGGCTTCTATCTTTCCGACCATCCCTTGAAGCAATGGAATGGCGCCCTGCGGCTGCTGGCGCCGATCGGACTGGCCAGCTTGGAGGAGCAGGCCGATCGCGCCAAGATCAGTCTGCTGGCGATGGTGGCTGAGGTTCGCCAGGTGACGACCCGCAAGGGGGATCGCATGGCGGTGTTGTTGCTGGAGGATCTCACCGGTTCCTGTGAGGCGGTGGTGTTTCCCAAGAGCTATGCCCGCCTGGCGGACCATCTGATGGTGGATGCCCGTCTGATGGTGTGGGCGTCGGTGGATCGTCGGGATGATCGTGTGCAGGTGATTGTGGACGACTGCTGCAGCATCGAGGATCTGCGGTATTTGATGGTGGAGCTGCCAGCGGAGCAGGCGGGTGACATCACGATTCAGCACCGACTGCGGGAGTGTCTGCATCGCCACCGGCCCGAACAGGAGCTGGGGGTGGCCCGCGTGCCGGTGGTGGCCCGCGTCCGCGCCCCTGGCGGCAGCCGCTTCGTCCGCCTGGGCTCCCAATTCTGCGTCAGCGATGGCCTCTCCGCTCTCCAGACCCTGGAATCCGCCCAGTTCCGCGCGTCCCTGTTGGAGGCTTCCGTTTGTCCGGGGTAGGGGCGAAAGGCAAAAGCGGTCTGAATGGGAGCGGGGAGAACAGAAAAAGGCCTGGTTCCCGGCCGGAAACGGCGGGAACCAGGCGTGGGAAGGCTGCTCCGGCGCCCATGGCGCGGACGAGGTGGCCTTCCGTTCCCTGTCGCTCAGCCCAGGACGCTGCGCTTGATCCGACGACGCAGGCCACGGCTCCAGGCCAAGGTGGCGCCAACACCCATCAAAGGCGGAATCTCGGGAATCAGAGAGTATCAGGCCAAGATAAATTGTTTTGGGCTGATCCTGAGACTGCCAAGCTGAAGCTTTTATAGCAGCTCTTTGCGGTCATAACGCTGTGCTTTCGCGCGACGCGACAACTGTTGTCGGTTTATGCGAATTGACGTTTTTTGGGAGGCGTAAAGCTAATTGAAATGTTCGCCCTGCTCATGGCGATCTGTGATCCCTGGCGGCGCAGGCGCAAGGACTGGATCTTGCTGGAGAGCACTCGCTTGCCTGCCAGACCAGAAAAATCTAGCCCTGTCCGAGCGTCTCTCTCTTTCTCGGTGGATCTGTCGCGGTGGACCTCCGACTGCGGTGGACCGTCGTGCTTGCGGGTCCGGGCTCAGGACGGACTGTTAGTCCCAGGTCCCTGGGCCCCTTCCCGCAGGGCCCGCAGGGAGGTTTTGATGCGGCTCCAATTGAGGGGAATCTGCTCCACGCCCAACAGGCTGCCCGGAGCGTCTTCCCAGCTGGCGGAGAGCACGCCATAGCTCAAGCCCACCAATCCCAACAGAAAACATCCCCCCGACGCCAACAACGTGGCCGAGGGCGGGATGTCGAGCAGATGGCGGCTCACCAACACGTAGCTGGCGATGAACATCCCCATGCCCATCACGGTGGGAACACCGGTGGCGATGGCGATGCGCCGCGCCATGCGATTGGCCACCGCCTCGGGGATCGCCTGCTGCGTGCGCTGGCGCGGCGGTTTGGCGGCGGGAGGAGTGCTGGCCGTGGAGCGGCCCAGGCCGCGGGTGGGCGCGGGGGGAACACTCCCTAACCCCTTGCCGCCACTGGAATTGGCGCTGTTGGGCTTGGACCCGTTGCCTTTGGCGCTGCGCCGCTTCCGATCAGGCATGGCGAATCGCTCAGCCGCGAATGCCGAGCTTCTCGATCAACGCCGCGTAACGCTCCTCGCTCTGTTGACGCAGATAACCGAGGAGCCGCTTGCGACGGCCGATCATCTTCAGCAGCCCCTGGCGGGAGGAGAAATCGTGAATGTTTTTCTGCAGATGGCTGCTGAGCTGGCTGATCCGATCGCTGAGGAGCGCCACCTGCACTTCCACTGAGCCAGTGTCGGTGCCGTGCTGCTGATGGTTGTTGATCAGTTCCTGTTTGCGAAGCGTGGGAAGCGGCATGATCGGCGCTGGGCTCTAAGCAGTCGATCCGAAATCCTACCGCTTGGCTCCCTCACGGGTCAGGCGACGGAGCGGGCCAGCCAGCGCAGGCAATCCCCCAGCCAGCGCTCCGTGCCCGCGCTGGCTTCCAGCCCCTGGGCGGCCACAGCCCGCAGGGCCGCATGAATCTCCCGCGGCTCGTAGCCCATGGCCTGCAGCGTGTTGTGGATCTCCTCCCCGTCGAGGTCAGCCCCTCCGGCGGGCTCCCCCGCAGTCCCTTCGCCTCTCGCCATCCCAGCCGCACCCGCACCCGCCGCACCCGTGCCCGCACCCGCACCCGCCAGGCCGGCCCCGAGCGGGGGGCCTTCCGGCACGACCAGGCTGAAGCGCCCCGGCAGCTTCTGCCGCAACTCCAGGCAGAGCCGCTCGGCCGTGCGCTTGCCCACCCCCGGCGCCTGGCTCAGCCGCCGACCATCGCCGTCGACGATGGCGTTCACCAGCTCCTCCATGGCCATCGCCCCCAGCAGGGCCATGCCCATTTGCGGGCCCACTCCGCTGACGGCGACCAGCTCGCGGAACAGATCCCGTTCCGCCCGGCTGGCGAAGCCGAACAGCGTCCAGCCGTCCTCCCGGATGCTCTGGTGCACATGCAGCGTCAGCAGGCTGCCCCGGGGGGGCAGGGCGACCCACTGTCGCTGGCTGATCTGCACCTCGTAACCCACGCCCTGGCAGATGAGCAGCAAGCCGCAGCGGCTCGCCTGCTGCCATGGGTCTTCCACCTCGCCCCGCAACCAACCGATCATCGCCACCCCGCTCGGGCCTCCATGGTGCCTGCCTCGGCAAGGACAGCCAAAGGAGAGGCGCCAGGGGGAGTTGCCCGGCGTTTGAGGCGGCGCCAGCCGTCGCTAACTTCAAGCCAGTGTGCTCCGCCAGCGTGTCCGGTCGCAGAGACAGGGAGGGCTCCCCCGACGCCGCTGGCGGCGGGCCACCGGGGGCGGGCGCGGGGCGCTTCTGGCGTCGCGG
>VGQX01000227.1 GCA_016882305.1 Cyanobacteria bacterium K_Offshore_surface_m2_239
CGCCGCCAGCACCCCCAGAGCGCCGTAGAGCGCATTGGCCACCGCCTGCGAGGTCTCCACATTCCCCGCCACCACAGCGGCGGGGGACTCGGGCCAGAGCAGCGAGCCCCGGGGCACCACCAGCTCAATCGGCTCGAAACAGCCGGCGTTCAACGGCAACGGCTCCTCCACCAGGGTGCGAAAGACATACATCACGGCCGCCTTGGTGATCGCCAGCGGGGCATTGAGATTGTTGGGCTGTTGCGCCGAAGTGCCGGTGAAGTCGACGCGCACCCGCCGGGCGCCGCGATCCACGCGCACCGCCACGGCGATGACGGCGCCATCGTCGAGCTCCACCACATGATCGCCATCGCGCAGGTGGTCGATCACGCCGCGCACGGCTTCAGCCGCCTGCCGCTGGCCGTGTTCCATGTAGGCCAACACCTCCGCCTGACCCTCGCGATCCAGCAGCCGAGTCAACTCCGCCACCCCCAACTGGTTGGCCGCCACCTGGGCCCGCAGATCCGCGAGAAACCGGCGCGGCTCGCGCACCGGCCAGGGGCCCTCAGCGCAGCGCTCCAGCCAGGAGGCCTCCCCCCACTGGCCCTGCTCCAGCACAGGCACGTTGTCGAGCAGGAGGCCCTCCTCGGCGATGGTGCGACTGAAGGCCGGCATGGAGCCGGGGGTGATGCCGCCGACGTCGGCATGATGGCCCCGATTGGCGACAAACGCGACCAGCTCGGCGACAGGCTGGTGGCTGTCTTCGCCATCAACGGCGAACACGGGCGTGATGACGGTGACATCCGGCAGGTGCGTGCCCCCGTTGAAGGGGTTGTTGCTGGCGACCACCTCCCCCGGCCGCAGCGGGGGCCGCTCCCCGCGCGCGCAGGCCGCCAGCAGCGCCATCACGCTGTCGCCCATGGCGCCCAGATGCACGGGGATGTGGGGCGCGTTGGCCACCAGCCGCCCCTGGCGATCGAAGAGGGCGCAGGAGAAATCCAGCCGCTCGCGGATGTTCACCGACCGGCTGCTCTGCTGCAGCCGCACCCCCATCTGCTCGGCGATGGCGGTGAAGCGGTGGTTGTAGAGCTCCAAGCGCACGGGATCGGGGCATCCCCGGATCGCTGGCGCCGTTGAGGGGTGGGGGGCCTCGTCGGTGGGGGGTGTCTGCAACAGAAGGGTTTCGCCTGGCGGCGCCTCCAACAGGATGGTTCCGCCCGGCAGCGCCCGTGCCGTCCAGCCCGGTTCCAGCACGAGGGTGCCCGTGTCCTCCACGACCACTGCGGGACCGCACAGCGTCTGCCCCGGTCGCAGCTGACTTCGCCGCCAGAGGGGAACCGGCAGCCAAAGGGGTCGGGCCGTCTCCCCGGCCGGCGTTTGCGGATCGGCGACGCAGAGGGGAATCGTCGCTTCGGGGGAGGGGGCTGACGTCGCGGCCGCCCCCGCACCCTTCCGCTCCCCCGCTTCCGCTCTGGCCGCCGGGGGCACATCCGTCTCCGGCGGCTCCCCCTCCGGCGCCCGCAGGCTCACCACCAGGCGCTCCACCACCAGCTCCTCGTCGCCTGGGTCATGGCCAAAGCGGCGGGCGTGCTCCGCCGCGAAGCTCCGCCGCAGCGCCTCCACCCAGCCCTCGTCCTCCGGCGCCAGCAGCGGGTCCCCCGCCACCTCCAACACCTGCTCGCTGGCGGCGGTGCGCAGATCCAGACGCAGGGTCACCAGCGGCGCCCCGTCGGAAGGCAGGTCGCCCGCCTCCACCAGCTTCTGACGCCCCTCCGCCACCAGCTCCGCCACGCCGTCGCGCAGGGCAGCGCCCGCCTGCGGGGTCAAGGGCAGCCGCAGGCTGCGCTCCCGATCCAGCCGCTGCGGCGCCAGGCCGATCCCCCAGGCGGAGAGCACCCCCGCCAGGGGATGGAGCACCACCCGGCCCACGCCCAGCCGCTCGGCCAGGGCGCAGGCGTGCTGGCCGCCGGCGCCGCCGTAGCTCACCAGCACCGCCGCGCGGATGTCCTGGCCCCGCTGGATCGAGATGCGGCGGATCGCCTCCGCCATCCGCTCCACCGCCACCCGCAAGGCGCCCAGCGCCACCTGCTCCGGCGCCAACCCCAGGGCCGCCCCCAGGTCCGCGAAGCGTTGCTCCACCGCCTGTCGATCCGCTGGCTGATCGCCGCCCGGACCGAACACCGCCGGCAGGGCGTCCAGCGGCAGGCGACCCAGGAGAAGGTTGGCGTCGGTGATCGTGGCCGGACCGCCGCGGCGGTAGCAGGCGGGGCCGGGAGCGGCGCCCGCCGATTGGGGACCGACCACCAGGCGCCCCTCCACCGCCCGCAGGATCGAGCCGCCGCCCGCCGCCACGGTGTGGATCGGCAACAGCTCGGCCAAGAGCGGCAGGCCGGCCACCTCCGTGCCGCTGAGGCGCTCCCAGGCCAGTTCGCCCCTCTCTGGCGCGAAGTGGAACACGTCGGTGGAGGTGCCGCCCATGTCAAACCCCAGCAGGGTCGCCTCCCCCCAGCCCGCCTGCCGCGCCGCCGCCACCGCCCCCACCATCCCGCCAGCGGGGCCGGAGAGGATGGTGTCCTTGGCGCGCAGGAGGGCCGGGCTGCGCAGGGCGCCGCTGGAGGTCATCACCCGCAGGCGCGGGCGTTGAGAGGGCACCGGCCCCAGAGCGGCCTCCACCTGGTCGAGGTAGCGCCGCAGCACCGGCTCCAGAGCGGCCTCCACCACCGTGGTGGCCGCCCGCAGCAGCAACCGGGGCTGGCGACTCAGCTGGTGGGAGAGCAGGGCCGGTCCCAGACCCCGCGCCGTCAACCAGTCCCCCAGGGCCCGCTCATGGGCGGGTTCTCGCCAGCTGTGGGGCAGCGCCACCGCCAGCCGCCGCGGACCCTCCGCCAACACCGCCCGGATCCGCGCCTCCAGGGCGTCGTCCAACATCAGGGGGTTCACCTCCTCCCCGTTCGCCCCCAGCCGCCCCTCCACCTCCACCACCTGCAGGTCGAGCGGTTGGGGCCGTTCGATGCGCAGGGCGAAGAGCTCGGGCCGGTGTTGATCGCCGATGCGCAGCAGATCCGCCAGTCCGGACGCCACCAGCAGCAACACCGGGGCGCTGGCGTGCTCCAGCAGGGCATTGGTGGCCACGGTGGTGCCCAGGCGCACCTCCTCCACCAGCCCCGGCGGCCAGGGCTCCCCCTCCGCGAGGCCCAGCAGCTCCGCCAGCGCCCGCACCGCCGGATCGCCCTCCCGCTCCGGCTGTACGGAGAGCACTTTGCGCACGATGAGGGGACCAACGGGCGGGCGGGCCACCACGTCGGTGAAGGTGCCGCCGCGGTCGATCCAGAACCGCCAGCCGGGCGGCTTCCGCCGAACCGCTTCCGCAGCCGGGGAGGGTTCCGGGGGCAGGCTCGGGGGCGGCCCGTTTGGCGCCATGGCGGCGGGGGGCGTCAGCGGTAGTTCTCGAATTGCAGCGGCACCTCCACGTCCTGCGTCTTCAGCAGCTGGATCGCCTGCTGCAGGTCGTCCTTGCTTTTGCCCGTCACCCGCAGGCTCTCCCCCTGGATCGCCACGGTGACCTTTTTGAGGGTGTCGCGGACGGTTTTGCTCAGCTTTTTCGCCAGCTCCTGGCTCAACCCCTTGCGCAGCTTCACCACCTGCTGCACCCGGTTGCCGCCGACGCTTTCCGCCGGCTGGAAATCAAAGATCTTCAGCGACAGATTCCGCTTGGTGGCCTTCTGCCGCAGGATGTCTTCCACCGCCTGCAGGGTCATGTCGCTGGCGGTGGTGATTGTGATCGCGGCCTCCTCCAGGTCGATCTCGGTCTTGGAGTCCTTCAGGTCGTAGCGGGTGGAGACATCGCGGCGAACCTGATCGATGGCGTTGACCAACTCCTGCCGATCGAAATCACTGACGACATCAAAGGAGAAGGATTCGGCCATGGCCCGGTTCCGCAGCGCTTCAGGATCCAACCCTAAAAGGTCCGCCCCGGCCTTGGACCCGCCCCGGCCCTGCACCCGCCGCGCTCGTTCCACCAGCCTCCTCCCTTAGAACAGTCCCTTGCTCTCCCCTCCTCC